>CALVBV010000007.1 GCA_944325815.1 Candidatus Gastranaerophilales bacterium
CGCCTCACTTCCGTTCGGTCTCGCCTGCCGTCCATCAAAATGATACTTAATCATTTTGGCGGAGTCCTTGGCTCGCCGAACTTTCGTTCGATCTCGCCTGCCATCCATTCGAAACGATACTTAATCGTTTCTCAGGAGTCCTTGCTACATCCCGACACTATATTCAATTTTCACTTTCCGAGGCGCAGCTTGGTATATCTATATACGGCTCGCCTCACTTCCGTTCGGTCTCGCCTGCCGTCCATCAAAATGATACTTAATCATTTTGGCGGAGTCCTTGGCTCGCCTCACTTCCGTTCGGGCTCGCCTGCCATCCATTCGAAACGATACTTAATCGTTTCTCCGGAATCCTTGCTACATCCCGATATTATATTCAATTTTCAACAAAACACACAAACTCTATTGGCCCGTGCAAATCAATCGTACTGTAAACAAGTTTATAAATCAACCCTTTTATTTTTATTTTGATGTATAATAACCATACAATGGCAAATCTTTTGAGCATAAATCAACCCAAACCAAAAACGGATTATTCATCCAACGCAAAAATTCTTGTTGATACGCTGGTTAAACTCGGTGTTGACAGCATTTTTGGCTACCCGGGCGCTTCGGTTTTGAGTATTTATAACGAACTTGCCAAACAAAATAAGATAAAACACTACCTCGTTCGCCATGAACAAGCAGCGGTGCACGCAGCAGAAGGTTATGCCAGAATCAACGGCGCACCCGGAGTAGTCCTCGTAACCTCAGGCCCGGGATTTACAAATACTATAACAGGAATCGCAAACGCTTTTGCAGACTCAACTCCACTGGTTGTCCTTGCCGGAGATGTTGCACCCGCAAATAAACATTCTAAGGTTTTCCAAAAAGTTGATATTATTTCTATGACCAAATCCTGCTGCAAAAAAAATTATCTTCTTAATTATAAAGACGACATAAAAGATATTATTGAAAAAGCCTTTATAGAAGCAAACTCCGGAAGCAAAGGACCTGTCATCGTAGCCTTGCCGAGGAATATTCTGGAAGCTGAATACACTGCGCTGCATAATAAAGAACAAAAAGAATACAAACCTCTGCAAGATTATAGCGAAGATATTCATAAACTTTCTAAACTCATAAATGAAGCCCAAAGACCATTAGTTTTACTCGGAGGAGGAAGCCTGGATGCTTATTACGAAATTGAACAGTTTATATCTAAAATACAAACTCCTGTTGTATCTACACTGATGGGAATTGGCGCCTATCCCTCCGAAAACAGCTATTATCTGGGAATGATTGGATTAAACGGTTCTCAAGAAGCTAACTCTGCTATAAAAAGGTGCGATTTATTAATCTCTATCGGCGCAAGCCTCTCTGACAGAACAACTTGTAAAAAAAATCAGTTTGCACCTAATACTAAAATCGTTAATATTAATATAAATCATTTGCAAAACCTTTTCGATTTGGAAATAATTGCTGATGCAAAAGAATTTCTTTCGGAATTTGTAAAGCAATCACCACATTTTGAGCCAAAACAAAAATGGCTGATAGAAACCGATGAAATAAAAGAATGTCCGAAAGAGCCTGAGTGTAAGTCAAATTGCCTGCATTCATCTTTTGTCCTTAAAACTCTTTCAGATTTTACTAAATACTTAGAGCCGGTTGTAGTTACAGATGTAGGGCAGCATCAAATGCTTACGGCACAATTTTTCAACTTCAATAAGCCCCGCAAATTCATAACCTCCGGCGGGCTTGGAACAATGGGATTCGGACTCCCGGCATCTATAGGGGCCTATATTGCAAACCCTGATAATCTTGTATTGAATATAACAGGTGACGGCTCGTTCCAGATGAATCTGCAGGAACTTGCAACCTGCAGAGAACACAATATTCCAATAAAAATTATTATTATGAATAACAGTTATCTGGGGATGGTTCGCGAACTGCAGGAAAAAATTTATAACCAAAGATACCAGGTCGAGATGATTAATCCTGATTTTACAAAGATTGCAGAGGCATACGATTTGTTTGCAATAAGCGTAAAAACAAAAGAAGAACTCATCCCGGCGCTTGAAAAAGCAATTAGACATAACGGAACAGCTATTGTCGATGTTGTAATTGATTCATTTGAAAACATATAAAAAACGCTCATTCGTAGAGCGTTTTTTATTTAATCCTATTTCCCTTTTCCGGCTTTTCCCAATTTCCGCCTGTACAAATGACCTCTAAAAGTCATTTTGCTAATTTTCTAACTCCAGCCTAGTCTAGCAGCGCCTCTAAGATTGCGGCATTTTTTCCTGCCATTGTATTTGCTTTTACTCTGCTTTTATACATATAGCTTCTCAAAGCTTCTCTAATCAATTCTGAACGGGTTCTGTTTTCTCCTTCTGCGACCTGATCGATTCTGTCTAAAAATTCTTCGGGCATTGAAATTAGTACTCTTGCCATATATTTCTCCTTTATTATGTAATGACTTTAGATATCTTGTATATATATAAAGTCACAAAAAGAAAAAAAATTGCCTTTTTTTAATTCTTTTATGAAGTTTTGTAACAAATCACCCCTAATATTCAACGATATCAGGGGTGATTTGAAATTTCAACTAACTATTTTTAGTAAATAATAGTCAATTCTTCATCAGGATTCATGCAAGAATCATTTGTTGTGTTAGGTACGATGAGGTACTTAGCTTCATCAACAAATTCATAGCATACACCGAATACGCCGCTGCCAACGAGTTTAACAACATTGTAAACACCTTTACCAACAGTGATAAAGCTGCTTCCAACACTCTTCAAACCTTTTAGCGGATGAAGTGATGCTGTATCGCAGAATGCGTCAGACCAGTTGTCGCCGTATTCTTCAAGACCGTTTGCTACAACTTCTACGCCTGATGACACTGTTCTGCCGGCAACACCAACTATTCTGCCTGCCATTGAGAATGGTGCGCCTAATAATCTTGAAATGATATTAGGATTTTTCAAGACATCTGCCTGTGCGCTTGACAATTTCTTTGGAAATTCAGCACAGTTGTCACCGTTCTTGATAGATTCAAATTTAACTTCTATATAACCCGGTTTTTTAATTCCCGGTCTTGCAACAGATGATACAACACCTTTTACTGTAGAGCCGGCCGGGAAGCAGGTTCCTGCAATTGTTACGTCTTCTGTTGTTTTTGCAGTGAATGTATCGCCTACATTAGAAGTTCTTGCACTGAGTCTTTCGCTTAATTTTATCTTTATAGCTACAGGTTCATATTTAGTTGCACAGTTTACTGCGCCGTTAGAAGTATCGATTACAAAACCGGATTTCATTGCACCAAGCATATATGCAACTTGTTCTTTTGACAAGTATTCGTCTTTTATAAGTTTGTCTTTGTCCGGTGCTTTGTTCAAGATGCCTGATGCGATAACCTCATTTGCGGCACCGTATGCCCACTTAGGAACATATTTTACAGCTTGTCCGTCAATTGCCGGCGCTGCATTTTTATCTGCAGATACATCCATCATTTTTGCAAATGTTGCTAAAACCTCCGCTTTTGTAATAGGCTGATCCGGTTTGAATGTAGAATCCGGATAACCAATCATTACATCTGCAGTTAAAGCTCTGTCAATCTGGTCTTTTGCCCAGTATTCTGCTGTTACGTCTGTGTAGCTGTTTGCTTTAACATCTTTTAAATCAAGACCGTCTGCAAGAATGAAAGCTAATTCAGAACGCAGTACCGGCATCTTTGGATTAAATAAATCTGCTCTTCTTGCATCCATTTTGTCTTTCATGTTTTTTAGCATGTCTTTTGCAAAACGGTCGATTACAACATTTTGTTTGTTTTCGATAGTTTTCGCATGACAAGGTTTGCAAATTTTACCTCCGATGATTACATCATTTTCTGTTGTTACAAGAGAATGCCCTTGAGAGCCGAACAATGTCGGATGAGCATAAGCCTGAATTGGCGCACCGGGCTGCCCCGCCATTACAGCAGAAGTCAGACAAAATACACTGACTGCCGTTAACATTTCTTTTGAAAATCTCATACTTCTCCTTTCGTATAATTTCCTCTTGCATTTTACTTGAAAGTAAAACGCTAAAAACCATCTATTGTTATTATTTTTTCTTACTCGGTACTAAATATGCCTGAGGATAGCAGTAATCTTCTCTAAATCCTATTCTACGGTACATCTTTAATGCTTTGTAATTATTTGTTTCTGTTGTGACATTAATTTCAGAAAAAACGCGCTTGCCGATTTTTGTCCAGTCTACAATTGTCTTTATTGAGCGATTCAGTAAGTGTTCTGAAAAACCATGACCTCTGTGTTCTTTTTCTATAGCAACAAGCGGAATGTTTGCTATTTTTCCGCCGGTTACATTTGCAAATGCAAAGCCTACTGGAGAATCATTATACAACAAAACAGAGGTTACATCAGGCAGAAATTCCCCATAAATATTTTCTACTATTTTATTAATAATGTCAGTCGTTCCTTCGATTGATTTAAATCTTGTATCGTATATTGCATCCTGTTCATCTCTAAAGGATTCGTGAATAATTCTTATTGCATCATCTCTGTACAAATCAGAATAACCGACTATTTTATAACCATCAAGCTTTTCCGAAAGTTTCATATTTTCAAGAATCCTTTCTGAGGAGGCATTACCCATCATGAATCTAAGAACTGCAAGCCCGATAAATTTGAATCCGTATTTTGCAATATCTGCCGTAAATACTGACTGATGCCCTATCATCGGATAAGACACAACCTTTGTCTGACGGTCAGTTTCTGTCATTTCCAGAAATTTCTCTATCAGCAGCCTGACTTTTGGAATTTCATCTTCTGTTCCCAGGCAGTGTATAAGGTTTAGTTCTATAGATTCTGAAATTGAGGTAGTGTAAACCAAAAATGCCGTCGGAATTTCATTCTCTTTTAGAACAATACATTTCATATAGTCTTTTTCAACAGCATCGACAAATTCTTCATACGGCAGCGGTTCAAGCTCAAACTTGTATTCGCTGACGGCTTTTGCCTTGAAATCATTGTACACACCGGCAAATATTTTTGATATATTACCGCTCAATAATTCTACTTCGTATGTTGAATCTGCCATAAAAATTCCTTTACATTAAATGGTGCATCTTTTCGCGTTTGGTATTAATATACCTTTCATTATATTTATTAACCTCTGATTTTAGATTAATATTATCATGAATTTTGAGTCCGTAACCTTTTAATCCGACAATTTTTTTCGGATTATTAGTAATCAGGTTAAAATTATTGAACCCTAAATCCAGTATAATCTGAGCCCCGACACCGTAATTTCTCAAATCCGGTGCAAAGCCTAAAGATTCATTCGCTTCAATCGTATCCTGACCTTCTTCCTGCAGTTTATAAGCTTTGAGCTTATTAATCAAGCCGATACCGCGCCCTTCGTGGTCGTGGATATATACTAAAGCGCCTTTTCCGTACTCATTAATCATTTTTAAAGCATTATGAAGCTGCCAGTTGCAGTCGCATTTGAGACTGTGGAATACATCTCCGGTCAGGCACTCACTGTGAACTCTTACAAGCGGAATTTTATCAGAGCCGTCGTCTTTAACCAGAGCAACATGTTCACAGCCTGTGATTGTATCGGTGTATCCGATTATGTTGAAATCTCCAAATTGTGTCGGCAAAAATACTTCTACTTCGCGCTTAACAAATTTTTCTTGTTTTAGGCGGTAAGCAATCAAATCTGCAACGGTTATGAATTTAAAATTATGTTTTTTGGCAAACTCGTGCAAATCATCTCTTCTTGCCATTTCGCCATTTTCTTTCATAATTTCGCACATTATTCCGGCTTGTCTGTGTCCGCATAATCTAGCTAAATCAACTACAGCCTCTGTGTGCCCGCATCTTTTTAGAACTCCGCCTTTTTTTGCAACACACGGAAACAAGTGTCCCGGGCGGCGCAGGTCAGACGGCTGGGCATCAGGGGCAATTGCGACTTCAATAGTTTTTGCTCTATCAAAGGCTGAAACACCTGTTGTTACCCCAAATTTCGGATGGGCGTCAATGCTTAATGAAAAAGCTGTCTGCATACTTTCCGTATTTTTTGCAACCATTTGCGGGAGTTCAAGTTTGTCGGCGATTTCTTGTGATATTGCAAGGCAGACAATTCCGCGGCACTCTTTTGTAATAAAATTAACAAGCTCAGGCGTTACAAACTGGGCAGAACAAATCAAATCACCTTCGTTTTCTCTGTCTTCATCATCTGCGACAATAATCGGTTTTCCCTGACGGAAATCCTCTAATGCTTCTTCAATTGTATTGAATTGATTTGTCATCTTAATAAAAACCATTCCTCTGTAGAAAATCTATATCTATTCCTGACCTATTATCACTCGTTAATAAAAATTTTTCAATATATTTAGCTATTATATCAACTTCAACATTTACAAAATCTCCGCTTTTTAACCGCTTAAGATTTGTATTTTCAAACGTATGCGGAATTACGGCAATTGTTATAAGATTCTTATCAATTTGGGCTATGGTGAGGCTTATGCCGTCAATTGTAACAGAACCTTTTTTTATCACATATTTTGCATTCTCATCCGCAAGCTCTATTTTTACATCATAAAATCCATTATTTGGATTTACACTAACAATTTTTCCCACACCATCGACATGGCCTGATACAATATGCCCTCCGAATCGTCCGTTTGCAGGCATTGCTCTTTCAAGATTTACATAATCTCCTGATTTAAGATTATTGAGAGCAGTTACCGAAAAAGTTTCGGGAGAAACATCTGCTGTAAATCCTCTATCTGTGAAATTTACAACAGTAAGACAAACCCCGTTCACAGCAATACTGTCACCTAAACTTATGTCATCCGGAATTTTTTTGCATTCAACGCATATTTGATTTTTTGTGACAGATGAAATTTTCCCGGTTTCTTCTATGATTCCTGTGAACATGGAACCATTATAACACAAAATAAAGATACTAAAAAAAAAGATAATGAAGTCCAATTTTCCGCCGGGCTTGATTAAATCATAATGAAACCGCTTGTTATTGACAAAAACATTTTTATAAGTTATACTTTCTTTGTATCGATATATCGATACAAAGAAAGTACGTCGAAATGAATAAAATTGTAATCGTAAATTTGAATAGAAATTGGTGGCGCGGGTTAGTTTAACTACCCGGATTTTACTATTCTATTCTAAATTTTGGGTAGTTAAAGCCTGAGGGGTTTTGTCTGCTCAAATTTAAGCTTGTGAAAGTTAAAAATTGTAAACAAAATTTTTCAGGTTAGGCAATTTTCGAGTTTCACAAGTTTTAGGAATGTGCAGTCATGACAAAAGTAAATAACGATAATCTAATTAATACTCTGCCAAAAGCGCTAAAGCCTGCTGCAAAGTTTGTAAGGCATCAGGAACAGGCGTCAGGGCTTTCTACGTCAAGATTTATTCAGGATGTTACTACCTGTTTGATACCGAAAGCAGTTTTTTCAAGAAGTTTGGCGGATTTAACCGAGAATACTTTTTTGGAAGTTTCTGAGGAAACTTTAATCTATTTTGTGCCTACAATTTTAGGCCAGCATGTTGCAAGGAAGGTTTTTTCTAAGGGACTAACTCCTGATTTAAAGAAAGATGTTGCAACAACAGGCGTAGAGCTTATGGAAAAAGCTGACAAGGTAAAGAATAAGAAGATTTTACCTATTAAGGCGGCTATTGCACTTGCTGCAATGGCAATACCCCTTACAGAGTTTTCTTTGAATTATATTAAAAACCTTATGACGCTCAAAATTTTTAATAAGAGTGACTTTAAGAATATTGCATCATTGGAAAACACAAAAGAGGACAAGGCTCATCAGGAAAAGGTAAGAAAAAGTGCAAAAAGGCATATTGGGCTTGCAGGCGGAGTTTATGCAGGATGTCTGGGATTAGCAGGTTTACTTGCAACAAAGGGCAAAAATTCTAAAATACTTCAAAATATCTCGGAATTTATTGTTGCACCCGGGACAAAATTGTTTAAAAATGCCCCAAAAACAAAGAATTTTTTTAATAAATATTTATGTATGGATTTTAACCATACTAAAAAGGGAGAGTTGTGCTTGAGTAAAGGGCAGCTGACGACTTGCGTACTTACAGGAGGCGTTGGATACTTTGGCGCTTCTGCAGATAGAGGCAAAGAAAACTTGAAAGAGACTGCAACAAGGTTTCCATTAGTGGCACTTTATGTGATTACAGGAAGTGAATTGGTTGAACAGGGATTTAGAAAATTGCTTTATAAAATGGGAAAATGCAGGGATTTAATAGACAAAGACTTAAAAGTCCCTGAATTTGATAAACTGAAAGGTTTAGCAGAAAAGCTTGCGCTTGAAAGAAATTCTTCAGTCGAGAAAGAGTACAAGTCACTTGTAAAACAAAAAGTCTTAATAAAGGGGCTGCCTTATATTTTCTCAATCGGAGTGATGGGATTCTTTGTCGCAGGTATGACGGTTCATTTTACGAAAAAAAGATATGAAAATGCTAAAAAACAAAAAAATGGCGGGATTTAACCGCCATTTTCATCAGATTAATAATTTTTGGCTTTCACCATAAAATAACTTTTTGGGTGTTTGCATACAGGGCAAAGCTCTACTGCAGATGTTCCTGTATAAGAGAAGCCGCAGTTTGCGCATTCCCAAACAACCGGTTCTGATTTAGAGAAAACTTCTTCTTTTTTTATGTTTTCGAGAAGTTTCCTGTACCTTTCTTCGTGGTCTTTTTCAATTTTTGCAACATTTTCAAACAGAAGTGCTATATCGTCAAAACCTTCTTCTCTTGCTTCTTTTGCAAATTTAGCGTACATATCTGTCCACTCGTAGTTTTCGCCTGCAGCTGCGTCTTCAAGGTTTTCAAGAGTAGAGCCGATTTTTCCGCCGTGAAGAAGCTTAAACCAAATTTTTGCGTGCTCTTTTTCATTATTGGCTGTTTCTTCAAATAATCTGGCTATATGCACATAGCCGTCTTTTTTTGCCTGAGAAGCGTAGTAAGTATACTTATTTCTGGCCTGTGATTCCCCAGAAAAAGCCTCCATCAGGTTTGCCTCTGTCTTTGATCCTCTTAATTCCATATAAATCTCCTTTCGTAAAGTTACATTATAACATAAGATTGGGTATTTATGTTACCATATTTGTATGGACTTATTTACACAACTGGAAGAGGCAAACAAACAGGTTCCGCTTGCAGAGATTTTGAGACCCAAAACATTGGACGAATTTCTCGGGCAGTCGAATGTTGTTGCTCCAAATTCTCCTTTGCTCAATCTTTTAAAAACACAGCGTCTTTTTTCGTTGATTTTGTGGGGAACTCCGGGCTGCGGAAAAACGACTTTAGCAAGGCTTATTGCAACAAAAGTGAATGCGCAGTTTATTGAGCTTTCTGCCGTAACCTCCGGCATAAAAGAGATTAAAGAAACTGTTGAACAGGCTCGTCAAGCTTTGAGAGCCGGACAAAAAACAATCTTGTTTATTGATGAAATCCACAGGTATTCTAAAACCCAGCAGGATGCACTGTTGCCCCATGTAGAGAACGGAACCCTGTTTCTTATAGGTTCAACAACTGAGAATCCGTCGTTTCAGGTCGTTCCTGCGCTGCTTTCAAGAGTTCAGGTTATAAGGCTGAATCCGATTAATGATATTAGCATGACAAAAATTATTAATCGTGGGTTTGAATATTTGGAGAAAAATTATCAGCCGATTCAGTATGATGATGAAGTCGTAAAATTTATTGTAAATAACGCAAGAGGGGATGCAAGATGTGCATTGAATCTTGTTGAGAATTCGTATTTCGCAAGCAATTTTTCTAACGATACAAGATTATTAAGTATTGAAATATTGGAAAGTATTACCCAGAAACGTAATACACGATATTCAACACAAGAACACTATGATTGCGCTTCGGCTTTTCAAAAAAGCCTTAGGGGTTCAGATGCTGACGCTGCAATATATTACCTTGCCAAAATGATTGAAGCCGGCGAAGATCCGAGATTTATCGCAAGAAGGCTGATTGTATGCGCTGCCGAAGATGTTGGGATTGCAGATCCTAATGCTATGAATATTGCGGTTAATGCATATCGGGCGGTTGAAATTATCGGGCTTCCGGAAGGACGGATACCGCTTGCGAATGCGGTTGTTTATGTTGCAAAAGCCCCTAAATCAAATAAAGCCTGCCTTGCAATAGACAAAGCCCTTGCAGATATTGAATCAGGCCAGGACTTTCCGCCTCCGATGCACCTTAGAGATGCGCATTACAAGGATGCGGCAAAATACGGATTCGGCAAAGGGTATGTATACACCCATGACGCGCCGGATATAGAGCAACAGTTTATGCCGGATGAATTAGTAAATAGGAAGTACCTTGATGATTAGCTTACGCAAAACCTATAAGTTGGGTATAATATCAATTTTTGTAATAGGTATTATTTTGCGGCTTATTCTTTTTATAAAAAATCCATCTTTTATATATGATGAATCATCACTGGCACTTAATGTAATTCACCATTCGTACAAAGACTTATTTAACGGGCTCGATTCGCTCCAAGTTGCGCCTCCGTTATTCTTAATTTTATCCAAATTTCTATATAATGCACTCTCTCCGGCTAATGATTACTTTAGAGACCTCACGTTCAGAATCATCCCGTTTATATCAGGAGTATGCACACTGCCGTTATTTTACTTATTTTTCAAAAAAATTTCCGCAAACAAACGGCATATAGCGCTTGCCCTGTTTATATTCACATTTAACCCGATTTCAATCAGTTATTGTGTTCAATTTAAGCAATATTCTCTTGAACTTTTTACAGCATTAGTTCTTCTGTTTGTATACTACCGGATAATTTTTGAAAATAAATTAAAGATTACAGATATTATTACAATAGCCATCGCCCCTTGGTTTTCTCTGTCCTCATTCTTCATAACCGCAGCCGGGCTTATAATTCTTCTGGTAAAAAAAGAAATAAAAAAGAGCGGAATAATCTCTTTGCCGTTATTAATAAGCTGTATTTTATTCTATACGCTCTATCTAAAAAGCGTTTACGGCATAAATTACGCAGGTATGGATAACTTCTGGGCTTCACAGTATGGGTTCTTGGATTTTACTCATCCGACAAGACTCCTCATCAGGCTCGGAGAATTTTATACTTTTAAAAAAGCTTTTGCAATCCCGCTAGGACTTTATACAGTATTCTGTGCCCTTGCTTTTCTTTTTACAAACAGATTCTCGAAACTTTTCAAAACTTTTTTATTTTTACCGATAGCACTGACCCTTCTGGCCTCACTACTCCATTTATATCCCATTGCAGCAAGGCTCATATTATTCTGGCTGCCTATGGTAACAATATTTATTGCAGAGTCTGATTTTAAATTCAACCCCCAGCTCACATCAATTTTCTGTATTATTACACTACTGCTAAGTTGTTTATACATAAATAACCCAATCGGAACTTCACACAGAGAAGCCGTTATATACATAAAAAATTCCATAAACTCAACAGATAAAATAATAACTGATAGTGATTACAATACTTTTAAATATTATGCCGAAGGCAAAAGTATAAATAACGAAGTAACCTCGCTTCCATTTATATGTGCAGATAAAAAACAGGAGAACTCCTGCAGAGAAGCACTAGACAAATTTACAGAGGGGAAATATTATTTTATTGCTCCGTTTAAAATGTCCGATAAAATAGTTAATACAGGCTGTGATATAACGACCAAAGACTTTGCGGCCTCTACAGTAATCTGCTTTATAAAAAAATAAAAGCGGCATTCAAATTCCTGCCGCTTTCATTTTTTATAATTTAAATTTTTAGCTTTTCCCCACAAGCGCTCTATTGAACATTTGCTTGTAGTAATCCATATTGATATTAAGGTTTTCGCCAATTTCAAACAGCATAACGAGTAAATCTCTGTCCGCCTGACAGCTTATACCCTTAATCAATTCTTCCAGATTAGTAACTATTTTTGAGAAATAATAACTTTGTGCTTCTGCAATATCAACCTTAATTTCCAGTTTTGAAATGCAATCCAGAAGTTCAAGAGTTGCATCAACCTGCTGTAAATCAAGCGCGTATGAAAGCCTGTTAATATTCTGCGCAACTTTTTTGCTGAAAATCTTAGAAGTAGGCGTCTTATCTATTTCAATACCAATTCTTTTTGCTTCAAAGTTAATATCACAAGCCTGCTGAATAATATCTGCATCCAAAAATCCTCGAGAGTCAACAAACAGCTCATTAAATTGTTTTGTAAGAACATACTGCGCAGAAATTTTGAATTCTTTCGGAATCTCAAGCCCGAGTGTCTGCATTTGATAAATAGAACCTTTGCCTTCCTCGTACATTGAAGCGTAAGTATTTGCAAAGATTTGCAGCTTACCCTTAAGCATTGTTTGAAGAATTTTACGTCTTTCTTCAATAAATATGTCTTTAAGCGTAAAGTATTCAGTTCCAAAGTAACTGTCAATGCTTCTGATAATCTCCGTAAGCGGTGATACGAGATAAGTTCTGATTAATTCTTTTTGTATATCGCCAAAATTATCAGAATATTCTTTTATTGCACAGTGGAAGTCTCCGCCGGAGAACTGCAGAAGCGCAAATATCATATTTGATTTTTCTAATGTAACCTTAGATTCGACTTCAATATGTCCGATTACAAGTTTTGAATTTCCTTTTGTAACGCTTTTGTAAGAATGCTTTCTAATCTGATAACAATATACACTCTCTTCGTCTTCAATATCAGTATAAAGTGATGATATTGCCCACAAGCTTACAATCTGTTTTGCAGTTACAACAGACGGTTTGACAAATTTTTCAAAAACGTCTTTTCCGGTACCGAACTCGGGAATATTACTTTTTGCTTCCTTTAAAATTTCCAAAAACGGAGTTTCCAAATCTTTTTTGGTAAACGATTTTGCAAGCTGCATAACCCTTGCCGCATACTTCATAATCTGAACAGTCTCAATACCTGAGATTTCAGAGAAGAACCATCCGCAGCTTGTATACATAAGCATTGCCTGTCTTTGGATTTCCAGAAGTTCCATAGCACGGACTTTCTGTTCATCATCCAAATCCGGAACAAAATACTCATCCTGGAAATTCTTAACACTGATATCGCTTCGGTCTAAAATTACACTGATATAATTATCACGCGCCTCTTTCGGATTGATAAAATATTTTTTTCCATGCCTGTTGTATAACGAAATAGTTTCATCCCTTAAGTGGTCTAATGCGTCTCTAAGCGGTTTTCTCCATTTCTGGTTCCACCCGGGATGTCCGCCTGTTGAACAGCCGCAGTCCTCGCACCAGCGTCCTACACCATGGAAACAACTCCAGGACGATACAGGTTTTATTTCCACTTCCCAGTCGCTTCTGTATTTTTCTAAATACTCGCCGTAATTGGTGATTGTAAATCCTGCATCCTGAACCCTCAGCTTCATTGCATACGCAAGCGCCATATCACCGAATTTTGTGTGGTGGCCGTAGCTTTCGCCATCTGTTGCAATATGTACAAGCTGGTCATAATTTCTCAAGTCTGAGATACCATCCTTAAGACGATTTACAAATTTATTACCGTCTGTTAATAATTCATCGAACGCAACTGAGCGGGAAATTGCACCGTCATAAAAGAATAGGTCGATAAACTTACCCGGTGCGGATTTTATATAATATCTGTATGAACGAGCAGGATCAATATTGCCCCAGCTTACGTCCTGCCAGGTTTCTTCTCCTTCTTTTCTGATTCTCTGAGCTTGATATGGAGAAAGTATCGTAAATTTGATATCATTTTCCACAAGAACTCTTAGCGTATCATCGTCTACAGCAGTTTCAGCGAGCCAAATTCCTTCCGGCTTTCTGCCGAAACGGTATTCAAAGTCTTTAATACCCCACTTAACCTGCGTCTGCTTGTCTCTTTCATTAGCTAACGGCATAATCATGTGGTTATAAACCTGAGCAATTGCATTACCGTGGCCTGAGTGCATTCTTCTGGAGTTAATGTCGGCCTTGATTATTCTTTCATACGTAAGCGGAGCAAACTCTTCCATCCAGGATAGAATCGTCGGACCAAAATTGTAGCTTATGTATTCATAATTATTTACAACATTTAAAATTTGGTTTTTAGAATCTACAATTTTTGAAACGGAATTCGGATTATAACATTCTGCATTAACCCTTTCATTCCAGTCGTGGAAAGGCTGGGCACTATCCTGTTGCTCAATCGCTTCCAGCCACGGATTTTCTCTTGGCGGCTGATAAAAGTGACCATGGACTGTTAAAAAAACTTTTTTCTTTTCTTTTTTTATATCTTTTTCTTGTATTTCCGGCATTTTATTTTACTCCGTCTTTTTATCTTCCGGTGCTTTATTCGTTACCGTCAATTGTTGAACATCAACCCAGGCATCACCGAGGGCATCAGAAAATACTACACCTTTAATTTCTATTTCGTCATTTGTCTTTAAGTCGATAAATTTTTCTGCTTCATCCCGTTTGAGGAAAAGTTTCATTTCAGAAAGCGGAATATCATATTTAGTATCATCACGTTTTATAAGAAATGAGATATAATCTTCCGAAGATTTGAAGGCCGGTTTATAATCAAGCCCCAGTGTTGCAAATTTATCAAACTTAGCTTTCATAAGAATCGTTTTATTAAGATAACTCTTTGGGGAATTAACAACCGTAAGCGGTGAAACCTGATATACGGTTTTAGTTGTCTCTGCTGCCGGCGGTACAGCTGCCGGGGCAGCTGTTGCTGTTTCAAGATATGCAGCACTTGTAGTTAATACCATTGCACTAAATGCAACAAGCACGATTGATTTTATATATTTAAAATATTTCATTTATTTACCCTCTCTTTACCCTACATATTAACATAATTTAACACAATTGTAAAATTTAGAACTGTCTTGCATTTACATGTTATTTTCTGTATATTATAAGGTATGAAAGACTTAGATTCAATAAACAAAGAGAGGGAACAGAGGGCTAATCTTTCTCAATACAAAGACTTAATCGACACAATATCTAAAGTGGAATATAAAAAATTTTCTTCGCTGGGCTTAATTGAGCTTTCTGAAGTCATTAACCTTGCAAATTATACCGTTTATTATTTAATTAATAACACCTCAAACCACGACTTATATAATCAGGCATACCTTACTAAGGCTATAAAATGGGCAATAAGAAACGAAATGCGCCGGCGCTACAAGTGGTATGTTATGAAGAATCAAGAAAGCAATGAACAAGAAAAAATCAAAGACGCTGTTTATAAAACGATTCTGTCTATAGAAGAAATGGCAGATGCCGATAATCCGACTTTAATCCGTGATTCGTCCCGTACACCGGAAGAAAAAGCAGAGATTATGGAACTTAAAAACAGAATCTGCGAAATTATGAAAAAGCTCACACAGCGCGAACAAGATTTGATTGAAGCTAAGTATTTTTATGATAAAAAACTTAAGGATATTTCAGCAGAGTTTAATATTTCTCAATCCAGAATTTCAAGAATAATACAAAACGCATTGGAAAAAATAAAAAAAGAGTTACTAAAGCAGGAAGAAGTATCAGATGAAAACGATATTTGAAAAAAACAGCGGCGCTGACGGGATTTGTATCGGAGAGTACAATTTAGGAGATTTTATACCTGAAAATTTATTAAGAGAAGGGGCAATCGGTCTGCCGCAGCTTAGCGAACTTGAAGTTATGCGGCATTATAAAGCCCTAAGTGACAGAAATTTTTGTATAGAAAAAGGCTTTTATCCGCTCGGTTCCTGTACAATGAAGTATAACCCGAAGGTAAATGAACTCTTGGCCTCGCTTGAAGGGTTTACAAATCTTCACCCGCTGCAGTCTGATGAAGATGCACAAGGCGCATTGGAATTAATGTTCAGACTCCAAGAAGCTTTAAAATACATAACCGGAATGGATGCAGTAACATTGCAGCCTGCTGCCGGCGCGCACGGTGAGTTAACCGGAATGATGATTATTAAAAAGTATTTCGAGGTGAAAGGTGAGCCAAACAGGGTTAAAGTAATTGTTCCAGATTCTGCTCACGGTACAAACCCTGCAAGTGCTAAAATGTGCGGTTTTGAGATAGTTGAAGTTAAGTCAAATTCAAAAGGTCAGGTTGATGTCGAGGCCCTAAAAGAACTCTTGGATGAAAATGTCGCGGCAATAATGATGACTAATCCGAACACTCTTGGTATTTTTGAAGAGAAAGTTTTGGAAATATCAAAGCTCATGCACGATAATGGCTCGCTTCTTTATTATGACGGCGCTAATTTTAACGCGATTATGGGCTGGACTAATCCTGCTTTAATGGGGTTTGATGTAGTGCATCTTAATTTGCATAAAACATTTGCCACACCACACGGAGGGGGCGGCCCTGGAGCTGGCCCGGTTTGCGTTGTAGAAAAATTAAAAGACTATTTGCCGTCGCCTGTTATAGTTTTTGAAGACGGAAAATACAGACGCGATTATAACATCAAGCACTCTATCGGAAAAGTCAGAAGTTTTTACGGAAACTTTGGAGTTCTGGTTAGAGCTTACGCATATATTCTAATGATGGGTAAGAACCTTAAGCTTGCAAGTGCTGATGCTGTCTTAAACGCAAATTATCTGAAAGAAAAACTCAAAGGCGCGTATGATTTGCCTTATGATGAGCCCTGTATGCATGAGTTTGTACTCTCAGGCGAACGCCAGCACCATCAGGGAGTTTCCACTTTAGGTATCGCAAAAAGGCTTATGGATTCTAACTGCCATCCGCCAACGGTTTATTTCCCTCTGATTGTGCACGAAGCGCTTATGATAGAGCCCACAGAATCAGAATCAAAAGAGGTTTTGGATAACTTTGTTGATATAATGCTTAAAATAGCGGAAGAAATCAGAGAAAATCCTGAAGGAGTATTAAAATCCCCTCAAAAAACTCCTGTTAAGAAAATTGATGAAACGCAAGCGGCAAGACATCCTGATTTAGTATTCAAAAATACGGATAAATAATTAACTAAAATATACTGCGCGTTTGCTTTAAACAAAACACATTTATGTTATAATAAACAAAAGTTTTCTAGGGTTCCGCAAACATTTATTTGGTCTGGACCGAGAGAAAACCCGCAAAATATGCGGACACGGAAGGATAAAAGCCTGGGAGATATTTAGATATCTCCCGGCTTTTTTAATACAAAGGAGGAATAATGTCTTGGTTTTATTTATTCATAGCAGGATTATTTGAAGTCGCCTGGGCAATCGGACTAAAATTATCACACGGATTTACACAAGTTTGGATAAGTATCTTTACGGTTATAGGAATGATTGCGAGCTTTTATTTCTTAGCAATAGCACTAAAAAACATTCCGCTTGGAACAGCTTACGCAGTCTGGACGGGAATCGGAACTATAGGCACAGTTATTTTGGGCATAATATTATTTAAAGAGCCGGTAAGTGTTATGCGCCTGGTATGTATATTTTTTATAATAAGCGGTATTACAGGGCTTAAGCTGTTATCAACTTAGCATTTGCTCATAAGGGCAGACTTTTCTGCAGTTTTCTTTACTGTCTCAAAAAGAACGTCTGAGATATTGCTTTCTTTTAATACTTTATTCCCTTCTGCTGTTGTGCCCCC
Source organism: Candidatus Gastranaerophilales bacterium (assembly GCA_944325815.1). Classification (GTDB taxonomy): domain Bacteria; phylum Cyanobacteriota; class Vampirovibrionia; order Gastranaerophilales; family Gastranaerophilaceae; genus CAG-196. The sequence continues at coordinate 17,609 of CALVBV010000007.1, forward strand.
TGGTGTTGTAACTGCTGTAATAAGTTCATCCGGCGTATTTCCGGTTTCCTGAATCATTCTTGCCGCACCAAGTGCTGTCTGGGCAGAAAGTGTCAGTGCTGTTTTATAATCAAGCCCTAATTTTTCACCGGCCTTTGCAATTTCATTAATTATATAATAATAAAATGCAGGGCCTGAGCCTGAAACGCCGGTTACGGCGTCAATATCTTTTTCTTCGCAAAGGATAACTTTCCCTATTTTGGAGAAAATATTCTCAACAAGTTTTATATCTTCACTGCTAGCAGAATCATTCTTGCATACAGCGCTCATTCCGCACTCAAGAAGTGCCGGAGTGTTCGGCATTACACGGACAAATCTTTTATCTGAGCCAAGAGCACCCTCAAGCTTAGAAAACGTAATCCCCGCTGCAATTGATATTATCAACTGCTTTGCAGTCACAGAGTCTTTAATTGATTCCAAAACATCCGGCACTACAAAAGGTTTTGTTGCGATGAGAATTATATCAGCCTCCTTTACTGCATCTTTGGCATTAGATACAACATTGATTCCAAAATTTTCTTTTGCTCTTTTTGCGGAATCTTCATTAACTTCCGCGGCTATAATATGTTCTTTATCAAACGTATTTGAGCTCAACAGCCCTTTTATAATTGCGCTTGCCATTTTTCCTGCGCCAATAAAACATATCTTCTTATTATCCATAATCAAACTCCTCATCTTTTGATTTTATATTACCGCTAAATGAAATTTTATCAAGCTTTAAGAGCAGACATCAACCCAGCCGGAACTTCCTGAAACAAGAAAAAGTTTATCACAGCTCAGTTCAATTGCAGAATTAGATGTTCCGCATGCCGGAAATACAGTATTAAAACGTTTTAAAGAAATATCAGTATACACTGTTACATTATCTTTATTTACCCCGAAAGGACAGACACCGCCGATATTATAGCCGGTATACGAAAAAACTTCTTCCAAAGTTAGCATTTTTGCTTTTTTAGAAAAAAACGATTTATATTTTTTATTATCAACCCGCACATCGCCAGCACAAACAATAAGTACACACTTATCATCCAGCTTAAAAGAAAGAGTTTTCGCAATCCTTGCAGGCTCAACATCCAAGGCTTTTGCCGCAAGCTCGACTGTTGCACTCGAAACATCAAATTCCATCACTTTATCCGCTAGATTATATGCCGACAAAAATTTTTTAACTTTTTCAATGCCCATCATAACAAATCTTCTCCACAACTTTAGAGTATTAAATCATTAAATAGAGCATAAATCAAATACTTATTCTCAGCCCGAACTGCAAAGCAATACCATTTCTGCCGCCGTTTCGTATCATGCCTTCCAGAAAACCTGTTAATCTGTCTCCCCAGCGTTTCTGCACGCCGACACCGTACTGTACAAAAGGTTTTATTGCAAGGCTCGGAAGATAAACATCATTTGCCTGAAAATTTGATTTATCAATAATATTCCAAACCATTGAAACACTTAAATAAGGCTGTAAGTAGTTCTTAAAGTTTCCGATAATTTTTATCTCCGGCTCTATTTGGATTGCATGAATCGGATTTGCACTCATCCGGACATCACTGCTTGTTGTATAATTAAACGGATTTATAAATGAATATGACATAATAAGGCTAGGCTGCAAAATCAGCTTTCTATCTGCAAGTTCCCAATTATACCCGGTTTTTTCAGCAATTCCTGTATTAAACATGACAAAGTTATCTCTGCCGAATTTAGTAGAAGCTTCCGCAGAATTTGCACCGGCATTTGCAGTCCAGATTGAGAAGAAATTACCTTTATAAAAGGCTGCATCAACCCCTAAAATCCCTCCGTTATTATATATACCATTACCGTCAAAAGTCTGATGAGAGCCGTTATAAGAAACATAGGCGCCGTATAGAGAATACCAGCCCTTTTTCAGTTTTATAAGTTCGCTTTCACCGCCTAAAATTGTACCGTACATAACATTAGACACTTTAGGGCCATTCTTTAACGGTACATTTTCAAATGTTGCATAAGGTTTAATCCATATCCCTCTTCTTTCTTCCGGCATCATAAGAGGTGAAAAAGCAAACTGCCGGTTTACACTTGCTGTCTGGTTTTTAAAATCCATACTTTTAGCAAGATTAGGAGGCGATATCATAACCATATCCAGATTTGAAAAGATTTTTTTATAAGTATCTAGCTGGACTAAGTATCCTGCAAGCTGCGCAGCAACAGCAGGAACATAGGTTGAAGAATTAAATCCCCCTCTTGTAAAATCAAGATTGCCGTCAGAGGAATCATAGCTTGAATAATAATTAAAAATAGGGGTTTCTATAGTTTCAGGGGTATAGGTTACAGCATCTTTTAAGACTGAATCTGCAAAAGGAATAGTTATAAATTCGCCCTTCGGAGTTCCTTCTATTGCAAGAGTTCCCAGATGAAGCGTACCTCCGCCCGAGAGCGACGAGGCATTAACTCTGTCCATAGTGTTTGTATTAAAATTCACATCAGCAAAAACATTACTTGTACCGGATAAAGTCATATTGCCGAAATTTATATTGTTAATTTCTCCGTTTTGCATATTGAAGTTAACACCGTCCGAAAATGCGGTATTTGAGGCGCTGAAATAATCCGCCCCTTTAAGAAGATTCAATGTCCCTGAATTAAGATTAAAATTACCTGTGTAATTATTATTTACACCGCCTAAATTTAATATCCCGCTGTTATTAACCGTTCCGATGCCTGCAATTCCGCTTAAAATATTATTGTCTGCGCTAAAGTTAATTACAGAAGAATCTAATGAATTGTAAATATCATTTCCTTCTCCTGTTCTGTTCCGGTTATTTCTAAATGTTGAACCCTCTATATTTAAAATGGATACGTTGTAAACAGCCCCGCCATGTCCTACCTGAGCCTCTTGTGAAATATAATTATTTTCAAGAAACGAGTTTCTTATTGTAGTTTCTCCGCCTTCTGCATTAAAAATTGCCCCTCCTGCACCTGTAAAAAGCGCATCTACATGGTTATCCGCGAATATCGTATTTTCCAGGACAAGTGATTTTGAATTGTATATAGCGCCTCCAAACACAAAAGAGTCTGTGTCTCCGTCTGCATAGTTACCATTAAATTCAGTATTTTTTACGGTTAAATCACCGGCATTAAAAACAGAGCCGCCATAGCCGAAAATTCCGGACGGGCCTGAAATATAATTATCTTTAAATACCGAATTGCTGATATTTGCACTGCTCGTATTATACAACGCCCCTCCGCTTGATAAAACTTCTCCGTAAGTAAAATTATTTTGGAACGTAGTATCTGCGACTTGTAAATCCGCACCGGAGTCATATCCGTTTGCAACAGCCCCTCCGCTTGAAGAGGCGCCGTAAGCATAATTATTTGAAAAACTGCTGCTGATGATTGAAACATCGCCGCTGTTTCTGTTATAAACAGCCCCTCCTACTCCTATATTTGACCCCATAGAGTTTACAAAATTTCCGTTAAATTCAGAACTCTCGATATTTGCATTTCCGCCGTTATTAAAAATTGCGCCTGCAAATTTTGAATTATTATACAGCTGCCCCTGACAGTTTCTGATACCGACACTGCTGAAAAGACTTTCATTGCTTCTATTTAAAACAAATCCTCCGAACAAATCATTTCCGTTTATATAATAACTATTGCCTTCAAAAGATATATTCAAATTTTGAAAATAATTTCCGATAGAAGAAGAGGCGTCCAAATTTCTCGTAAAGTTAAATACATCTCCGTTTTGGGGCGTTGAATTAATCAATTGTTCAAAAGTGCTGATATCAAAGCTTTGTGCATTTGCACACTGGATTAAAAACTGAAAAAGTAAACAAAGAATTATTTTTTTCATAAAATCTATTTTAAAAATTTAATCTATTCTTTGAACTACCCGCAAAGGTGATATATTACTGCCCAGTGGAGTAATATGCAGATAGCATAAAATTTTATTCTCGCCGGAAGGAGACATTATGACAACAGTAGAGCCTATAAAAAATTTAGCTGATATTAAAAAAGTAGAATCCATACTCAAAAAACAAAGTTTGAGAAATTTACTGCTTTTCACACTGGGAACAAACTGCGGATTGAGAATATCAGATATTCTCGGATTAAATGTATTTGATGTTAAAGGTAAAAATTACATACTGTTAATTGAAAAAAAGACCGGAAAATTCAAAAAATTTCCTATAAATACAAAACTAAAACCTATGATAGCTGAATTTACCCGGAATAAAGAATCCGAAAGCCCTCTTTTTACAACGATATTCGGCAATCGTATGGACAGAAGCACCGCATACAGAATTATAAATAAAGCCTGCAAAGATGCCAAAATTGAAGCAAATACGGGCACCCATACTTTGAGAAAAACTTTTGGATATCACCATTATCGTAAATTTAAAGACATAGCAATGCTTCAGAAAATATTTAACCACTGCAGCCCCCAGATTACCCTGCGTTATATCGGAATCGATCAGGAACAAATTGAGGAAAGCTATAATAATTTTATTCTTTAACTAAGCCTTCTAACTTTACATTTTTACTTCCTCGCGGTATCATTTACCTAAGGGAGAAAGAATAGAAATGAAGACACAACTGGAAAATATTTACTCATCAGCAAAAGCTGATATTGAAAACGCTAAGACCATTAATGACCTTGATGAAATCAGATTAAAATATTTGAGCCGCAAGGGTGAATTTAATGCAATAAAAAAAGGGCTTAAAGATTTGTCTGATGAAGATAAACGAACAGTTGGCGCGCTTGCAAATAAAATTACCCAGGATTTAGAAGCTCTTTTAAAAGAAAAACACGATATTTTTTATCAAAAGGAACTTAATGAAAAGCTTGAAAAAGAAAGAATTGATATAACCTTGAGCGGAAAATATATTCCGGAAGGAAAAGTTCATCTTCTTACTTCTACAACAAATGAAATTGTCTCTATATTCCAAAACCTTGGATTCTCAGTAATAAGCCCTGAGCTTTCTCCCGAGGTTGAGACAGAATACTATAATTTTGATATGCTCAATGTTCCTAAAGACCATCCGGCAAGAGATGTTCAGGATACTTTCTATGTAAAAGGAATGCCCGGGGTTGTATTAAGAAGCCAGACATCAGGCGCCCAGATTCACGTTATGGAGAATCAGAAACCGCCTATAAAGGTTGTTGCACCCGGAAGAGTATACAGAAACGAGAATATTAACGCAAGAAAAAACAACTTTTTCCACCAGATAGAAGGTTTGTATATTGATAAGGATATTACTTTCGGCGACTTGAAAGGTGTTTTAAATGAGTTCATAAGACTTTATTTTGGCTCATCACGCCCGACACGTTTTAGAAGCAGTTTCTTCCCATTCACAGAACCTTCTGCAGAGCTGGATGTTCAATGCATAATGTGCCATGGTGAAGGCTGCAGAATCTGCGGCGGTACAGGCTGGCTTGAAATCCTCGGATGCGGTATGGTAGATGTTAATGTTCTAAACGGTGTCGGTATTGATCCGGATGTGTATTCAGGATTCGCTTTCGGTATGGGCGTCGAAAGACTTGCCATGCTTAAATATGCAGTAGATGACATAAGATTGTTCTTTAATAACGACAAGCGTTTCTTAGAACAGTTCTAAATTAATAAAGAGGAGTAATATATGAAACGACTTTTTGCATTGCTGACAATGTTTCTTTTGTTGAGTACAACTTGTTATGCATCTTCTACTTACGCATATTTTGAAACCAAAAAAGAACACGAGGCAACTCTTGAACACGTCAGTCAGGTCGGATTCAAACTGTTGAACGAGAATAGAATTGATAAACGTATAACATTTACACTCAACGATTCAAAAGATGTCAATGCATATTCAAGCATCTTTGATCGTTCCGTAACCATAAACAAAGGCTTATACTCACGGCTTGACGACGATGATATGCTGGCCGCAATTTTAGGACATGAAATTTCTCACAGCATTGACGGTTATAACGGAATCTTTAGAGGATATTTCTCTTTTGTAACAAACATCTGCTGCCCTAAAAAATACGAATACAAATCAGACAAAAGAGCCGTTGATTTTATGGTAAACGCAGGATACCATCCGGTTGCAATGATTGTAATTATGAATAAAGTTTTTTCTCAATACAGATATGACTGGTGTTCAACACATCCTTTAACAAGCAGAAGGATGATGGAAGTTTACGAATACATTTACAAAAAATATCCGGAATATCTTGTAAATAACAAATACAAGACAAATATTTACTACCAGAACTTTCTTTTGACTTCAAGAGAAAACAGGATGAAACTCCAGAAGAAAGTTGAATCAGGTTCAAAGAAAAAAGTTCATTATTTGTAGAGGCTGAATGAAACGTTTTTTAGCATTAGTATTTTGTATAAACCTTTTATTCATGCCGGCATGCTCTGCAATAATAGAAGATGAACTTGTGAATACAACTCTTGATAAGAATTTAAAAATAAAACCGCGCACTCAAGAGTACGAAAGCAGCGAGATTCCGGTTGAAATAAGGATAAAAAAGGTTCTGACAACCAAGACAAAACCGGAAGAAGGAGATATTGTCGAGTTTGAAACCGTCTCAAAGGTAAAATCTTATCCGGCCGGAACAACTGTCACAGGCAGAATTGAATTTATTTCCATGAATTACACTTACGGAGTGCCTGCAGATATAATAATCGGAAGTTTTAAAATAGGAAAAACTCCGCTGTACGGAGAAATCTCAATAACAGGCGCAAACAGAAGCCTGTGGCTTCGTCCTTGTGTTATTGCAGGTTCAATCTTTTTCGGTGCAGGACTTGCCTTAATGCCAATAAGAGGCGGGCATGCAAAGGTTAAACCTTCTAAAACTTTTACAGTTTATATGAAATAATTATTTTTTAAAAAGTTTCTTTTCGAGTTCCTGTGCGGTTTTTGTCTTAGCTAATCCTCCGAGCGAGGTCTCTTTAAGAAGCGGAGACATCAACTGTCCTGTAATTTTAAGAGTATCAACTATTTCATCCATTGGAATCTTGCTTTCTACTCCGCATAATGCAAGCTCAGCAGCAGTTACTGCATGAACCGCAAGAAAAGCATTTCTTTTTATACAGGGAACCTCGACCAAACCGCACACAGGGTCGCATGTAAGTCCTAAAATATTTTTTAAAGCAAGAGCCGAAGCCTGTATGACTTCCCTCACACCACCCCCGAGCATCTGGCTAAGCGCGCCCGCAGCCATAGCGGAAGCAACCCCGCATTCAGCCTGACATCCGGCTACAGCGCCAGCAAGCTGCACTTTATTTGATATCAATAAACCAATCATGCCTGCTGTTAAAAGAGCATTTATCTGTTCTGACTCCGAAATTTTTCTCTCTTCACCGGCTGCAATTATTACAGACGGAACAATTCCACAAGAACCCGCAGTCGGACAGGCAACAATACGGCCCATCCGTAAATTTTCTTCTGCAGTTGCTATAGCATATTCTGTTATTTTTTCAAAAACAGTGCCAAATAACGAACCGTTTGATTTGTATCTATACAAAAGTTTTGCACAATCATCCCCGCACCATCCGCTGACAGCCTTCTCTGTTGACGTCAATCCGCTTTTTACAGCCTCTTTCATTGCAAGCAGATCCTCAAGAACTTTGATTCTTACAACATTAACCTCTGTCTCTGAAAGCAGAGCCTCTTCTTCCTGCGCAATCTCATACACTGCCTTGTTTTGCTCGTTACACCTTGCCTCTAATTCTGAAAATGATAATATCGCCATTATTTTAATTTCCTAATATTTGTTACAAAAGACACATCAGATATAGCCTTTACCTTTTCAACCACATCTTCGCCTACAGGCACATCCAGTGCCAGATACATAGATGCAGTCCCGCCTTTTGCACTCCTATCACAATGGAGTGACGCTATATTAATCCGTTGTTTTTGTATAATATCACTGACTTTCGATATCATACCGGGCTTATCTTTATACATTAACAAAAGTGTATCATAATTCCCGTTAAGACTTACTGAAAATCCGTTTATACTATTGATTCTAATCTCTCCGGCGCCGACTGAATCCCCCGAGATTGTCATTTTATTATCAATAATTATATCAACCGAGTTTGGGTGCCTGGAAATGTCCTCAGCATACTCGTATGAGTAATCAACATCCTTTACGATATCAAAAATGTTTTTGATTCCCGAATCATCAACAGTATACCCGAGAACGCCTGCCAAAAGCCCCTTATCCGTGCCGTGTCCGAACCCTGTTGTTGCAAAAGAATTATACAAAACAAATTTTACCTTGCTAAAATCATTTTTATAAATATTTCTTGCCATAAGCCCAAGTCTTACGGCACCTGCTGTATGCGAACTTGAAGGACCAACCATTATGGGAGAAATTACCGAAAACAGAGAGTTCATTTTTAATAATTTTCCTCTTCTTCGCCCTTATCAGCTTTTATATAGCTATCCATTATTCCAAACAAAGCATTCTGCCAGTCGCTGTTTTTTTCAAGAAAGAAATCCGCCCCGCGCGCCTTGCACTGCTGTTCAATCTCTTTTCTCGGAGAAGCTGTTATAACCCCGATGACAGTTTTAACCCCGGCTGCTAGAGCCATTTTCTTTAATTCTGTAAGCAGTATAAATCCTTCTCTCTCCGTCGGAATAAATAAGTCCATTACAACATAAGAATACTTGCGTTTTTTGAATTTACTTACCGCATCATATATTTCCTGAGAGCAGTCTATGTCATAATCAAATTGTGAGAGCAAAACCTTGAGCTGGTAAGTTATTACTCCCAAATCGTCCACAATAAGAATTGCCGGACCTTTAAGTTCATCCTCTTCTTGCGCCAATGGATTTATAGCCTTACTTACAACCGGTTTTCTGGCATTCTTATTAAGTTCTTTTAAAGTATCAACTACATTTACCAGCTGTTTTTTTAAATCCAAAAGTTCTATATTTTTAGGCGGAGTATCATTAGTTATGTTATAAAACAGCGTAAGAAATTCATCATCCAGCTCAATATTAGGCATAAACACTCCTATTTTTATTATTTTTAATAAAATTATACCACATTCCGTCCCAAAAAGTAAGTCCCCGCCCTCATTTGTTTAGATTATTTTTGTTTTGACAATTTTAGAGTATAATAGATTTATGAAAAAATTTTTGCTTATAATATTATTAGCTCTGACTATTACTCAAACAAGCTACGCAGGAGAGGGGACTTCCTTTTTCAAACTCTGGGCGTCTAATGATACACGCGAAATAAAAACCCTGTTAAACTCACAGGTAAAGTTCGCTAATGAGACAGATTTTGAAAAATTTATTTCTACATACGATTCCGGCTATATTAACGGAGACGGATTTAATTTAGATACGTACTCCGCGCTGGTTAAAGAAATTTGGGAAACTTATGACAAAATTGAGTATGATATAAAAATAAAAAATATAAACGTCGAAAATGACACTGCTATAGCGGAACTTGTAGAATCATCTTATGCGGAAATTCCGGTAACTGCCAATATGCATGGTGTTTTGAAAAGCGAAGCTAACAGCGTATATTATCTAAAGAAGCTAAACGGTGAATGGAAAGTAACCTCTGATACAGTTATAAATGAAACAACCTCAATGCTGTACGGCGACGCCAGGCTATTAGATATAAAACTGACTGCACCGGCACAGATACTCGCCGATACAGAATACACTGCGACATTGGAATTTACTCCGCCTAAGGATTACATTGCAATTGCCTCAATTGCCAATGATAAAGTTGAATATCCGCAAAAACAGGCAAAAGAAGTTTTCCGCAAATTTCCGGAAGAAAATGTCCTGGAAAGACTTTTCACCGCAAATTCGGATAATGTAAATGAATATATTATAGCATCCATCGGGCTCACTAAAGCCGATGTAGGAGAAAACTCAATAAAATTAAGCCTTACCGGATTTGGATATCAGATTACACGGGTTAATGTTATTCCGCAAAATAAATTTATAACAAAGAATGAGACTAAAGATGATGACAAGAACAAGTAAAATAGCCTATTTTTTTATTTCTGCCGCGTTTTTTATCTTGTTCGATATTTATTTTTCAAATCTCGTCATTGATTCTTTGGAAGAGCTTCCTGTAAACCCGGTCTTTGATCTGGTTTTTGTCCAGAATACAGGCGCTGCATTCAGCATACTAAGTAACTCCAAAGTCTTTTTAACAGCATTTGCGCTTATTGCAATATTGGGAATTGCAGTATATTTAATAAAACATATTAAAAGAATATCTGTTTTTACGATATTTTGGTCTGCTATGCTTGTTGCGGGAATATTTTGCAATATGTATGAAAGACTGCATTACGGATACGTAAGAGATTTTTTTAAATTGAATTTCATCAGCTTTCCGGTTTTTAATATCTCGGATATTTTTATAAATATCAGTGTTTTTGCTATAGTTGTAATTATTATAAAGAATAACTACTTCAAGAAAAATAATGAAACTAACAGCAGATGATTTAACAGAAGAAAAACGTTTAGACATATACCTTGCAGACTATATGCAGGATGTTTCGCGCTCAAAAATCCAGAATGAAATAAAAAAAGGAAATATTATTGTAAACTCACTTCCTGCAAAACCTTCATATATAATAAAGCCCGGTGATGAGATAGAAATCGCAGAAACAATATCTACCGTAAAAATTGAGCCGGAGAATATTCCGCTAAATATAGTCTGGGAAGATGAAAACATGCTTGTCGTGAACAAACCTTCCGGAATGCTTACACACCCTGCTGGCCTTGAGTTATCAGGGACTCTTGTTAATGCGTTGATGTTCAAATACGGTGAAAACCTTTCAGATATCAACGGTGAATTTCGACGCGGAATTGTACACAGATTGGACAGGAATACATCCGGGCTGTTAATGATAGCAAAAAATAATGAAACTCATAACTATCTTGCTGAAAAAATTAAAAACAAAGAGATTGAAAAAAAATACCTTGCAATAGTCCGGGGGGTTATTAACGAAGACGAAATAACCATCAACAAACCCCTGGGACGCAATCCGAACCAACCTCATAAAATGGCTGTGGTTGAAGGCGGAAAGAAAAGTCTTTCCATAGTAAAAGTTCTCAAAAGGTTTAAAGACGCAAGCTTAATAGAAGTTACACTTATTACAGGGCGTACACACCAGATACGGGTACATCTTTCCAGCATCGGGCATCCTGTATACAATGACACGCTTTATGGATTCGGAAAAATGAAAATTAAAACCGAAGAACAGGTTTTGGAATCATATAAACTCACATTTCCGCGGGCGTTCAGCGGTGAAAAAGTCTCGCTTGAAATTCCCATGGATGAAAAACTTACAAAAGTTTTAAATTTTATATCCATATAGAATAGCCGGGCTTACGGATACACAACCCTGCTTTGTATAGTTTAATAACAAAGGAGGATTGCTTATGTATCGTATTTTAACTTTTTTGCTTTTGATAACACTGCTTATAGAAACACCTGCCGAAGCTTCACGCACAGTAGTAACAAGCCGGCCGGCATACAGACCGTACTATGCTTCGCCGGCACACAGGTATAACCATAGCAGGCCCCGATACTACAATAATAATTACTACAATCCATATAACCGAACCGGAACAATTTACCAGCCATCGCCATACAGGAGAAGGCTTTTTAACAGAAGCCCCCGAGTCTCCTCATTTTCAGATCTGAACGCTCTTGAAAAATATGCTCTTAACAAAAATTTTAAAAATGAAAGCGACATCGAACGGCTGCAGCGTCTGGAGACCGAAACTTTCGGCGCAGTTCAAACAGGAGACATTGCCGGGCGCTATGACAATGTCAGAAACGCAATACTTTCACGCCCGAAACAAAACTACAAAACATCTTGGCTGAGAAATCTAGGCAACTATTTTTCCGGACAAATGACCGGTTTCACTCCTTCAATAGGAGGCACTGACTATTTTCCTTACACAACCTCCTTTAATCCTGTAAACCCATATAACTCTCCGGGAAACTTCAGCTATAATCAATATCCTACAGTTTATGACAATGGCAGAAGCTTCGGCTGGGGAACAAGCCCTTTTAACCGGGGATATAGAACAAATGATTATACTACAGGCTCTGGGTGCGGGGTAAAAATTCTTGACTAAAGCCCACGCTCAGGATGGGCCGAATTTGATTTTACAATCTCAAAATACTCATTTTTATCAATATTCACGCCCATATTTTTGGTGTCAATCTTAAATTTTTTCTTCTTTTTAGGTTTAAAAACACTATTGCCTGACAATTTGATTCCCCTCTCCGACTTGAACAATCTTAGGCTTATGTGTCTTTATTTCGTCTTCATTGAGCATCGCATAGGTTACTACAATAATTTTATCTCCGGGCTGAGCCTTTCTTGCAGCGGCACCGTTCAGGCAAAAACATTTTGAACCGCGCCCGCCTTTTATTGCATAAGTTTGAAAACGCTCACCATTATTAATATTCAAAATTTCAACTTTTTCCCATTCTAAAATTCCTGCCAGTTCCAAAAATTCTTCATCTATAGTTATTGAGCCGACATAATTCAGATTTGCGTCTGTAACTGTTGCTCTATGTATCTTTGAATTTAAAAATTGTCTTAACATACACTAATACCTCTCACATAATATTAACACAAAAATTTAAATACATGGCTGATGAGCTTAAAGAAAAAAACATTTACAATCAAACCGGGAGGCAAAAAAAATGTTTGATTTATTTATTTTAGAAACTTGTCCGTATTGCAGAAAAGTTATGAATTTTCTGGACGAAAACGGCATAAAATATAACAAAGTTGACATAAAGGATAAAGCTTCCGAAGATGCACTTATACAAATGGGAGGCAAAAGACAGGTACCTTTTTTAGTCGACACAGAGCGAAATATTCAGATGTACGAATCAGATGACATTATTGAATATATCAAAACCGTAATATAAGGCAAACTCTCAGCACAAAGCACTGAGAGTCATTGAAAGGACCTTATTATATATTATAAGTTGGTTATTGTTCTATTAAATCAGGTTAAGAGCAATAGACGGCATCTGGTTAGCTGTTGCTAACAGAGTCGCTGTTGACTGCTGAAGAATCTGGTACTTAATATAATTTGAAGATTCTGTAGCAACGTCAGCGTCTTTTATTGTTGAATTTGCTTCAACAAGGTTTTCTCTTTGAACATCTGTTGATTCAATTGCCGAGTCTAATCTGTTCATATAAGCACCGATTTTTGTACTTCTAAGAGATATATTATCAATTGCTATGTCTATTTGGTCAATAAATTCACGGGCAGAATTATCATTTCTGTAAATTGCTGCGCACATCTGCTCTATTGATAAAGCACCTCCGGCAATAGTTGCGCTTGCTGCCCCGCCGCCTGCATAAGTTATATCTCCGTTTTCAGCAAGAGCTGCTGCCAGTGCTGATTTATAATACCCGTCTTGATACTGAACAGTACCATCTGCATTCAATACAGGCTGCCCGTTTGAATCTAATACTCTGGCCCGATAAATATAACCGTTGGCTTCATCCTCTGCATCTTTTGCAGTTAAATCCATAAATCCTTGCGGATTACCCTCAGCATCTTTGATTCCTGCAGAGCCGAATCCAAAGATTACTGTAGATTCAGCGCTTGCAAACAAGAATGCATCCATTTTAATTACACATCTTGCATCGGAATAAAGTCCAACCTGCAGATTAATATCTGTTGTACGTGAACCATCAAGAAGATATGTATCGTTAAAGTCTGTAATCTGGCACAAACGGTTGATTTCATCCATTCTCTGAACAACTTCGGTTGCGATAGCATCTAAAGAAGCAGAACCGTAAGTTCCGTTTGCTGCCTGCATTGTCAAATCTCTGATTCTTTGTAAGTAATCATTAATGATATCAAGAACACCTTCCTGGGTTGTTAACATATCAAGCCCCATTTGTGCGTTTGTTTCAATGATATCATAACCGTTAATTTTAGCTTCCATGCCGGCTGATACTGCATAACCGGCTGCGTCATCAGCAGCAGAGTTTATCCGGAAACCGGTTGATAATCTCTCCATTGCTGTGTTCATACCCTTAGTTGCATCTCTAAGGTAAGATTGACAGGTTAATGACGCCAAGTTTGTGTTAATTGTAATTGTTGATGTCGCTGCCATAATAATTTCCTTTCAATATTTTTTGCCTTTCTAGATTGTTTTACGGCATGAAAAACAAGAACTTTACAACTTTAGTTATAGAATCCTCCATTTGTATGATAACAGACCGCAAAGCTTTTCTATCAGAGAGATTCCGGGCTCAGATATTTTATACTTTTCCTATAGTGTTCCAACTTTAGTTATAGAAAACTGCCCGTGTATACAATAAACAAATTTCATAAAAAGGGATATTTTGGGATATACAAGGAGGCAACTATGAAACTGGAAAACTCTGAGACCTTAAAATGTCTGATTAATGCTTTTGCCGGAGAATCACAGGCAAGAAACAGGTATACTTTTTATGCTAAAGCGGCGAAAAAAGAAGGATATGAACAAATAAGCGCAATATTTTCAGATACTGCGGATAACGAACAGGAACATGCCAAATTATTTTATATGCATATACCAAATAAGCACCACACAGTTAACGCGGCTTATCCGTTCTTTTTCGGCAGGACTTATGAGAACCTTATTTCTGCCTCGGAAGGAGAACGTGAAGAGTGGGAGATTATTTACAAAGATTCGGCACAAACCGCAAAAGAAGAGGGGTTTGATGACATATCACTCTTATTTACACACATCATAGAGATAGAAAAACATCATTCTCACCGCTTTAAGATTCTCGCCGAAGAGCTGAAGGAAGAAAGGCTATTCAAAAAAACTGAGGTTGCACAATGGATATGCCGTAAATGCGGATATACACATATCGGCAAAGAAGCACCCTGTAAATGTCCGGTCTGCGCGCACCCGCAAGGATATTTTCAAAGCTTTTGCGAAAAGTTTTGATATAATTCTCAGCGCTTTTGGTCAAAAATAAAGACTAAATCTATCCCTGAAATATTGGATTGACAAGATTTTTAGTAATAATATACGACAAAATCGGGATGACAGGATTCGAACCTGCGGCCCCCGCGACCCGAACACGGTGCGCTACCAAGCTGCGCTACATCCCGATTTTGTTGTATTTAATTTTCTGTTGGATGCAGCTTGGTATATCTATATACGGCTCGCCTCACCTGCCATCCATCAAAATGATACTTAATCATTTTGTCGGAGTCCTTGGCTCGCCTCACATCTGTTCGGCCTCGCCTGCCATCCTTTCGAAACGATACTTAATCGTTTCTCAGGAGTCCTTGCTACATCCCGATTTTATCGTACTATAAATTTATTATAAATCCCAAATACGAAAAATCAAGAAAAATTTATTTTACCGGCTGGGAATTAAGACGCTGAATTAAAGTATCTGTTATATCTACACCGCCTGAAAACACGCCTCGTGAATCAATTAAAACATCTAAACCTTTTTCTAAACGTATTTTTTCTGCTACGGCATGTACACGAACGTATACTTCTTCTTCCTTTTTGCTGCGATACGCATTAAGCGCATTTTCACGGCTTTTTAATTCTGTTTTTACAGTTTCTTCAAACTTTTTCTTCTGTATAGGAGATTCTATTTTATTAAATTCCTGTTCTTTTTGGATTAAATATTGTTCTATCTCCGCACTTTTTGTTTCTATTTCACGGAGATTATTTTTCGCTAGCTGATAATTATTGATAACTTTTTCATAATTAATATAGCCGACCCCGCCTGCAAAAACCGGCAATGTATATCCTAATAAAACTAATACTAATAATTTTTTCATAAACCTTCTCCGTTAATTATTATAACAAATTTTATTTTCGCAGGGAACTTTTTTAATATTTTTTCGTCTTATTAATTAAGAAAGCCGGGAGGATAAAAATATGAGCAGAGCTTTAAACAATTTGGAATTTATTGATAATAGCGAAATGGAATCAAACTTACCTAAAACATTCAGCTCGATTGTTAATAATGATGACATTCTGCAGATGTATTTAAAAGAAATCGGACGTAAGAAAATGCTTACAAAAGAAGAGGAAGCAGAACTTGGAAGAAGGATTCAGGAAGGGGACGAAAAAGACAGAGAACGCGCGAAAAAAGAACTTGTTCAGGCAAATTTAAGACTGGTTGTAAGCATTGCCAAGAAGTACATCGGACAAGGAGTTTTATTTATGGATCTTGTTCAAGAAGGGTCGCTCGGACTGATAAAAGCCTCAGAAAAGTTTGATTATAAAAAGAATTTCAAGTTTTCTACTTACGCTACATGGTGGATTAAACAGACGATTATCAGGGCAATTTCTAATCACTCAAGGACAATAAGGATTCCTGTACACATGCTGGAAAAAATCCGGCGGTATAAGAAAGCGTGTTTAACGGTTTCTTGTGATGAAACTTTAGAAGCAGATGATGAAACTATTTCAAAGCTTTCAGGACTTGATGTCAAAAAAATTTGTGAAATAAAAAATGCCCTGAAAAAGGAACCCGTAAGTCTGGATACATTTGTAACCGATGATTTGTGTATACAGGATTATGTCGAGGATACATCTTATACTTCGCCGGAGACTACGACACAACAGAAGTTGAGGACAAAAGATGTAACAAAATTAATTAACATCCTGGACAAACGCGAACAGGAGATTATAAAAAGGAGATTCGGAATTGATGATGAAGAGCCAAAAACACTTGAACAAATCGGAAATGCGCTTGGTTTTTCCAAAGAAAGAATACGGCAGCTGGAATGCGGGGCTATACAGAAACTTAGAAAGGTTGAATGTATTGATAAATTAAAAACATATATAGAAGAATAAATACGTAAGGATAAAAAATCAAAAAACAGCATTGTATTTAAGATTTTATCGCGAACTTAATTCTGTTATTGGGTGCCTGCGGAAGCAAGGATGAAGAATTTACAAATTTTCGCAAATTTTAAAATCCGGCCGAAGGTGTGCAGTATAGCACACCGGCAATATCAAAACCCTTTCGGACTTTTTTGAGGGGAGATGATATTTTTTCACAAACTGAAAAGGCTAAGGCTTCCGCTTTTTTTTCGAATATTTACACAGACCGTATATCAAGAGCGCACAGGCTGTAATACCGAGAGCTATCGGAATGATAGTTTTATTTTTTCGGACTCCTTCCTTTTCTTCCAGAATTTTTCTGTATTTAACTATTTTTTTGAAGAGTTTTGGATTATCTTTATCAAGCCCGCTTTCTATAAAGCTTTTTTCTAAAGCGTCCATTGGATTGAATGCCTCGCCTTTAGCCAATTTATTAAAATATTCTTTTTCGTAATCGGTATGAATTTTTGATGCATAATTAAGAGTTCTGTCACCGTTATGCTGGAATGTCTCTTCCATGCCAAGCGCATCTATAAAGTAGAGCATATTGTTATAAGAACTTACAGGTTCGGAGAACAGTTTTTTCTTCAGCTCATTATTAAGCTCTGCTTTTTTTGAATCATGGTTGGAAATCCCGAGGATAAAGCTGTCTTTGGGCCAGCCGAGTTCCAGCAGGCTTTTATTTACGTTTTGTTTTTTCTTAAACTCTTTTAATGTACAAATTTTAACTCTATCTTTAACAAAGGGTTTAAGTTCACCGCCTTCGTAAATAGAAAAATTCTCCGCATTTGCTGAAAATTCATGCATAATATTTTTTGTGTCAAAACCTTTAACCTTTTTTGCTTCATCATCAATAATATCAAGAATCCCGGCCCCATACTGCGGTCTTATTATTGTTCCGGATTTTTCGATTCTCGGTGAAACATAAGTCCAAGATGCGTCCACTCTAAATCCGTCGAATCTTTGTGCATAAAAAGCGGTTTTTTCCCTCAGAAGCTTCTCCCCGTCAGGCTTAGTAAAGTCAAGCGCGGGAAGCCCCCAGCCGATTGAAGCATTTTCCATAAAGGCATTTGGATGTGCCCACACTTCGTCAAAAGAGAATCCGCAGAGCATGTCGCCATAAAGCTTTATACCGCGGTTGTTCAATTCGGTTTTTGCCTTTTGAAGGCTTTTTTCGGCAAGAAATTGTTTAAATTCATAAAAATCAATCTCCTTTATGCAGGACTTTTTGATTTCATTAATTCTTTTTTCATGTTCCTTTAGAGAAACAATTTCCGGATTAAACAGATTTTTGTCTATTGAATACCATTTTTTAAAATTTCCTGTTCCGTATTTTTTCTTTAGAGCCTGATAGATTCCTTTGGGTTCAAGTCTCGAAATATTCTTCGCCTTAAACTCCTGAAACTCCGGCAGATTTTTGTCTCGTTCATAAATCGATTGCAGAACTTTTTCTTGCACAGAATCATGTTCAACAACATTGCTGAAGTTTACTTTATCGCTAATTTTATTATTCTGAATAATTTGTTTAAACTCATCTTCTGTTGCAAAAGATTTTATATCAATAATATGATTACCCAAATCCATTGATGTTCCGGAATAAATGGGATATTCTCCCCTGTGAGAATGATATTGTCCGACAGGAAGAATTTGAACTCCGTTTATTCCCCAGTATTTTTTCGCAAAATCAAAAAACTGAAGCCCGTCTTTTGAAGCAAGATTACCTACTCCTGTATTAAGCTCTTTTGACTGAGGAAGCGAAGATGCCGGCACTATGAGTATAGATTTCCCTCTGTTTCCGGCCTTTTCTTTTGCAAGCCTTAGTGTAGAAGTATAATCTGCTTCTTCCTCCGCCCTTAGCCTGCGTTTAAAATTCACACTGTTTATTGAATTAATTCTCATTGATACACACCTAATATTAATTAAACACAAAAATAGATTTTTTTGCTATTGCCGCTCTATTATTACAAGTAAAGTGACCAAGTGCTCAGGTGACAAAAAGCCCCCTTCCCTTGCACTGCTGTCCGGTAAAAAATAAGATTTGTAAGTCGGACATTAGTCCGAGAATAACTGTCATGCTGAACTCGTTTCCACTGCTGTCCATGATAAATTATCTTGTCATGCTGAACTCGTACTGTATAAATAGTAAAGTTTATCAATACAAAAATTAACAGAAAAGATTGCTTCAATCGC
>CALVBV010000008.1 GCA_944325815.1 Candidatus Gastranaerophilales bacterium
CTAATGGAAATGATGGTAGTACTGTTAATTATGTCAATAATCGCAGCTGCCACAGCACCAATTGTGAGCAAAAAAATGATGCAAAGCTCAAAAAGCAATGCAAGCCCCTGGGTATTCACAGGCCAGGGAAAGAATATAGCGTATAATATGGGCGGACTGGATAACGCGACCGCAATAATCGGTGCGGCTAAAGTTCCGGCCGGGACAAAAACAAGGTTATATATAGACTGCGGAAACAATGCATCCCAAATAGCTCTCGGAAGCGGTGACACTGCGGCTAATATCTTGGCCGACCCTGTCGGTAAAAGGGTTGGTATATTTTCTGCCGGCTCTAATGTTAATGTACCGAATAATTCTATAGCAATTGGAATGGATCAGGCCCTTGGCGGTTCCGGTATTGTTGCTGTGGGAACAGGGGCACAAACAAGCAGTGATAAAGCAACTGCAGTAGGATACTCTGCAAAAACTTCTCAAGCTTCTGCAATATCTGTAGGTGACTCATCCAATGCTTCAGGAAAACAATCGATTGCAATAGGTGCAAACAGCGATGCAAACGGTGTTAATTCAATAGCTCTTGGGGCGAATGCCTACACAAGTACAACCGGTGCCGTAGCAATAGGCGGCTCAGATGGCAGTCAGTATAGAGCGGAGGCCGGCCATTACGGAACTGCAGTAGGGTATTATGCCAGAGCAACCGGCGGTTCTTGTATGACAGCAATAGGAAACAATGCAATGGCATCGGCTAATTATGCTGCAGCTGTCGGCTGGAAGGCTAATGCAAGCAAGGATTCATCTGTTGCAATAGGGAACTCTCCAAAAGCGGCAGGCAGTTTGTCTATCGCAATAGGGAATAATGCGAGCGCCTCTGCATTTAATTCAATAGCTATCGGTTCCGGTTCTAATTTGGATTACCCGCAGGCAACCCAGAGAGGTTCTGTCGCAATTGGTTACAATGCGAAGGCTACACATTCTCAATCCTATGCTATCGGTAATAGCGCAAAAACTACAGCTACCAATCAAATTGTTCTAGGGAATAAAGATTACACAGTCTACATCCCGGGCAGACTTGTTGTAGGGAAAAGTGTTTATGTAGGAGCCGATTCTGATGATGGTGCTCCGGATACAGGGTCCCCTTTATTTGTGAGATTTAATCTGAATACAGGTTCTGTTGTGGGACGTATACATGAAAAACGCGGCTCAAGTGCAAGTATTCATTATGAAGGGAATTATATTTATAATATAAACCGTTCCGATAAGCGCTTAAAAAACATTGGCAATAAATACACGGCAGGTATAAATGAACTTAAGAAATTAGAGTTTTTCCACTATACTTTTAAAAAGGATGAAGCTAAGACTCCTCATGTTGGCGTAATAGCTCAGGATTTGCAAAAAGTATTTCCTGACGCCGTAACAAAAGGCGAGGACGGATATTTAAGAATCCGGTTTGAAGATATGTTCTACGCAGTTATTAATGCAGTAAAAGAACTGGATAATAAAATTTCTGAAATTGCTTCTCAAGTCAAGAGCTCGGCAGAAGAAATTAAAAATCTAAAGATAAAAAACGATGAACAGGATAAAATTATTGAAGAGCTTCAAAAGACAGTAAACGAGCTGAAATTACAAAATGAAGAACAAAAGAAAATTATTGAAAAATTAGAAAAACAGATTTAGCCGCTCACTTCGGCTTTCTTTCTAAGGCAGGGCTTCACCCCTGTCTTTTTTTTAAACGCTCTTTACAAACAGTTTCTTTTTTACTAATATAAATCAAAGAGAGGTATCTTGATGGCTACAAAATATAAGCGTGTGTTATTAAAAATCAGCGGGGAGGCTCTGCTAGGCAGTCAGCAATTCGGCATTGACTATGAACCTGTTGAAATGATTGCAAATGAAATAAAATCAATTTACGATAAAGGCGTTGAAATTGCAGTTGTTGTCGGAGGAGGAAATATCTTCCGCGGGATGAAAAACAGCGCAAAACTCGGTATGGACCAAGCCTCCGGAGATTATGTCGGCATGTTGGCGACGGTTATGAACGCGGTTGCTCTGCAATGCGCGCTAAAAAAAGTTAATGTTGAATGCCGTGTACAAACAGCTATTGCGATGAACCAAATTGCAGAACCCTATGTTAGACATAGAGCAATCAGGCATCTCGAAAAAGGAAGAGTTGTTATATTCGCTGCAGGAACCGGCAATCCCTTCTTTACCACTGACACAGCCTCTGCGCTCAGGGCATCGGAAATTGATGCGGAAGTTATGCTTATGGCAAAAAACGGGGTCGACGGAGTTTATGACGACGATCCGAATGTTAACCCGTATGCTAAAAAACTTGATTATATGTCTTATGATGATATCATTAAAAATGAACTTAAAGTTATGGATACTTCTGCTTGTGCTTTGTGCAAACAAAACAAAATTCCAATAATCGTTTTTGATTTCAAAGCAAAAGGAAGTCTCGGAAAAATTATGGACGGTGATGCCGTCGGTACGTACGTAAATTAAATTTATAAAGGAGAAAATTATGTCAGAAGCTCTTGAGGAGATGTATTTATTTGGCGAAGAAAAAATGGAAAAAGCTATTGCGCAGATGAAAAGAGAATTTGCCTCTGTACGTACAGGACGGGCAAATCCGGGTATTCTTGACAGAGTTCTTGTCGATTATTACGGCGCACCGACTCCTGTCAGACAAATGGCACAGGTTACGGTCAGTGAGGGTACCAGCCTTGTAATTACGCCGTTTGATAAAAGTATTATGAAAGAAGTAGAAAAAGCTGTTATAAAAGCAGAGCTTGGAGTTGCACCTAATAATGATGGCGTCTGCATAAGATTAAATTTCCCGCCTCTTACGGAAGAAAGAAGAAAAGAAACAGCAAAGGAAGTTAAAAAGTTTGGCGAAGACGCAAAAATTGCGGTCAGAAACGTTAGACGAGACATGGTTGACTCTTTGAAAAAAATCGAAAAAGAAGAAAACATGCCTGAAGATGCTGTTAAAGATAACCAGGATAAAATCCAAAAAATTACTGATAAGTACGTCGGGATGATTGATTCACTTGTTACAGAAAAAGAAAAAGAGGTTATGACGGTATAATGGCTTTAAGCAAAAGCATAA
This sequence comes from Candidatus Gastranaerophilales bacterium, assembly GCA_944325815.1. Classification (GTDB taxonomy): domain Bacteria; phylum Cyanobacteriota; class Vampirovibrionia; order Gastranaerophilales; family Gastranaerophilaceae; genus CAG-196. Next base: position 3,107 of record CALVBV010000008.1, read on the forward strand.
CAAGATTACTGACCGGTATTGTTATAGGATTCTTGGCATTTTTTGCCATTATGTCAGGGGGATTGTATTTAGTAGCTCTGGTTCTGGCCATTGTCATACTGGCTTCAAAAGAGTATACAACAATTTTAAGGCACAAAGGCTTCCTGCCGAGTTTCAGAGTTATAATCGCCTCAAGTATTATATTTGCAGGACTTGCATATTTTAATCGTTTTGATTTGGTGGCACTAGCTTTTTCAGCCTGCTCTATTATGGCATTTATGTCTGTTTTATTTAGAGGCAGACAGCCCTATATCGCAAATGTGGCAACAACAATTTTAGGGTTTGTTTACTGCGGCTGGTTCCCGCTTCACCTTTTATTTTTAAGAGATTTGGGAAGCCATCCTGTCTATAACGGATTTCTAAAACAAAATGTTACGCTTGAAGGCGCAGGTTATGCAATCATGCTTCTTCTTGCCGTCATACTTACTGACTCGTTCTGCTATTATGCAGGATGCAAATTCGGGAAACACAAATTGTCAAAAGTAATCAGTCCGAACAAAACTATTGAAGGCTCTATCGGCGGTACACTTATGTGCGTAATATTCTGTTTTCTTTTTGGCATGGCGTTAATGATTCCCTGGTACCACTGCTTAATTCTCGGACTTTTGATTGCAGGATTTGCCCAAATCGGAGATTTGTGCGAATCAATGATTAAACGTGACGCCGGAGTTAAAGACTCAAGCAGTATTCTCCCGGGACACGGCGGGTTTTTGGACAGAACCGACAGTTATATCCTGACGATTCCGGTAGTCCATTACTATTTATACTTCTTTGTGGTGAACAACTTCATTGATATTTTTAAGGGATTGTTTTAATGCTGGAAAACTTTTTGGAATCCAATGACAGTCTTATTCAAAAAGCACTGACACATCCTTCATATACAAAAGAAAATAATCTAGGTGCGCTGGATAATTACGAAAGGCTGGAATTTTTCGGAGATTCGGTTTTAAAACTTTTTACCTCTAAGCTTCTTTATGAGATATATCCGAAAGCTGAAGAGGGTGAGCTTTCCAAAATACGTTCTATACTTGTTTCTGATGCAATACTTGCTCAAATTGCGGTTAAAGTCGGTTTGGATAAAGCGATTAAATTAGGACCCGCCGAAGAAAAACAGGGGGGGCGGAAAAGAGAATCCAATCTTGCCTGCTCGCTTGAAGCTTTGCTGGGTGCATTGTATTTGAAAGGCTGCCATCAGGATATCGAAGACTTTATAAAAGAATACGTTATGATTTTTGCGGAAGATGTTGATAAGCATTTTGAAAAATACAATGCTAAAGATATTCTTCAACAATACACCCAGGGAGTAAATAAAACCCTTCCCGTATACAAGACTGTTGCGGTAAAAGGGCCGGCTCATAAACCGGTTTTTGAGGTTGAAGTAGAATGGGACGGCCGGATTATTGCCGGGGCCTGCGGAAAAACAAAAAAAGAAGCACAGCAGAACTGCGCGCTTGAGGCCTGTAAAAAACTAGGGGTAATAAATTAACTTACTCCAAACGTATGATTACGAGAATATTTTGTTTTAATATAATGAGTATGTGGGAGAAGTTTTGATGAACAGACGCTGGTACGATTCAAACGAACATACTGAAAAAGCATTATCGTTGTTAAAGGATATGGATGAAGAAAAAAGAAGAGCTTTGTCCAGGGATTTGACAACAGTCGTAAAACAGATTAAAGAAATGCACGAAGAAGACGAAGAACAAGATGTCAGCATCGGAATTGACAGAGTGCTCGGGCTGTACAAACTTTCTAATTCCAGAAGGTGGTATGATAAAGTGAGTGTTTTGTCATACGCTCTAAAAACAATGTCTACCCTGCCAAGCGAAGATTTTTACAACATAATGGAAGGTCTATCGACTTCTTTATCAGCTTAAAATAGAAATAATTGTATTAATTTTTTGATTGTCCCACGCATGACCGCCCGTTTTCAGGATATGAAAACTCTGCAGATTCCGGCATTTTTTAGCAATCCTTTGGGCTGAAATAATTTTTACAACACGGTCGTCCGTTGAATGTATTATATCAATCGGGGTTTTTATTTTTTTCAAACATTCTCCGGTTTTGAATATATGTTCCAGCGGTTTGCGTAGAATCTTAAAGTTTTCAAACAGATAAAAAACAAACGGCGGAAAACTGTTTTTTACGGAACCGAAATTCGCTGAATCTTTTTTTAATGAATCAATTGATGATACAAGAATAAGCCGCCCTACATTCTGATTTTTCTGCACAAGCTGAGAGGCTGCAAACCCGCCTAAACTGTGTCCGATAACCGTAATATCTTTGGGGTTTATTCCTTTATTTTTCAAATACTCAAACGCAAGAGATGTGTCCTCAAGAAAAGATTTAGTACTGACCGGTGCTTCCGGGTTTTTGCCGAACCCTCTGTATTCCGGCGCCAAAACCGCGTAATCGGTTTTTTTGAATAATTCTTTATAAAGCGACTGGAGATTAGATATATTCTGGCTCATTCCGTGGAGAACCAAAACATATTTTTTTCTTGAGCCATCATTAATATCCCAGGCATAAGTCGACTTTTTCCGGTCTTTCAGTTGAATCTCCTGCGTTATAGGCTGAAGTTCCGGAATAACCGGCTGTATTCTTGAGCGGGAAATAATAAGTGTCCGCTCAAAAATATTCTGCAAATACATTTTACCCGGATTTAACCGTGTTAAAAACGACTTTTGGGGTGAGTATATCCGCGCGCGAAACTCCGGGGATTGACGATTATAAGTATTTATATTCGGATTAAACTGTACTTTCATATTCCACACTTTAAATTAAACAAATTGATTTTGCAATTCTTGATTTTATCGGTTTTTTATTCTAAAATTCAAGTGTAAATGTGAATAAAGACCGGATATGGGAAATCCTCTCCGGCAGAAGGAGAAATATTATGTCAAGAAAACCGATTATTGCAGGAAACTGGAAAATGAATCTGCTTCAAGACGAAGCAAAAGCTTTATTTGAAGGCATAAAGAGCTTTACAAAAGATTTTACTGCACCACAATTACCTACAATCGTAATTGCGCCGGTGTTTACATCTTTAAACGTAGTTCACACCGAAAAATGCACCTGCGGATGCGGAGGCGATAAAATTGCTATTGCCGGCCAAAACTGCCATTGGGAAAAATCAGGCGCTTATACAGGCGAAGTTTCTGTAGAAATGTTAGCAGATGCAGGATGTTCTTATGTTATCATAGGCCACTCCGAAAGAAGACAGTATTTCTCAGAAACTGACGAAATGATTAACAAGAAAGCAAAAGCAATACTTGCCGGGGGTTTAATCCCTATTATCTGCTGCGGCGAAACTCTTGAACAGAGAGAATCCGGAATTACTGACCAGCACATTGCTTCACAAATAAGAGCTGATTTAAACGGTTTGTCAGAAGAAGAAATCGCTAAGTCTGTTATTGCTTATGAACCAATCTGGGCTATAGGCACCGGTAAAACCTGCGACAGCAAAGAAGCTAACAGAGTTATCGCAATGATTAGAAATGTTGTGAAAGAAATCTCTTCCGAAAAGGCCGGAGATTCAATAAGAATCTTATACGGCGGCTCTGTTAAACCTTCTACTATAGAAGAACAGATGTCACAATCTGATATCGACGGTGCTTTGGTAGGAGGCGCAAGCTTAAAAGCAGAAAGCTTTAATGAAATTATCGCAAATACAATGAAAGTCAGTGTATAAAGATTATTTTTTAAGGCGCCGGTATGAATTTCATACCGGCGCCTTTTTGACTACTTGTTTACAAAATATGTTTATGTGAAAATAAAATTAGCCATTCACTTTAAAGTTTGTGATAGAAATCCAACTTAAAAAGAAGCCGGCAAAAATACAATCGTAGTAGTAGAAATATAAAGGAAAGTAAGACAATGGCTAGAAAAACTCCATTAGAAAAAATCAGAAATATTGGTATTGCGGCTCACATCGACGCCGGCAAAACCACTACAACTGAACGTATCCTGTTCTATACAGGAAAAACCCATAAACTCGGTGAAGTTCACGACGGCGCAGCCGTAACTGACTTTATGGACCAAGAAAGAGAAAGAGGTATTACTATCCAATCAGCAGCAGTAACTGCCGAATGGAAAGGACATCAAATTAACATTATCGACACACCAGGCCACGTTGACTTTACTATTGAAGTTGAACGTTCATTACGTGTATTAGACGGTGTAGTTGCAGTATTCTGCGCAGTAGGCGGTGTTCAATCACAGTCAGAAACCGTTTGGAGACAGGCTAACAGATACGAAGTTCCGAGAATGGTATTTGTTAACAAAATGGACAGAACAGGGGCTGACTTCTACAGGGTTGTAGACCAAATCAAAAACAGATTGGGTGCAAATGCGTTCCCGATAAGACTTCCTATCGGTGCTGAAGATAAATTCAGAGGACTTATTGATTTATTTACAATGAAGGCTGAAATCTATACAAATGATTTAGGCACAGATATAAAAGAAGAAGATGTTCCTGCTGATATGCTTGAAATGGCTCAAAAATACAGAGACGAGCTTGTAGAAGCTATTGCGGCAGAGAATGACGATTTAATGGAAAAATACTTTGAAGACCCTGCTTCAATAACAGTAGAAGAACTGAAAAGAGGCTTGAGAAAAGCTGTATGCGAAAACAAAATTGTACCTGTAACCTGCGGTACCGCATTCAAAAACAAAGGCGTTCAGCTTCTTTTAGACTCAATCGTAGAATTAATGCCTTCTCCTGTTGATGTAAAAGCAATTGAAGGTGAATTGGAAGACGGCACAAAGGTAGAAAGACATTCTTCTGACTCTGAACCGTTCTCTGCATTGGCTTTCAAAGTAATGACAGACCCGTTCGTAGGACGTCTTACATTCTTGAGAGTTTATTCAGGCGTTATTACATCAGGTTCTTATGTTCTTAACGCTACTAACGGCAAAAAAGAACGTATCTCAAGACTTGTCCGTATGTACGCAGACCAGAGACTTGAAGAAAATGAAGTTTACGCAGGCGATATCTGTGCTGCAGTTGGTTTGAAAGATACTACAACAGGGGATACACTCTGCGATGAAAAAGCACCTATTATCTTAGAAAAAATGAGCTTCCCGGAACCGGTTATCTCTGTAGCTATTGAACCAAAGACAAAAGCTGACCAGGATAAAATGGGGATTGCGCTTCAAAAACTCGCAGAAGAAGATCCGTCATTCAGAGTTAAATCTGATACAGAAACCGGACAGACTATTATCTCCGGTATGGGTGAACTTCACCTTGATATTATCGTAGACCGTATGCTTAGAGAATTTAAAGTAGAAGCTAACATCGGTAAACCTCAGGTTGCATACAGAGAAACAATCAGAGGAAATGCCGACCAGGATTCAAAATTCGTTCGTCAGTCAGGCGGTAAAGGTCAATACGGACACGTTAAAATCAGAATCTCACCGGCCGGTGAAAATGAAGGTTTTGTATTTGAAAATAAAATCGTCGGCGGTGCTATTCCTAAAGAATACATCGAACCTGCAAGAAAAGGTATGGAAGAAGCTCTTGAAGGCGGTATCCTGGCAGGCTTCCCGATGATAGACGTAAAAGTAGAGCTTTATGACGGTTCTTACCACGAAGTTGACTCTTCTGAAATGGCATTCAAAATTGCAGGGTCTATGGCAATAAAAGACGGTACAAAAAAAGCACAGCCTTGCATTTTAGAACCGATGATGAAAGTCGAAATTGAAATTCCTGAAGAGTTTACAGGTACAATTATCGGTGACATCTCAAGACGCCGCGGACGTGTTGAAGGTCAAGAACCTCAAGGAAATACCGGAAACGTAATTGTAAGAGCGGTTGTTCCTCTTGCAAATATGTTCGGATATGCAACTGATTTGAGATCCAATACTCAGGGGCGTGGAACATTCTCTATGGAATTCCAGAAATATGAACAAGTTCCTGCAAATATCGAAAAAGAAATTATCGAAAAATCAGGGGCTTCCAAGTAGGATAAAGTGTATACTTGATAAAATAGAACAGCGCTCTCGTCTTTTGAAGAGCGCTGTTTTTTAGTTATTTATCATATTGGGCGGGGATAATTTTTTCCAGAATAGAGCTCAGTTCTTTACAAGTATTTTCTATTTCTTGTGCAATGTTCATGATTTCATTTTGTTTTGCGTTTCCAAGACTATCCCAAACGTATTCTTGTGATTTAATAAAAGTGAGGACATTATATATTAATTCAAATTCAAGAACTGTTCTTGCGAAGCATTTTAGGGCATAGCCGATTCTATCATCCAGAGCTGTATAGAGATTTTTATTTTCAAAATTTTCACGAAAATATTCCATCAGATTTCTTTCGTAAAAATCTTTGTACTCCTCTTCGTTTAACATGTCTCCCCTTATATCTACATATATGTAGATATAAGCTTATTATAAGCAGTTGTCTGAGAAAAGTCAATATCATATTATAATATTATGAATAAAGATTGCGGTGTGATAAATGCTAAAATTTGTAAGAAAGTAAAACTCGAAAGAACCAAAAGAGATTTATCACAAGAAGAGCTTGCCTTTCTGGCTGGGGTCAATAAAAACACTATTTGGAAAATTGAAACAGGGCAGGTTTCACCAACAATTCAAACAATAGAAAAAATAGCCAAGGCATTAGACATGGATTTTGCGGCTTTGACTGATGTCTCCAAAGTAGACTTGTAGTAGAAAGACGCGTTAATCTAAACCAGCCCATTCCCTAAATGGGTGATAGTGGCGTGAAGGGTGAGGCGTGAAGGGTGCGTTTATGAAGTGACCAAGTGACCTGGTGACTAAGTGATCAAGCGGTAGGGTAGACTTTAGTCTACCGCATCATTAGGTGAAGCGTGAAGCGTGAGGAGTGAAGGGTGCGTTTATGAAGTGATTAAGTGACTAGGTGACTAAGTGATTATACTCCCTTCCCTAAATGAGGGAAGGGCCGGGGATGGGTGATAATGGCGTGAAGCGTGAGGCGTGAAGAGTGAAGGGTTCGTTTTTGAAGTGATTAATGACTAGGTGACTAAGTGATTAAGAAATATATAACTACTCTTCAACTATTCCACCTTTCTACTCTTCAACATTTTTAACTTCTTCTCAACTCCTAAACTTCTCAACTTCTAAACCTTTCTGTAATATGGTAGACTGAAGTCTACCATACTCCTCCCCCTCTCCAATTAAGATTATATAAAGGCATAATTATTATGTGATAAACTTAGAATATAGAGGAAATAATAGGAGGGAAATATGATACCAATTTTAGATTCAAAAAGACAGTACGCAACAATCGGAAATGAAATTGAAAAAGTTGTATGCGAGGTTTTACGTTCCGGCTCATATATTCTTGGCCCGAATGTAAAAGCACTGGAAGCTGAACTTGCTAAATACATCGGCTGTAATTACACAGTATCGCTGAACTCGGGAACTGATGCTCTTCACCTTGCTCTCAGAGCACTTGATATAGGCGCAGGCGATGAAGTTATCACAACAGCATTCACTTTTGTTGCAACCACTGAAGCAATCGGTATTGTAGGCGCAACTCCTGTTTTTGCAGATATTGACCCCGATACATTCAATATTGATCCTAAAAAAATAGAAGAAAAAATTACTCCGAAAACAAAAGCTATAATCCCTGTACACCTTTACGGACAGCCTTGCGATATGGATGCAATTATGGATATCGCAAAACGTTATAACTTATATGTGATAGAGGATTGCTGTCAGGCAATAGGCGCAGAATACAAAGGACAAAAAGTCGGAACATTCGGCGATATCGGATGCTATAGCTTCTACCCGACTAAAAACTTAGGCGGTATGGGAGACGGCGGTTTGATTACCGTTAACAGCGAAAACCTGAAAAACAGAATTATTGCACTCAGAAACCACGGTGGGGCTATAAGATACCACCACGATGAAATCGGAGTAAACTCCAGATTGGACGAAATTCAGGCAGCTATTTTAAGAGTTAAATTGAATTATATTGATGAATGGAACAAACAAAGAAGAGCGCATGCAAAAACTTATAATGAACTTTTTGCAGGATGTCCTGATATTCAAACACCAAAAGAATTGGCAGATACATATTGCGTATACCACCAATACACCGTAAAAATCCCAAACCGTGACAATATTCATAAAATGCTTCAGGAAGCGGGAATCGGCGCAATGCTTTATTATCCGATACCTCTGCACCTTCAGAAAGTTCACGCACATCTTGGATGGACAAAAGGAATGCTTCCGAATACAGAAAAGGATACTGAGATGGTAATTTCACTTCCGATGTTCCCTGAACTTACTCTTGAAGAACAAAAAACTGTTGCTTCTACTCTCATCAACTGCCTTGAAAAATCAAAGGCAGGAGTATAAAAGAGAACTTGAGGGAAATTTCCTCTTGCACAGACAAAAAAATTTAGGTATTATAAAGGGGTGGAAATATTCCATCCCTTTATTACATATTAAGAAGAGGAAAATTTATGAGCAATATTGTTATTTATTCAACAAAACCGGAACCGGAACTCCAAGCCTTATTAACAGAGATAGACGAGGCTGATGTAAGAGTTGTTGCTATTAATCAGATGAAGGATTATGCCGTTTTAAATCCATCTTTAATGATAGTAGAAAATATAGATTTGGCAAAAGATGCCTTGATGACCAATAAGTTCCCCTGTCCGATTTTATTTTTCGGGCCGGCAAGACGTGACGTAACAGTCCGGGCAGAAGGATTTGACTTTATAAAAGACCCTGGGGAAAAGGATGAATTAATTATCCGTGTTAATGCTCTTTTAAGAATCAAGACAATTAAGGATAAACTGGAAAGAGTAAGTACAACTGATGATTTAACAGGGCTTCATAACAGAAAATACCTTCAGGAACGTCTTGAAGAAGAAATTTCCCGTTCAAAACGTTACGGCACAAAGCTCTCCTGCATATTATTCGACATAGATTTCTTTAAAGTCGTAAACGATATGTACGGATACGAGTGGGGGGATATCCTTCTAAAAAACATTGCAAACAAACTTAGTGCAATGATTAGAAAAGAGGACATTCTTACCCGCTACGGAGATGAAGAATTTTTGCTGGTGCTTCCGAATACATCAGAAGAAAATGCGTTCCTTTTTGGAGAAAGATTCAGACGGGAAGTCGAAAAAATGGAATTTATTCCGGCAGGTGAAGATGAAGCCCACAAGGTGACAATCTCCGGCGGAATTTCAACATATCCTTGCATGCCGGATGTTGACGAGGATGCAAATACAGTTATAAGATACGCGGAACATGCGCTTTATAACGCAAAACACCGGGGGAAAAACAAAATTATTCAATTCTCGCAAATGAATTTAGAAATGTAAAAGCAGGGGGGCTGATTATTAAGTCCCCTGTTTTTTTGCAATTAATTCCTGTTTATATCTTTTATACTGATTATTTAATTCCGTCAAAGCAATCGCTTTATCAATTGCCTCAAGCGCGTGTTCATAATCCCCGGCAATATCATAAGAATACGCAAGATAATAATAAGAAAACGGGGTTTTTTCCATCTCTGCAATAAGCTTGGATGAATTTATCCTCTTTTGGTCAAATTTAGCTTTCAGCCTTCTGCATTCCTCCAAATCAAGCCGTGCGCCTTCGGTATCTCCAAGCGCTCTTTTGATTTTGCTTCTTTTCCCGTAGAGAAAATAAGAGCCGATATCACCCTGTACTTCGTTTATTGCAAGATTAATATAGGAAAGCGCAGTATCATTATTAACATTAAAGAAAGTATCCGCTTTTTTTACATACTCCTTCATTCTGTCTGTTTTTACATAAGATGTATCAAAAGAGTATCTTATAGTCAGCGAATCTTTTGCGGTATATGCAGGGAACTTATTAAAAGGAGACGATTTTTTTATAGCTTCTATCGTCGATTCATCATACACGTTATTATTAGAACTCTCAATAATATTAACCGCGAGCACTTCTCCCTGCCGGTTAATCCTAAACATAACAACAGCGTGTCCGTCCTCCATAAAGTCCGGGGGATTCCAGGAACGCTGAATTTTTTCCCGCAAAACTGCCATGTATTCGGAAAAATCGTTTTGAAGCTTTTCATTTGCGCGGTATTGGCTAAAATCAGGCTGATTCGCAGGATATGCCGGACACAAAAACACCGCCGAAAAAGCACATATAAAAACTAAAATTTTACGACCTGCACTCCCAATCATAAGTTTATTTTAAATAAAAATAACGCTAAAGTCCATTTATATTACGATTTATTAAAGAGCATTTTTGATTAATTGCAGGGGGTTTTTGTTTTTTATATAATAGTCATGCAAATAAGAAAGGAAAGAGACTATGAAAAAATCCATTAAAGATTTAGGCGACATCAAAGGTAAAACAGCTCTTGTCAGAGTTGATATCAATGTACCTTTGGATGAGAACAAAAATGTAACAGATGATACACGTATTCAGGCAATAGTACCTACAGTAAACTATCTGAAAGAAAAAGGTGCAAAAATCGTTCTTATGGCTCACCTTGGCAGACCAAAAGGCGAAAAGAATCCTGAATTTTCTTTGGCACCTGTTGCAAAATATATGTCAAAAGTTTTCGGCGAAGAAATTGTATTCATTCCGTCTGTTGAAGAAGCAAAACCTTATGTAGAAAAACTTCAAGACGGTCAGATTGCTCTTCTTGAAAACATTCGTTACTATAAAGCAGAAGAAGCAAAAGACGACGATATGACATTTGCTAACGAACTTGCTAAACTTGGTGATTTCTATGTAAACGACGCATTTGGCGCAGCTCACAGAAACCACACATCAACAGCTAAATTGGCAAAAGTTCTTAAACCTGCTGTATCAGGTTTGTTGATGGAAAAAGAAATCAGATGCTTATCTCAAGCCCTTGACAATCCTGAAAGACCTTTCACTGCAGTTGTTGGCGGTGCAAAAGTTTCTTCAAAAATCGGCGTTTTAGAAAACCTTATTGATAAAGTTGATAACTTGATTATCGGCGGCGGCATGGCTTATACATTTGTAAAAGCTAACGGCGGTAAAATCGGAAATTCAATTTGCGAAGATGACCAGCTTGATGTTGCAAAAGCCATTGAAAAGAAAGCTGCAGACAAAGGCGTTAAGCTTGTAATGGCTACAGATGTTCTTGTAACAGACGATTTTTCTGGCAACGGAACTAACAAATTCGTTAAGATTAATGAAATTCCTGACGGATTTGAAGGCGTTGATGCTGGCCCTGATTCAAGAAAAGCTTTTGCGGATGTTATCAAATCATCAAAAACAATTCTTATGAACGGCCCTGTAGGCGCATTTGAGAATCCGAAGTTTGCAGAAGGCACAAAGGCTGTATTAGAAGCTATTGTAGAAGCTACAAAGAACGGTGCGACATCCGTAATCGGCGGCGGCGATTCTGTTTCTGCAGCTAAGAAATTCTGCAAAGCAGAAGATTTCACCCACGTATCAACAGGCGGCGGCGCATCATTAGAATTTATCGAAGGTAAAGTATTACCTGGCGTTGCAGCACTTGATGATAAGTAGATATTATATTTTACAACTTACGGCGGGCGGTAAAATTACCGCTCGTTTTTTAATAGCAAATTTTATTTTTTTCGTGTATTATAATTAGTAGCTAATATTAACTGACATTATGAAGGAAAGCTAGTGGAAAAGTCTCTTAAACAGAAAATTGATATATCAAAACAAACAGATGTGTATGCGCCGATAGTGGAGGCGCTAAAGAAAGCTTATGAAAATCCGACATACCAGTTCCATATTCCGGGACATACAAAAGGTAAGGCTATTTTTAAAGATTTCAAAAAACTTACCGGAGAAAAAGTTTTAAATATAGATACAACGGATGAGTTTGATAATCTTGGAACTCTTCATCCTGCAACCGGCCCTATTAAGGAAGCGCAGGAACTTGCGGCACAGGCTTTCGGTGCTAAAAAGACATTCTTCCTTTTAAACGGCTCTACTGCCGGAAACCTTGCTCTTGCAATGGCTTTGACTAAAAAAGGACAGAAGATTGTTGTTAATAGAAACTGCCACCGCTCAATTCTCACAGGGTTAATAATTTCAGGCGCAGAGCCTATTTGGGTATGCCCGAACAGGATTGAGGACTGGTCTGTGTGGGGAAATATTGAAGCTTCCCAAATAGAAGAACTATTGAAAAAGAATGATGATATTTCAATGGTTTGGATTACAAATCCTACCTATGAAGGCGTTGTTTCTGATATTAAATCAATCAGCGAAGTTTGTAAAAGATACGGCGTTCCGCTTATTGTTGATGAAGCTCACGGGTGCCTGTGGAATTTTAATAAACACCTGCCGGAAACAGCATTGAAACTTGGCGCAGATGCCGTTGTTCATTCGCTTCACAAAACAGGCGGAAGTATGAGCCAGAGTTCTATGCTTCATATCTCAAAAGATTCCTGCTTGGATTGCGATGCTGTGGAAAAAGCTTTAAAACTATTGCATACAACAAGCCCGTCTTTGCTTCTGCTTGCAAGTCTAGATGCTGCAAGAGCAAACCTTCAGTCAAAATCAGGGCTTAAACTTCTTGACAGAGCTGTTAAAAATGCAAAATATTTAAGAGCGCGTCTTGATGCAATTCCGAATCTTCACCAGCTTAAAGGAGATTTTGGGTACAAAACGGATGTTACAAAAGTTTTCATAAAAGTTGACGGCTTATCAGGTAAACGTCTTGAATCAATTTTAGAAATTGATTTCGGAATTGAAGTTGAATCAGCCTCTGATATTGGGGTTTTGATTCTTTGTAATCTCGGGAATAAGCATTCTGATTTTAAATATCTTGCGGACGCTCTTGAAAAAATTGCAACAAGGGATTATAAGGATATTTATTATCTTGAAAAACGCAAGCACATGCCAATGCTTGAACCTAAGATTATGATGAGCTTAAGGGACGCTTTCTATTCAGAAAAAGAAACTATTCCAAAAGAAGAAGCGGTTGGCAGAATTTCTGCAGAAGTCGTTGCGGAATGTCCTCCGGGAATTTCTATTCTGCTTCCGGGAGAATTAATAACAGAAGAACACTTACCATATCTTAGGGATTACGAAACTCTGGAAGTAGTTGTTAATGGCTAGAAGAAAGAAGCAGTCAAATAAAACGATTCATTTTATTGTAACTTTTCTCTTGATGGCGACAGGCGCTTATTACTTTTGGTTGAGTAATGTGCCGCAAAAATGGTATGAGCCTCAGACAATGCGTCCTAATCAGGTTGAATCTTATTATGTAGACCAGTGGTGTACATCAGATTTTGGACGCAAAGAAGCTGTTTTGTGGGATTTAACCAGAGTTGATTGTTTGAGTAAAGATTATGCAATAGAATTTGACTTTGCTAAAAAGTGGGCAGAAAGCGTCGGTCAGTCGTTGTATTACTCTAAGATGACAGGCAAATCCCCTGCGGTTGTTCTTATTTTAACCAATATTACAGATTATCGATACGTAAAGCGTGTTGAAAGGCTTAATCAAAATATAAAGATTTTTCTTGTAAAAGCCTATTAACCGCGTTTAACCACAGTTGCAATCAGTTCGCCATAGCTGTTAAAGCAGCCGTTTGTTTCTTTTATTTCATAAGAAACTTCGCTATCAGCTTCTTTTTCTTTTTGTGCAAACGCAACAGCGCTATCCAGATCTTTAAATTCTTGAGCCATTTCCGGTTCAAAATATGATGGTTTATCAATATAAACTTGGTACATAACAAATTCCCTCCAATTATACTCTAGGACGGATTAGAAGATTAGTCAAGAATTATAAAATCATTGTAAAAATTATTCTCAAGTAGGGTTTACAAGTATATAACATTGAGTTAAAATGTATACGAGATATAAAGAAAGTGTGTGTGTGATTATGATTCAACCTGTCAATGCCTTAGCCCCTAAGGTATTTTTCAAGGGGCAGTTCAATGATTACGAAAATCCTGTAAGCAGAAAAACAGAGAGACGGCTTGCCCTGCTTAATGCCGGCGGGATTTCTGCCGTTATTGGCGCCGTGACCACCGCGATTACAAGAAGCTATACCTCTTCCTGGAAAAGTGCAAGCATATTCGGAGTCGGCGCAGGTATTATTTCTATGCTGTTTTTAGCACCAAGATTTTTGTACAAATCAGGAATTGATGCTTACGCAAAACAAAAAGAGATGGATGTTTTCACAAGAGAAAAAGAGGTTCAAAAAAAGCTTCTCGGCGATGTAAATGAAGCTATTGAGATTCATAGCACAGATTTAGGCTCAAAATTAGAAAACTATTCCAAGTCTGTTGCCAGAAAAACAGTAGTCTAGTCCATCGGAGAATGCTTGCCAAAACCAAATCCTTCTTTCATAACGGTATAAACGCCGTAACCGGCAAGCCCCCAGGCACCGAGTTTGGCGAAGAAACCTTTGCCTGCAAGAGCGAGTGATGCAAAAGAGGCCGGGATTATATTGTCTGCAAGAGATTCCAAAACGCCTTCCGCAAAACCCTTAATCCGTCCAAATATTGACCAAATCGGACTGTCCATTCGAAAATCTTTTACTTTTTTCTGAACAGCTTCCTTGCTAGGATTTTCAAAACTAAGTGTTCTTGTTGCGGAATGAACTCTTATAAAATGGTCTGCAGTCTCCAGCTGGGAAATGCGTCTTGATGTGTCCTTGCCAACAGTATAGGCGTCGTAAACTACGGCGCTTAATCCTGCAATCCCTGCAGTTTTACATACTATTTTGGCTAAGGTTCCCATATTTATATTTCCTTATTTTTGAGGCTGTTCCGCTTTTTCTTCCTTTACAGCAGGGTTCGGAATTTCTTTTATTTCCCGTCCGGCTGACATTTTAAGAAGTATGTCTGCTGATTGCAATACATCTTCTTTATCCGAACTCGGATTCTGCTGTATTGTCTGCAATAAGTGGACGGTATATTCGTTTCCGCTTGCAAGCTGAGAATTAAATGCACTTAATGATGCAATTCTTATTAACTTGGACGGATCCTGAAGCATTTTATTCAATAATGCGTTCAATGCCGGATCATCAAATCGGGATTTGTCCTCATCCAATCTTGTTAGGATTTCTTTGGATGCCATCAAGCGGATTTCCTGATTTGGGTTATTCAAATAATTTTCCAGAGATTTGATATATTCATCCGTAAGAGCCACTACATTTTTCTTTTGCTTATTCTCCTCTTCAGCCTTGAGCGCATTTTCTCGGGCATTTAAATCATCTATAATGTTTTGCGACTTCGTTAAATCTTCCGGCTCATTTGTCACAGGATATTCAGCAGTCTCTTTTTCCACATTTTTATCCAAAGTATCCGCAAGAGCCGTTCCGTCATCCGCTGTGGTTTTTATCCCGCTGTCAGTCGTTTGGGTATTCCCATCCTGAGGACTTTTTTGCGGATTAGACTGATAGTTATAATTATTCAAATAATACTGCGGAGGATAAGATGCAGGCTGTGACGCCTGTTGAGATAACGCCGGCAATCCCTGTTGGGCGGCAGGTATTGTCTCATTCGCCATGCCGGAAAGATTTAAGGCCGGCATGTTTCCGGCGGTCAGCGGTTGAGCCGGACAAACTTGAGGACAGATATTTTGTCCGTATATTTGAGGGGGAAGCCCCGCATTTACGGTTGGATTGGCTATTTGAATCGTTACACCTGAATAGTTAGGATTAAACATCGGATTTGTCATACTATTTTCCCTTTTTTACACACTTACTTATATAAAGTCTATAATAAAACAGAAATTGCCAGTTTTTGATATTTTTGTTACGATATGTAAAGAAACAGAGGTTTTTTAATGAGTATTAAAGTTTTGGATTGCACATTAAGAGATGGCGCCTATGTGGTTGATTCTTATTTTGGCATTGAACATATAAAAAGGATTATTGAGAATCTTGCTGATGCGGGAGTTGAGATTATTGAATGCGGATGGCTTAAAAACGGCATTCATAAAGAAGGGACTGTTTTTTACAACACGCCAGAGGATTTTAAATTCAAAAAAACCGGCGCGAAATACGCATTGATGTTTGATTATGGAAAATATGACATTAACAATTTACCCCAAAACAGCGGAATTATCGATATAATAAGAATCGCCTTCAACAAAACTAATTTTAGTGAGATTGAGTCGACAGTTGAATCTGTTCAAAATAAGGGGTACGAAGTATTTTTGCAGCCTTCTAATACCATAGAATACACCGACGATGAGATAAAAAAACTCTGCGAAATTGCAAATTTATCAAAAGTTGCAGCTATTTATATAGTAGATTCTTTTGGTTCAATGTTTCCTAAAGATTTGGATAGAGTATGTTCACTATACAGAGAGTTCCTTATACCGGAAATTCAAATCGGATTTCATTCACACAACAGTATTCAACTTTCTTTTGCTCTGTCAATCCAATTTATAGACAGAATGAAAAGAGATATTATTGTTGATTCCTCACTCTGCGGAATCGGGCGCGGGGCAGGAAATACAAAAACAGAACTTTTGCTTGAGTATCTTAAAACCTATAATACAGAGCCTCTTTGGAATACAATAAAAAAAGACATTTTGCCTCTATACAAAGACTATAGCTGGGAATATACACCGGAAAAAGCCCTCAAAGGTTTAAGAGGGCTTCATCCGAATAGTAAAATTATTCTTTAGGTTCTTTAAACTCGTGAGTGATTTTAAAATTAGGTGATTCAATAACCGACTTTCCGTTTTCGCGCAAATAAGATGCTGAATATTTATCAGCAGCCGGCATTTCTAATTCTTTTACCGGTTTATTTTTAAGTGTATCAGCATAAAATTTTACGCATCCTTTCAGCTGTTCCAGACACTTTGAAGCCGAAGGGACTTCTACGATACGATTGTTTGCAATACTCATAAACTTATTAAGTAGAACAGTATCTGTCTGTGCATCGGTAACGACTTTGTTTACAACACCCGTTTTAAGATTGTTTACTGTAACAAGTCCTTTAAATGATTCTTTTCTGCAATTGATTGGTGTAATATTCATAATTAAACTCCTTAACCTTCTTTGATAATAAACCGGATAAAGATTTTTTTTGCGCTTTTCTTTACATTTTTTTACAAAAAAGAGCCGATGAGAAAAGTTTACCCCTATTTACCCCGATTTACCCCCCCCCTTCTAGGACCACCAGTTGCAAAGATTTTCACGACAAAGATCTGTTTCCAGCTCTTTGATAATATTAGTTCTTGTCATCTCGTAAGTTACCGGAGTTATAGAAATTTTATTATTACGTACTGCGGCAATATCAGTTGAAGCATCTTCAGGCTCATTAATCAACTCTCCTGCCATCCAGTAGTAAACCTTGCCTCTCGGGTCAATTCTTTTTTCGTACGCGTCGGTAAACATTCTGCTTCCGAGCTCTGTTGCCGCAACACCGCCGATATCCTCTTTATCAAGCCCCGGGACATTAATATTAAGAATGGTTTTAGACGGAAACTTTTTCATATCAAGCTTGGGCAGTAAATCCGCAATAAATTCTGCTGATACTTTAAAAGCTTCATATTCCGTATTCATACTTGCAAGAGATGTTGCAATGCTCGGGTATCCCATCATAGCACCTTCCATGGCGCAGCTTACTGTGCCGGAATAAAGAATATCCGCACCGAGATTTGGGCCGTGGTTTATGCCGGATATAACCAAATCCGGAAGTTCTTCTCTGGATAAAATTGCATTAATTGCAAGCTTAACGCAGTCTCCCGGGGTTCCGGTTGTCATCCAGCAGCGTCTGGCGCCGTATTTAGCATCAACCTCTTCCACCCTAAGCGGAGTTTGCAGTGTCAATGAATGACCTGCGGCACTTCTTTCTCTGTCAGGCGCCACTACATATACGTCATGGCAGGGGGATAATGCTTCTATTAGGGCCCTTATACCGTTTGCAAGTATGCCGTCATCATTTGAGATTAATATTTTCATATTCAGCCTTTCTTATTTTTTAACTTCCGATTGAACAAGGTTATTGGTAAAATACTTATTTGCAACCCGAATTATATCAGAAGCTGTAACCCCGTCAATCATTTTTGTGTACTTATCAAGAAAATCATACCCGAATCCCATTGCTTCAAATATACCGATATTTGAAGCTTTTTCCGAATTTGTTTCCATTGCTATGATAAATCCGCCTTTTAATCTGTCTTTTGCATCTTTGAGTTCACTATCCGATACAAATTCCATCTTGAGGCGTTCAATTTCTTTTAAAATTTTGGATTTTGAATACTCTAAAGTATCAGGATTTGTGCCAATATAGGCCATAAATGTTCCGCCGAGTTTCTTGGGTGAATAACTTGAGCCAAGCTGGTAAGCAAGCCCGTCTTGTTCTCTCAGATTTTTGTATAGTCTTGAACTTAGGCCGGAACCGAGAATTGTATTCATAACTTTTAATGTCACAAAATCTTTTACATCAGAGACTCCTGCTGCCTGCCAGCCCATAAATACCCACGCTGTCTGCAGGTCTTTGATATCTTTTGAAACTGTCTTAGGGGAGGTCAGTTTTGTAACTTTGAAGTTTGAATAGTTTACTTTTGGCTGCTTTTTGTCGCTGAATATTGAGCCGAAAGAATTTATCATTTTTTCGCTGTCAATATTACCGTTAACGGAAATAATAATGTTTTTGGAATCAAGAGCCTTGTTGTAGTAATTGACTACATCTTCTCTTTGAACAGAAGGCAGTGATTTTTCTAATATTTTGTTTGAGTGAGAGTAAACGCTTCCTTCAAATATTGCAGTCTTAAAGTTTTCCAGAGCAACATTCATCGGAATATCCCGGGTTTGTTTGATTCTGTTTAAAATCTCAGAGCGCTTTTTTTCAAGCTCATAATCATCAAACACGGCATTATTAACTATTTCATCTAAAATATCCAAAGTCTTGTCTATTTGAGCGGTAGTAGTTTGGATATCTATTATAAAATAATCTTCGCTGCATCCGGGCTCTATTATTATACCATTTTCATCCAAAATTTGTGCAAGCTCCTGAGCCGAGTATTTTTTTGTTCCCTTAAGCATTGTACCGGCCATTAAAGTCCCTTCGCCTGCTATATTTTCCAAAAACTCGCCGCCCTGTGCAATTATAGTAATTGCAATTATATCATTATTCTTATTTTCATTAATCAACAGAGTGCTTCCGTTATCAATTGCGTATTTTGCAGTACCGTTATGCTCGGAAACTTTTTGTGCGGTATGTTTAATTTCCGCCTTTGTTTCCATCTTTTCCATTGATTTTGGAAGGATTACGGAAACTGCGCTCTTGTTCACGCCGAGATATTTCTGGGCAGCAGCCTTAACTTCTTCTGCCGTAACATTCTTGATATTATTAACATAATTAGTATAAAAATCAGAACTGTTAGTAAGCGCCATAACGTAACCCAATTCCGTTGAAATATTTGAAGTCGATTCACGTGAATAATATGTATCCTGTATAATCATCTGCTTTGCCCTTTGAAGCTCTTCATCTGTTATACCGTACTTTTGAATATAAGCAATCTCTTCAAAAACGGCCTTTTCCAATTTGTTTAAACTTGTAGGAGTGAAGTTTGCCGAAATATAGAAAATCCCGTCATCTCTGTAGCTTCCGTTAGAAGCGCTTATTGAATACGCTAAACCTTTCTGCTCTTTTATATCACGATAAAGTTTTGAAGATTTTCCGCCGCCCAAAACTTCAGACAAAACATCCAGCGCGTAAGTGTCTTTATCAGAGATATCTGCACCTCTAAAACCTATCATAATATAACCGGATTGAGTGTCAGTGTAGTCAATCTTGCGCTTTTGGGTTTGAAGCTGATGTTCTTTTCTGAAATTCTTTTTAACAGGCTTTTTGTATTCCTGATTAAAGCACTGCTGAACCTTTGCTACAGCCTTTGCAGTATCAACATCACCGACAATAAGGGTTACCATATTAGACGGTGCATAGTAATTGTTAAAATAATCTAAAATCTCTTCACGCCTGATTGTACCAATAATATCTTCCGTACCTATAACCTTGCGTTTGTAAGGATGTGTTGTATACATCATATCATTCAAGTTATCATAGACCTTTTTAGCAGGTGTGTTGCCGTCTTTTGCAATCTCCTCCAGCACGACTTTGCGTTCTTTTTCAAGTTCTTTGCGCGGAATCTGTGGGTGAAGAAGCATATCTGAATGCAATTCCATTGCAGTATCAAAATATTCAGACGGAATTGTTATATAATAATGCGTAAAATCCTTGCTTGTCGCAGCATTCACAATAGCACCCTTTGATTCCAAGATTCTATCCATATCTCCTGCAGGATGAGCCTTTGTACCTTTGAAAAATAGGTGCTCAAGAAAATGCGCTACACCATTATTTGCGTCTGTTTCATTTATCGAGCCTGTCTTAATCCAGGTATCAATCGTCACAATAGGATTGTTCTTGATTTCATACACAACAACCGTCTGACCGTTCGGAAGCTTTTGGGTCGTAAAATCCACCGCCCATACAGAGGCTGTAAATATCATCATTGCCAATATTAACAAAAATTTCTTCATATAAACCCCTCGTCTCATTTATTATATATACTAATATATTCTAAAAAGTTTTTCCAGCCGTTAATCGTATTAATTTTTATTGTATCTTACAGGTGTATATACATATTTATAAACACTTTTTGATTTATACTCAACAGGAACAACAACACCTTCCGGCTCAGAGACATCCGCTTTAATCTCTTGTATTTGTTCGGCGCTGCCGGTTACAGGTTCCTGCAAAACAATCTCTTCTTTTTTAACAGATGCTTGCGGTTCCTTTGGAAGCGCAGCCTGCCTTTTCATCGGTTTAACTGAAGGTTTAATCTTTACCGGCTCAATTTTCTCCTGCTCTTTGTTTTGCGGTAATTGAACTCCGGAGGTATCTTCTATTCGTTCTTCCGGATTTTCCTTCTGCGGTTTTTTTTTTTTTTCTGGTTTATGCGGAGTTTTGCATATTAAAACAGCTAAAACAAAGGCTGTAATTGCAGCAAGCAGAACTGTGATAATAAACTTTTTATTCTTCATTTGAAACCCTCATTGGCTCTTGTATTTTTATTGTAGTTTATATTACAAATTATTGTCAACGTATAGATATTTTGTAGGGTTGTACCAGGCCAACAGGCAGATTTAGACTTTAGAAGAAGTTAATAAATCCACGCACATTACAAGCAGGGATAAATAAAAGTCGAGCAATGACGCTGTGAAATCGAGGCGGCGCTTATCTTGCCCGGCAATTACCCCCGTTTGCGGGGGCTAAAACGCCAGAAGGAATCCGTATGTCGAAAATCGCGGATTGTTTTTCTCGTTTGGATTATTCTTTATAAAGTTTTTAAGAATTTTTCTGGCTTTTAAATATTTTTTTTCACGTATATAAATATTTGCGTAATTAATCGCATAATCAATATTCTTTGGCGCTTTTCGGGTTAAATACTGATACTCTTCTACAGCTTTTTCCGGTTTATTTTGGCTTACATAGATTTCTGCAAGTAAAAAATGCATCTCATCGCTGTTGCGAATGTCCAAAGCCTTTTTTATATACTCTTCTGCAAGTTCCGTGTGGTTTATATAATAGTATGAAACTGCAAGGTTATAATAAATTATACATTTTATCTCTTCAGAATCTGCTAATCTTAAAGCTTTTTCGAGGCTTCTTATTGCCTCCGGATATCTTTTTTCCGCAACATAGCTTTCTGCCAAATCAATGTAGCCGCTAGGAAGTCCCGGGGCCTGACGGATATAATTTTTGGCTTCTTTTGCTTTTGATCTGTTTACTTCCTCAGCGTCTCCCAATACCAGATATGGAATATATTCACCTGCTAATTCTTTAGAATTTGTTATGTCCGGCTCTATTTTATAAAGAAGCTTAAGAGTATTGATATCTGCTTTACTCAGCTCTTCCCGGCTGTCATCAATTATTGTATTGCTGTCTTTTGCCAGATACATTATATTATTCTTTTCATAACTGTGTCCCATAAACCCGAGAGCGTGGAAAATCTCGTGAAGCGCTGTATTGTACACCTGATTCTGCGTAAAATAATTACCCTCAGGATCCTGCAGGTAGAATTTTATCCGCATATTTTTTAATTTATTAGAATGAGTGGATGGTACTGTGTATGCTACAACGTATTTTTTACCATATTCTAAATCTTCAACTTTGTTCTGTTGGAAATCTATCAGAATATTCGCATCATCTGTATTGACCTTGGAAAATAATATACTGTGCGAACTTGCTTTTTCCCAGTCTGAAAACGCGGTATCAATCTCTTTGATGAACTCCTGCGGCACACCGGAAGTATGCAGATAAGCATAAGTTATCGGAATCTTGCCCCATCTTACAATCTTTTGGTTAAATGGCGCTTGTTTTATATAATTTAAAGGATATTTTCGGTGGATTTCACGCATTAAATCATATAAAAAATACTTAGCTTTATAAGAAGCACTATCTTGGATTTTATCCTCTGCAATACCTGCAAGTTTCCGCTGGCTGTCTATTGTAAGAGGTGAATTTATTAGTGAATTGACATAAGTCTCTCTTTGCTTGGAATCTTTATTCCCCAGGCGGAATGAATACTCATAATACTCCTGTGCTTTGGGGATATTATTATGCCGGTAATAATAATCACCAAGCCCGGCGTATATTGTATCTGCATTGTTTCTAAAATATAATGAACCGCAAAGCACAAGAATCAGAAAAGAATAAAAAGCGATTCTAACCTTCATTTATAGTTCCTTCTTTTGTCTCAGGCTCATCATCTTTTACGCCATTATCTATATTTAAGGTTTTAACAAGCGTTCTTACATCACCCTTGAGCTTGAAATACTCGGCAAACTTAGGAGTTGTTTTAATATTAAATGAACGCCCGTTTTTGTCTTTGTGGCGGGAGATTAATCCTTTTTCCAGAAGTTCCTGAACATGTTCATACGCGTTTGAGCCTCTTAATTCTTTTAATAAAGATTGTCTTATTGGCTCTTTGAGCGCAATAACCGTCAATGTCTTTAATACAGGAGGTTTTAATTCCACCGGACAGAGTTTTTCTACAATATCTAAGTGTTCCTGTTTTACCTGCAGAATATAGCCGTTCTCATCATCGATTTCTAATGCGCCTTCTCTTGAGGCGTAGTCCATTATAAGCTCAAGCAGAGCTTCCTCCACTTTTTCCGGCTCTTCTTCCAGAATTTCCGCTATGTCTTTTATTTGAAGGACTTTGGCTGTAACAAATAAAACAGCCTCTATTCTCGATTTTAGCTGTTCCATTATGCGGCGCCTCCTTCAAGGTTTTCTTGAGAAGGCTCAGCAGGACGCCTTACTACGTACAAATCAGAATAAAATTCATCCTGTTCCAAATCATAGTCACTTTCTGCTGTCAGAAACAAAAGCGAAATATAAGCGTTAATCTTATCCATCCCGAGAAGTGTTAACTCGTTGAGTTCAATTCTGTCCTGACGGCTCAAAATCTCGGAAAGATTTGCCTTGAGCCTCTGAACCCCGTCTTCTATATACTCATCATGCGCAAGATTAATAATATCATCAGGAGAAAGTCTCGCATAATTCTGAACCCTGCGTTTGGCTCTTTCGTGCGCATTTTTGAGAGACTGCTTTTTATCAAGCATTTCATAAAATTCCAACTGGCGGATTAAGTCTCTCAAGGTCACAACCCTGTTATGATTAAGTCTTACGCTTGTTCTTCTCTGCAAAACCTCATCAATTGAGATTACGTTATTTGTCGGAATATATTCCTCCTTATAATCAAGCGGCATCTCGTCATCATAATTAAAATCTTCTTCGTGCTGAGGCTCAAAATCTAAAACATCTAATCCTTCCAGCACATTGGATTTGAGCTTCAAAAGAATGGCTGCAAACAAAAGAGTTCTGCCTGTAAGACGCAGGTTTTGAGCTTTGGACTGAAATAAGTGCATTAAATACTTGTCCGTAACTTCTACAATATCGACATTCCACGGGTCAATTTTCCCCTGTTTTGCCATATTTACAAGTATTTCAATCCCGTCCACTTCCGCTTCGTGAACGATTTCTTCCTGCGCTGCGCTAAGCGTCTGATTATGTAATATATTCGTACTATCTATATTATTTACTGCCATATCTATATTCTAATTTATACCTTTAATCTTTTTATCCTCTGTTTTTATGAATCCTATTTTAGCAGGCTTGGTTCTGTCCATCAGTAAATCTATGGCCTGATAAATTTCTTTCATATCCTCTTTGTAGTCCTTACAATGCTCTATAAAGTAGTGTTCAAGATCCGCAACCCGTCTTGCCAAATCTTTGTTTTCTAATGCGAATTGCCTTAATTTTACAAAGGTATCAATAATTTGTATGTTTATTTGTATTGCTCTTTCTGAGTTTAATACACTTGAAAGCATAGCAACTCCCTGCTCAGTGAATACATAGGGTGTGTAGCGCCTGCCGCCATGCTGCTTGCTTGAGGTCGCAATTTGCGACCTCAAGTTTTCAAACTCTTCTTCTGATAATTGAAACATATAATGTTTTGGAAAGCGTGTAATATTACGCTTAA
Organism: Candidatus Gastranaerophilales bacterium; assembly: GCA_944325815.1. GTDB lineage: Bacteria > Cyanobacteriota > Vampirovibrionia > Gastranaerophilales > Gastranaerophilaceae > CAG-196. The sequence continues at coordinate 27,618 of CALVBV010000008.1, forward strand.
CAGCTTCATTTAGTCTCTTTGTCGGAACTTCATACAATTTCGCGAGGTCGCTGTCGAGCATTACCTTTACACCCCTGATTTCATATATTAAATTCTGTATTTGTACTACTTTATCCACTTAATCCCTTATTCTGTTGTTAATTTTTCATATCGCAAAATGAGATATCAAACTAACCTTAATCTCTTAGCTTAACCCCAGTAACCTTAGAGATACCCTTTTCTTTTTGTGTAACCCCGATAGTTCTGTTTGCGGATTCTATCATCGGTTTTCTGTGGCTTACGACGATAAACTGGGTTGTTTCGGCCTGTGATTGAACTATATGAGCAAGTTTTTCCACATTTATGCCGTCTAAACTTGCGTCAACTTCATCAAACGCATAAAAAGGCGCCGGCATGTATTTTTGGATTGCAAACACAAAAGATAGCGCAGTTAGAGCCTTTTCCCCTCCGGACATGCCTGCAAGACGCTGCTTTTTCTTATCTCTCGGCTGGGCCTCTATATCCAGACCGCCTTCAAAAGGCTTTTCTTCATTTTCCAGAATCAGTGTGCCTTCGCCGTCTGAAAGTCTGTGGAAAATATCTTTAAAGTTTTCATTTATCACATTGTATGTTTTGAGGAAAGTTTCTTTTTTCAAATCCTCGTAGCCTTTCATTCTCTCAAGAATCTGCGCACGCTCGTTGCTTAGGGTTTCTATCTGGTTCTGGAGTTCCTGCTGGCGCGCTGAAACTTTTTCAAAATCTTCCAGAGCCTTCATGTTAACTGCACCCAAATCATCCATTCTCTTTTGTAATCTTTGTATTCTGGAAGTTATCTCCTCAATCGACATCTCAACAGGAGTTAAGTCATTAACATTTACACCTGCTTCCGTTAAAATATTTTTTGTTTCTTCAAGCTGAGGCTCTAATTCCCGCCGTCTTGCTTTAAACGATTCTATCTGTTCGGCAATTTTTTCTATATCAGAAGCCTTAAGATTGCGCTGGGTTTCAATATCAACAAGGTCTTTATTAATATCGTCTCTCTGCTTAAGAAGTTCTCCGAGCTTGTCCGTAATCTCCTTTATCTGAACTTCCAGAACATCAAGCTGCTCATTTAAACCCTTTATTTCTTCCGTAAACTTAGCTTTATCAAGTTCCAAGTCTTTATTTGAATTAAGAGAACGCTCAATTGTGTCGTTGTGTGTCTTTATTGTTGTTTTTATAAAATCTATTCTCTGATGAAGTCCCTCGATTTCGTTATTAGCGTCTGCCATGTTCTTTTCATAACGCTTAATTTCCGCCTCGACACCGGCTGTTTTTTCTTTGAGATCCTTTAAGTCAGCATCGTTCATAAGCTTTTCAACTTCCGAAATCGCTGTCTGAACATCCGTCATTTTTTCCGAAATATTGATGTGCTCTTCTTCCAGCTTATCAAGAGTTTTTTCTATGGATGAGATTTCAGGCGCGGTTGTTTTAATAAACCCGGCTCTTTCATCAATATTTTTCTGCGTATTTTCAAAACTTGTTTCAAGGTTTGTGAGTTCAAGTTTCGCTTTATTAAACTCTGTTGTGGATGTTGAATACTTGCTTCTTACATCCTCCATTTTGGCTTCCAGATTTGAGCGCTTAGAAACAAGAGCAGAGTATTTAGATTCCATCTCTTTTAATCTGGCTTTGAACGTATCAATTTCGGAATCGGAGTTCTGCGCAAATTTTAAACCTGTTTTTCTCACGGCACCGCCTGTTATTGAGCCTGATTTTTCAAACAAGTCGCCTGAGAGCGTCACCATTCTGTATTTACCGATAAGTTTGTTTGCGGTGTTTCTGTCTTCCACAACAAGGGTTTCGCCTACTGCGTAATAAAAAGCATTCAAATACTCATCATCAAAATCAATAAGGTTGATTGCAAAATCTATTACGCCTTTCTCTTTTGGAAGATTCAAGCTTCTCGGGCATTTAACGATTTTGTTTAGAGGAACAAAAGTTGCACGCCCGGCGTTTGAGGATTTAAGAAGCTCAATACAGGTGGAAGCAACATGCTCGTCGTCAACAACTATATGCGCCATTCTTCCGCCGACCGCTATTTCCATCGCGGTAGAATACTCCTCGTCGACTTGACCGAGCTTCATCAAAGGTGCGTGAACCCCTTGGATATTTGCGTTTATAACTGTATCAACCGCACGTCCGAGGTTAGCTTCTTCGTTCGCCTGCTTAACTGCTTCAAGCTGATATATCTTCTTACGTGCTGCTTGAAGGTCGTAGTCCATGTCTGTGATTTCATTTTTAGTTTTATCATACTCATTTAATGTATTTTTAAGGATGATTTTGAAATCGTCAAGTTCTTTGCCAAGTTGTTCAATAAGAAGTTCTTTTGAAGATTTTGTCTCAGAAAAATTGGCCTTAAAATCTTCAAGTTCCTTAAGTTTAGCCTCGGCTTCCTCAAGCAGTTTTTTCTTTGTCGATAGGTCTGCTTCCAGAGGCGCCTGTTTCTGGATAAGTTTGGTTTCTTTATCCTGCAGGTCTTCGAGCTCTTTTCTTAAAGTATTCCTTTTTTCAATATGTTTCTCAGCGGTTTCATTCAAGCCGGACATATCTTCAAGAATCTTATGCAGAATTGCTTTCTGCTCTTCAATATTTTTTTCAATTCCTTTAATTTCGTCCTGCTTTAATGTAATTTTAAGTTCGGCATCTTTTATTTTGCCTTCCTGAACTTCGATACCGTTTTTTGTGTTCTCAATTGTTTTTAAGTTATCCTGAATTTGTTTGTCTGCAAAAACTATTGAAGAGTTTTTCCTTGCAATAGAGCCCTTAATCTCTTCTGCTTTTTGTTTCAGCTCAAGCTGATGACCTTCGCCTTTTTCCGTAATAGTCTTGGAAATCTCGTCATATTTTTCTTTTATGAGTTTAAGTCTCTCTTCAAGGTCTTTGGATTTGATTTCTTCTTCTTTTTTGCGTTTTGTGAACTCTAATATATTTTCGTGAGCTTTTTCTAAGTTTCTTCTTATATCAAAAAACTTAACCGTATTAATCTGGCTTTCAAGCCCTGTTTTCTCATCTTTGAGTTTTTGATACTTGAGCGCGACTTCTTTTTCTTCATTAAGCTGCTCAAGCCTTACGTTAACTTCATTCAGAATTAATGTAGAATTAACAACTCTCTTTTCAACCGTTTCAAGTTCGTTTGTTGCCTGCTCTATACGCCTGTCAAAATCTGCAACGCCTGCGATTTCATCAATAATTTTTCTTCTCTCTCCGGGCGTGCAGTTTGTAATACTCATAACATCGCCCTGCATCATAACATTGTAGCTGTTTGGCGTAATATTGTACTTTTCAAGCTTAGCGTGAATATCCGAAAGCGTTGCGATTTTATCATCAAGATAATATATACTGTTAAACCCTTGTGAAGATTTACGGATTCTTCTTGCAACAGAAAAATCCCCTTCTTCTGTTTCTCCGAATGTAACTTTTACATAAGCTTCGTTTCTTTTGTTATATGTGGATATTAGGTGGAAAAGCTTTTCAGCCCTAAGGGTTCTTGATGTAGAAAGCCCCAGAGCAAAGAGAATACTGTCTATAATATTACTTTTTCCGGAACCATTCGGGCCGGAAATGGTAGTAAACCCCTTCAGCATAGGTATTTCAACTTTATTTGCAAATGACTTGAAGTTATCAACTTCCAGCTGTTTTATGTACATTATTCCTCTTCTTTTCTCCCCAACATTTCTGCGATTAAGATAAAGGGCGTAGTTTCCCCTCTTTTTATTACACACTAAAATCAGCCTCATGTCAATCTGTAACAGTTTATGTAGCCGAATTTCTGTTTATGCTAAACTTGTTCTATGGACAAAATTTTTTCTGATAAAATAAATATTTTGAAGGCGCTTGCAATTACACTTGTTGTTTCGGGACACCTTGAGTTTAGAATGTTTGACATGTTTCCGCCTTATTCTTTTCAGTTAACATTGTTCTTCTTTATCTCCGGCATGCTTTTTAAAGATAAGTATCTGGACAGTGTATTTGAGTTTATAAAAAGAAGAGTTAAAAGCCTTTTGGTTTTGTATTTTCTTTATTCTGCATTTTACGCCGTAGTTACGGTTGTCTTGGATAAACTCACCGGCAAATTCTGGGGAATGCCTCTTACCTGGAAGAATTTTTTTATAACTCCGTTTCTAAACGGACACCAGTTTGATCTTTCATGCCCTATGTGGTTTGTTCCGCAGTTGTTTATCACAATGATATGCTTTCTCTTTTTCCAAAGGTTTTTAAGAGAAAAAAAAGAATGGGTACATTTTGTTATATATGCAATTATGGGATTCTCGGCAATTCCTTTATCTAAAATGATTGAACTTAATCCGGTTTCTTTAATTGCAATAAGGGTTATGTTCTCATTGTTTTTTGTATATTTAGGACATTTCTATACAAAAAAAGTTCAGGGAAATTACAATATTTTCACGCCCAAAATTCTTGCCTTTGTTCTCTGCCTTCAGGCTATATTGTGGCATTTTAACCGCGATTTTGATCCGACACACGGTATCGGCTTAAGCTATGTTCTTGTATGGGCAAGATTCGACAGCCAGATTATTGTTCCAGTTCTTACAAGTATTACAGGCATCTGGTTCTCGCTTTTCTTTATACATGTTACGTATGATTACCTGAAAGACATCAAATTTATAAAACTTGTAGGCGAAAATACATATCACATCATGGCAAACCATCTCTTTGTTATGTACCTGATAACTGCCGCTATTTTCTGGGTTAATGGTATTCCGATAAGCGAGAGAAATAATCACAATGTATATTGGATATTTAATCCAATACAGAATACTTATTTGTATTTTGTACTCACAATGCTTATTACAACATATTCAGGCGCAGGGCTTAAATGGCTAAAAGCCAATTATAATAAGATTCCGCTCGTAAATCTCCTCAAGAGGTAGGGTATAATCTATAATATCAATAACTCTTGCATTGAACTTCTTTAGTATTTTTTCAGCCCCTTTAAGTTCTTCTAAGGCTTTTTTTGATTTGTATGCGACAAAATATCCGTCTTTTTTTAATAAGGGAAGCGCATAGCCGGAAATTTTTCCAAGCTCTGCAACAGCACGGCTTGTTATTATATCAAACTGTTCTTTTATATTTTCCGCCCTGTCGCAAATCGTTGTTAAATTGGTCAGGTTTAATTTTTCTTTCATTGTATTAATAGAGTTGATTTTTTTTCTTATACTGTCAAGCCCTGTAACTTTAATATTTTTACACTCAATCGCAATCGGAACTGATGGGAATCCCCCGCCGCAGCCGATATCTAATAGCTCGGCACTCTCTATTCCAAATTTATCGAAAAAAAGTTTGATTGCCAGAGAATCATAGATATGTTTCTCAAAAAGAAACTTCTCCTCATTTTTGGATATTAAATTAAGCTTGGAATTTTCTTCCAGAAAAACTCGTTTGTACTCATCAAAATCAGAATTTATCTTAACCAATTTATCCATATTTTTTCTCTATCTCATCAAAAACATCTTTGTCCATTCTCAAACGCATATCCTCTATTCGTTGTTCAATTTTTTCTGTATCAACGGTTCCGGATAGATTCTGAGCGGTTTTCCTTGCCTTAAAATACTCCGTAAGCGCTTTTTTATTCAGGGAGATGTTGTTATAATAATAATCCCCGAGCGCCAGAGAAGCCTCCAGAATATAAAAATCTTCATTTATAAATTCCGCACTCTGTTTCGCTTCCAGCAAATAGTTCAATGCGTCTTTTGAATGCTCTTTTATACAGATTTTTGCAAGATATGAGGCATTATAATATATTCCGTCATAATTATTATTTGACTTTTCTATATCGTAAGCTCTTTGGAAACAATCTTTTGCATCGGAAAAATTTTCATTCTCAAAATAACAAGATCCCATATTAGAATACGCAAGTGCCCTGTATGGATTCCCGTTCATAATTTCGGTACATCTTGTATAATATTCAAGAGCGTTTTTTTCATCTCCCCTATCGTCATTTGCCAGTGCATATTTGAAATACAACTCTGCAAGAACACTCTCTGCAGTATTGTCATCCAGTGAATCCAGTGCCTTCTGGTAATAAGAATACGCTTCGTCCGGATTATTCATCTTGGAATAAATATTCCCCAAAAGTGTGCATGCGGAAACCATAAGTGATTGCGGGGTGTCAACTGAATAAATAACTTTTTTTATTGTTTCTACTGCACGTTCATTTTTGTACATTAAAAAATATAAATCCGTAAGCTCATAATACAAATAGTTTAAATTGATAACTTCATTATGTTGTTTATAATAAGTCTCAACAAGTTCATAATAGTGGCTGGATTTTTGATATTCATTAATCTCTTTATATAATCTTGCAAGAGCAAGTCTTGATTGCACTACTGTGTGTAAATCAATCTTGTCGGAATTTAAAATTTTGGAAAATTCTTCAATAGCTTCCGTAAATTTTTTATCAGCAGCAAGTGCTTCTGCTTTTTTTATGGCATCATCAATTCCCGCAGGCTGCTGAATTTCCTTCTGTACACTTTCTTTTGGAGGCAATGCGGGCGCTGATTCCGCCTCGGATTTTTTACCCTCTTCAAGCATCTGTATACATTTATTGTGATATTCAATCTCCGCTCTGAGCGCCTGTCTGGATATTAAAATTGAACGGCTCTGCAGAGGTTCTTTTAACTGGGATTCATAAATGTTTATTATATATTTATGAAGCTTTATCTCAGTTTTTTCCGGTATAGAAAAATCAATGTTTTGAAGGAAATAATCCTGTACATAAACCGTTTCTCCGGATTGAAATATCATCAAATTAGATTTTAAATATTCAATAGAAAATTCATCATACAAATCAAATACCGCAAGGGCGTTTAATGTCATTCCGTGCCTTATTGCTCTTAAAAACCAGAAAAAATTACGGATTGTTGCCGGAACCAGATTGATATAAGTCATTCCTAAATAAGAATCAAAATTCAGACCCGATAGCGCAAATTTCTGTAAAAAATCATTTAAAGAAATTTTCATTGCAAGAATAATTTTTATTGCAAGAGCCGTATAGTAGTAATAGCCTCTCGTATATTTATAAAAATCATCAATTGCAGTTTGGCTGCCGGTGATTTTGTCGGCTTCCAGATATTCAGTGAAAATGTTTTTTGAAAAAGCTTTTAAAAAGATTTTTCTGTCAACCGGAATTTTCCCGAGAACATTCTGTATCATTGCCCTAGTCGAGACTACAATTTTGATGTTATTGTTTTTTATAATCTCTGAAAAACAATGGCATACAAGTTCTTGATTTTCTTCCAAAATATCATCAAAAGAGTGAAGAATAATGAAAAACGGCTTTTTTATCGAGGAAATGTACTGCTCAAATTTGACCGCAAGTGTAGAAATTTTGGCATTCAGATTTACACCTTTTGTTATGGCACTCTTATCTATCGTATCAATAAACGCCAGCAGAATATCATCACAGACCGTAGATTCTTTACAGTAATATTCAAGCTTAATTACATCCTTGCTTAAAAATTCGGAAATATAATTAATATACTGCCTTTTGCCGGTTCCTAAAAAGCCGTGTACGTATAGCAATACATCATCCGAATTTATAAAATCAATCCCCTTTATAATATCAGCATAATTATTTTTCAGTAAAAAAGGATTAATCTTATCCGATTCGGGAAGAGAAATCTTGTCAATATCAACGCCGCTGTCCAGAAACTTATAATCCATACAACGATTTTAAATGATATTTATGTAATTTGCAAATATTTTGGTATAATGAAAAACAATGGAGGGAATAAAATGATATATAAAATTATAGAGCTTGCTATGGTGGTATTAATTGCGTATCTGACGGGCTCAATCCCTACGGGATATTTGATTGTAAAAGCAAAAACCGGAAAAGATATAAGAACTGTAGGCTCAGGCTCAACAGGCGCAACAAATGTGAAGCGTGTGTTAGGTAAAAATTATTTCTTTCTGGTAATGATTCTGGATGCTTTAAAAGGTGCATTACCGGTAGTTTTAGCAAAAATATTCATCACAGCAGGGGCTTCAATCGGCCTCGCGCCGGTACTTGCTGCGGTTGCAGTAATTGTAGGGCATAGCAAATCTCTGTTTTTAGGATTTAAAGGCGGAAAATCTGTTGCCTCCGGTGTAGGTACAATTATAGCGCTTAATTGGATTGCAGGAATTATAATTGCTGTTGTGTGGGGAATAATTACTTACTTTACTAAATATGTTTCTGTGGGTTCAATAATCGCTCTGGTTATTTCTCCATTTATTATGTATTTTCTGAACGCCCCGGCTGCTTATATTGCTTATTGCGCATTAGGCGCAGTTTATATTGTTTATCTTCATAGAGAAAATATTAAGCGTTTGATTCAAGGTAACGAAAATAAGGTAAGATAGATATTTTAACTTGTACAAAATAAAAAGGACAATAACAAAAGCCATTGTCCTTTTTATGGTGGGCGTTAGAAGACTTCTCTTGGATTTTCTTCACGCTCGAATAGTTTCGCAAATGAACCTTTGGTTCAATTTTGCTCAATATTCTCGCTACCCGGACTAGCTCACTTTCGTTCGCGTCGTCCGTCCGAAAATCCGCCGAACTTCTGGGTCAGAAGTTCTCGTATTTTAGCTTATACAAAATAAAAAGGACAATAACAAAAGCCATTGTCCTTTTTATGGTGGGCGTTAGAAGACTCGAACTTCTGACCCTCTCCTTGTAAGGGAGACGCTCTACCAACTGAGCTAAA
>CALVBV010000009.1 GCA_944325815.1 Candidatus Gastranaerophilales bacterium
TCGGCGAGAAATTCACGACCGGGCTGGATGAGCTTAAGAAATTAGAGTTTTTCCACTATACTTTCAAAAAAGATGAAAGTAAAACTCCTCATGTCGGTGTAATTGCCCAGGATTTGCAGAAGGTATTTCCGGATGCCGTTACAAAAGACGAGGACGGATATTTAAAAATCCGGGTTGAAGATATGTTTTACGCTGTTATTAACGCAGTAAAAGAACTGGATACAAGAATTTCTGCATTTACAGCTGATATTACAGGAATGAAAGCAAGGATTGATAAGTTAGAAAAACAAAACGAAGAGTTAATCAAAAGGATTGAAAAACTCGAAAAACAAATTTAGCCGCTCACTTCGGCTTTTCTTTCTGGGGCGGGGAAGTTCCGCCTCTTTTATTTGTTAATTTTCCTAAAATTCCTTGACACAATATTGATTTATAAAGACAATAAAATAGGGGGATTGAGGCAATGACAAAACAGACTTTTTTACATGATAAACATATTGCACTAGGCGCAAGAATGGTTGATTTTGCGGGCTGGAATATGCCGGTTCAATATTCGTCAATTATTGACGAGCATAAGACCGTGAGAGAGGCCGCAGGGATTTTTGATGTCTCGCACATGGGCGAGATAATTGTGAAAGGTGAGGATTCTCTTCCCTTCTTGAATAAGCTGGTTCCGCAGGATATTGCAAAGCTTGTAGATAAAAAGGCGGTATACTGCCAAATGACCAATAAAAACGGCGGTATAATAGACGATTTGATTATATATAAGCTGGAAGAGCAAAAATATCTTGTTATTGCTAATGCCTCAAGAATTGATGATGATTTAAACTGGATGGTCAGAAACAAAATAGGATTTGATGTTACTATTGTAAATGAATCTCATAATTTTTCTCTGCTTGCAGTTCAAGGCCCTAAAGCTTGTGATTTGATAAGAAGTTTGGGTGTGAATGTACTGCCGGAATTTTTTATGATAAAAAGGGAGGAACTTTTTTATATAAATGTATGGATTTCAAGAACAGGATATACAGGCGAAGACGGTGTTGAAATTCTCGTAAGAAATGAATTTTCCGAGTACCTTTGGGACAAACTCCTGGAAGCAGGGAAATCTTTTGGTATAAAACCAATAGGCTTGGGGGCACGTGATACGTTAAGGCTGGAAGCTTCACTGCATCTGTACGGCAATGATTTGGATGAGGATACTACACCTGTTGAGGCAGGGTTAAGCTGGTCGGTTTCTAAAACTAAAACGGAGGACTATAACGGTAAGAGCGTGATAGAAGAACAGCTTAAAAATGGCGGACGTAAAAAACTTATCGGATTAAAAATGCTGGACAAAGGGATTGCACGTCATGGATACGATGTTTATTATGAAAATGAAAAAATAGGGGTAATAACAAGCGGAGGTATTTCGCCCTGCAGAGGGGATAATATCGCTCTTGCCTATATTAAACCTCTTGACAATTTAACTGTAGGCTCTACAATTCAAGTAATGATACGTGAAAAATTACACAACGCTGAAATTGTCAAAAGACCGTTTGTAACAAAACATAACAAAGTGTAGAATAGTAATTATGTATAGGAGACCATTTGAATGAACGAAAGTATGTTATGTACCAAAACTCATGAATATGTGCTTGAAATTGATAAAAACAAGTACGAAGTCGGGATTACGGATTACGCCATAGAACAGCTTGGTGATATTGTATTTGTTGAACTTCCGGAAAACGGCTCTGAGTTCGCTAAAAATGAAGTATTTGCAACTATTGAATCCGTAAAGGCTGCGTCTGAAATATATATGCCGATTTCCGGCAAGGTAATTGAAATTAACGAGGAGATTGCAGATTCTCCAGAGTTATTAAATGACGAAAATTACGAAAATAAATGGTTTGTAAAAATAGAATCATCGGCAGATCAGGTTGAATTTGCAGATTTAATGGATTATTCGGATTATAAAGAAGAAGTGGAATAATGAAAAATTTTATAGCGCATACAGATGAAATCAGACAAGAGATGCTTAATGCGGTTTCCTGCACTTCAATAGAAGATTTATTCGAGCAGATTCCTGTTAAAATTAAAGAATTTTCTATGCAGAATCCTTTGAGCGAGCTGGAAACTCAGCGAAAAATCAAGGCTCTTGCAATAAAGAATAAAACAGAATATTCAAATTTCCTCGGTGGCGGAGTATATAACAAATTTATTCCCGCAGGTGTAAGTTATATTACGCAGAGATTTGAATTTTTAACGGCATACACTCCCTATCAGCCGGAAATTTCTCAGGGAACACTGCAGGCTATATATGAATATCAGACTATGATTGCAAGACTTACCGGCATGGATATTGCAAATGCTTCAATGTATGACGGAGGTTCCGCCTGTGCTGAAGCTGTTCTGATGGCTCATAGAATTGCTAAAGGAAAGAAAAATAAAGCGCTTATCTCAAGCAGGCTCAATCCTGAATATGCAGAAGTAGTCAAGACTTATGCCTGGGCGCGGGGAATTGAGCTTGAGTGGTTTGAGGAGATTCCGGAGAATGTTTCGGAGTATTGCTGTATTTTGATACAAAATCCGGATTATTACGGTGAAATCACTGAAATATCCAAGCAGGATACAATTCTAATAGTATGTGCAAATCTCTCAGCACTGTCTATTATAAAGCCTCCTTGTGATGCTGATATCGTTGTTGGTGATATTCAGCCTCTCGGTGTTTCAATGAATTTCGGCGGACCGCATGCCGGATATATGGCCTGCAAGGAGGTTTATATGAGACAGCTTCCGGGAAGGCTTGTAGGAAGAACGGTTGATGCGGATGGCGAGCAGGCTTTTACGCTTACTATTCAAACAAGAGAACAGCATATAAAAAGAGAAAAAGCCACAAGCAATATTTGTTCAAATCAATCTTTAATGGCTCTTGCCGCAACTGTTTATCTGAGTTTGATGGGTGAAAAGGGGTTCCGTCAAACCGGTATTATGGCGGCTAATATGGCGCATGCTCTTTCTAAAATGCTTAGAGGGAAAGGTATAAAAACACTTAATAAAAACTTTTTCAATGAATTTGTAATTGAGGTTAATGATTCTGATGAATTTTTGAATAAATTAAAAGAACAAAATATTCTCGGAGGTATTAAGCTCGATAAAAGGCGGATTCTAGTGTGCACAACAGAGATGAACACAGAAGAAGAAATTGTAAATTATATTGAAGCTGTCTGATAAAAGACAGCTTTTTTTTGATATAATTTAAAAACAAAGGAGTAGAAATGGAAAGATTTATCGGCCTCATTGGAATTGTTGTAATATTTTTAATAGTGTTTGCAATGTCAAACAACCGCAAGGCAATAAATTATAAAACTATAGGAATGGGCTTTTTACTCCAGATAATATTTGCGGTATTTATATTTAAAGTTCCGTTAGGCCAGAAAATGTTCTTAATGATAGGAATGTTTATTCAAAAAATTCTGGAATTTGCAACAGAGGGCGGTTTATTCGTTTTCGGCCCGTTATTAGAAAAAACAAGGCTTGCAGAATTATTCGGTGAGAGCGGAAGTATTTTTGCTGTTCAGCTTATTTGCACAAATATTTTTATGATGGTTCTGGTTAATATTTTGTATTATTACGGAATCATGCAAAGGGTTGTTGCAGGTCTGGGCAAGGCTATGAATAAGTTTATGCATGTTTCCGGTGCGGAGGCGCTTTCTAATGTTGCAAGCTCTTTTGTGGGTCAGATTCTCGCACAAATTATGATTAAACCTTATTTAGAAAAGCTTACACGTTCGGAATTGTTAGCTTCAATGTCAGGCAGTATGGCATGTATATCAGGCGCAATAATGCCGGTTTATATAGGAATGGGGATTCCGGCGCATTATATTTTGGCATCTTCTATTATGGCTGCGCCGGGTGCGCTAATTCTATCAAAAATTATTTACCCAGAAACCGGGGAACCGGAAACAAGAGACAATATAAGAATCTCGAGAAGGCGTACTTTTGCAAATGTTTTTGAGGCAATTTCCAATGGTGCTTCAGAAGGTATGAAAGTCGCAATCAATGTAACCGCCATGATTTTAGCTTTGGTTGCTCTTGTAGCATTCATAGACTGGGTGTTGGGCTTGGGCGGAATGTTTCTTTACAAATTCTGTCCGGGATGTTCTCATTTTGCATTTTTAAGCCATTTATCACTTAAGCTTATATTAGGGAAAATATTCGCAATATTTGCTTTTATAATAGGTGTGCCAATTCACGACGCATCTACTGTTGGTGCTTTAATGGGAACTAAAATCGTGCTTAATGAAATGGTAGCTTATGTTGATTTAGCAAAGATAAAAGACTTGCTCGACCCAAAAAGTTTTATGCTTGCAAGTTTTGCGCTTTGCAGTTTCGGGAATTTCGGCTCTATTGCTATTCAAATAGGCGGAATAGGAGAACTTGCACCAAATCAGAAGAAAAATCTTGCAAGGCTGGGGTTGAGGGCTCTTATCTGCGGAACGCTGAGCTGTTATTTATCTGCTTCAATTGTTGGAGTTTTGCTCTGATATTGTTTCTTTTTCAAAAAGGAGATTTAACTCCATCATATTAGAAACACGTTCTGCGAGCAGGGTCATCATATTGATATAGTTGTTACGCTCTTCACTTATTTTCTTTTTTACGATATCTGAGGCACCGTAATATTGACCGGAAAATTCTCGTTCCTGACAGGAATGAATCGTTAATTGTACTATGGAATCCGCTTTATACAGTTCATCAAAATTCGCCTGCTGATAATTAAGCAGTTTATATTTAAAGCTCTTCTTCATATATGACCTCCAATCTTTTTCATACTTACATTAATAGTATAAAGCTTTTTTTGAAAAAGTTATTAATGTATTTTCTGATAGCTGATTATTTGCAGGCAATAAAAGCGTTTAAATATTTTATAAGCTCATTAAATTCAACGTTATTTTCATGAATGTTTCTGTTTTTTAAATACTCGTCAATTGTTTTTAATATTTCAATGAAGGTTGATTCTGAAATGTTATTTTCGCAATAGTCATCATAAACATCCATTATGTAAGCATAAGTGTCCTCTCCGGAGTGTCTCTTTATTTCTATAAATGCTTTTTTTATTTCATCATTTTCAAAATTAACATTTAATATGTTATAGTATAACATTGCAGAGTGCGCAATTCTCCGCATTAAGATATCTTCCGGCATATATTGCATCATAGTTTCAAAATAGTTAACAAAACTTTCGTATAATCGGTCTTCTTCAAATTTTTTGTAGTTAAACTTAGTAACGAAAAAGTCTTTTAGAAACCTTATGATTTCATATTCTTTTGGAAAGTAGCGGGTTTTTATTATTTCCCACTCTGATATAACACCATTTTCTTTTATAAAATCTTCTATTAATAGTATTTGATTTAATTTTCTTGAGGAGTTGAGTTTGTAGTACAGGTTGCGTTTAGAAACCTTATCTGTTTCAACAAGCGTTACTGTAACTTTTTGAAGCATGCGGAAAATGTTTGAAGCCTGAAGCTTTTCTTCTTTGATTTGTGACCAGAAGTTATGAAGAAGGATGAACATCGGAGTTTCTTTTTCTTTTCCGGATAACCGCTCTCCGTTTATAATTTTATTATATATTATTCCGTCTTTTTCGTTTAGCCTGAGTTTTGACTTAGAGCCGTGTATAAGATATTTTTTTCTTATAGTACTTATCGCTTTTTCATTTTGCTTGGTTGTTTTTTTGTAGCATTCGCATATTGCATGTAATAGCAGTGATAATGATACAATCCTGTTTAACCCGTCAACTATTGTATACTGGTCTGATGATTTTTGATTAATAAAAATTATACCCAGGTCAATTTTTTGCGTAAATTGTTCATCTTCTGTCATTAAATCCAGAAAATTAACAAGTCTGCCACTGCACTTTGCGTAATCTAAAGTGAATAAATCCCGGGCAATATTCAAGAAATCAAGTAAATTTACAACTTCCATTCTTACTCTGTTAAAACAAAACCGCCGGATGGAACATTTTTGAGTTTATCACCTTCTATTTTGGCGCGTAAGTTTTTAATATATTTGTAAACATAGTCTCTCGGTAAATCAAGAAGTTTGGCTAAATCTTTGGCATATACGGTTTTCCCGATATTGCTAAGCAGGTATTCAAACACAAGCTGCTCTCTGTCTGTCAGAGATTTTTTCAAGATTATTTGCGCCTCTTTTTTTGCAGAGGAAACTTCTTCAACTTTTTCTATAACAGTTTTTGATTTAGATACTTTTTCCGGATTTGCAGGAACTTTAGCTGGTGGAGTTTCAACGGCTTTTGCCTGCAAATCTTTTTTTCTTATTGAAAACGGGGTATGAGATATTTTTCGTTCTCTTTCAAATGCCCGTCTGGCGATTGCAGAAAAACCGTCTTTCATATTTGAACTTGTATTAGATGATGTACCTTTTGACATAACTATATCAACAACATCGTTTGTAGGCTTGCTCTCTTCTACGGTTTTTCCTAATCTCTGTGCAAATTCTTCCAGTGTAATTTTTTCCAAAGAACTTCTCCACTGTCTTATCTCTTCCTTCGTTAAATAATTAGGCATCAAACATCTCCTATATTAACCTATGATAGTCTAACTTAATTCCCCGTTACGGATTTATACTTATTAATTATAATGTACCACAAAATTTGAAAAAATAATCAAAATATTTCACGATGTAAAGATTTTTTTTCAAACCTTAATAATCTTGCACAATTCTTCCCGGCAGGTGGTTTTGCTGAACTGTATACAGCATAGTTTCTGCGCTTGTTTTATTTTTAAATATGCCTACCTGCAGCGTATAGTTGTTAGAACCGATACATTTGACTATGGGGTTGAGCCCGCTTCCGGATTCCTGGATAATATCTTTTGCAACTTTTGCCTGTTCTGCGGAAGTGTATGTTCCGACAAAAACTTTATATACAACTTCAGGAGACGGAGGTGCCGGCTCTACAGCTTCTTGTGGTTGTTCTTCTGCCGCGGCAGGCTCTTCTTTTGGCTGTTGATGAGCCTCTTGGACTGTATCATCCGGCTTTGACATAAGTTCAGAAAAATTCCGCCCCTGATCTTCATTTTGTATCATTGCAAGTCTGTTATCTACCGGATTTTTTGTTTCATCTGCCGTTTCTATAGCCTCATCCTGATAGTCTCCGATTGATACATCTACACTCGGAGAAAATGATTTTATCAAAAACGTAAATATAAGAAGCATTCCAAACAACGTGACAACAAAGAGTTTTATCAAATGATGGTCATCTTTGCGAATATTTTTTTTCATGTATTTTTTATAACCGAATTGATTTCCCATTAATTACACTCCGCGAACTTTTGTTCCTGCTGATATTATATCTTCTATCTCTTCTGAATATCTGTTCATAACTTCTGTAGCAAATGCTTTTATGTCATTTATTCCGAGTTCACTTGTAAGCCCGCAGGCTTTGACAGGCGCGCCTTCTGATAAGATATTCAGACCTGTATGAATTAGTATTGAGGTTATTGATTTTGTTGCAATGGATACTGATAATTTTGCGCCGTTTATCATTAAGTCATCCCCTTTTCTTACAACAAAGATGCCTCTTTCTTCCAGCAGTTCTTTTATTATACATATTAAAAGACGCTGGCGGAAAACGCCTTCTGTCAGGCTTATACCGAACTGTTCCGTAATAAAGCTCAGCATATATTTACTGTAAATTGGTTCATTGTTAATAACATCTTCAATATCAACCATTTCCGGAAGTTCAACCTTGCATTCTCCGCAAAATGCAACAATAGCATCTCCCTGAATTTTAAAATTTTTATAAATCCAGTGCGGTGCAAGCTGTGAACCTATATACTTAATCTCATCTTCTATATATTTTGTTTTTATCATTTTTCAAATAAAATATCTAAATATCTTTCCCCTTGATTTGCAATAAGCGCTTTTTTTAGGTGCCTGCAGGATTCGCATACCCCGCAGTGTTTTTCTCCTCCGCCGTAACAACTCCTTACTAATTCAAGCGGTACGGATTTTTCCATTGCAATTTTTACTATATCATTCTTGGTATAATTAATCAAGGGTGCTTCAACTTTCGGGTGTTTAAGGGTGGATAATTCAAATACCCGGCTGATTTCACTGCGAAAATTTTCCGTATTATCCGGAAAGGTTTCTCCTTCGTCTTTGTTTGCACCGAATATTATATAATCATAATTATAGGAATCTGCAAAACAGCCTGCTATGTTTAGAAAAAGACCGTTTCTGTTAGGAACCCAGACACTTTGGGCGCTTGTTAGGGTGCCTAAATTCTCGGACGGAATTTCTTTATCAGAGACAAGTGCAGTGCGGGTTATTTCTTTCAGCCAATCAAGATTAATAACTTTGTGTTTTATTTTATAAAATTTACAGATTTCACTGGAAGCTTTTATTTCCTGCTTTGCGGATTTTTGTCCGTAATCAAAGGTGAGCGCAAGATCTATCAAATATTTATCTTTAGATAGCCCAAGAGCGCATAGTGAATCTAAGCCTCCGGAGAGCAGTATTATTCCTCTATTCATCTTCGGCCTCTTCTAAAATTGCCAGTGCTTCTGATTTCAATATATCCGGATATTTTTTTTCTTCTATTATCTCATCAAGAATTTCGCGTCCTCTCATATTGTAAAGCGCCGTAAGTGCATTTTTCTTAACTTCGTCATCTTCGTCATTCAGGCAGTTTTTTATAAGTTCGTAGGCCTCTTCATACTCACTGTTCATCAATGCCTCCACAGCGTTGATTCTGACCATTGGGGAAGTGTCTGACAATGACTGTTTTAGTACTTTTAAAACTCTGGAACTGTTTAGATTCAGTTTGCCTAAAGCCTCAATAATTCTTTCTTTTAAAAAAGAGAATTTATCCCAAAGTCCTTGTTTGGATTCCATAATTTCAACAAGCGGTTCTACAGCACTTGTGTCGCCCAGAAGCCCAAGGGCAAAAGTTGCCGATTCTTTTACATAAACAGATTTTTCATCCTCGTCTTTTACAACATTTATTAAAGGCGCGACAGCATATTTATTCCCGATTCTTCCAAGCGCGTCTGCGCAGGCGAGCCGGAGTTTATAATCTTCTTTTTTGTTATTAAGGCAATATAAAAAAGCACTTATGGTCGAGGCATCCTTGTAGTTAGAAACAGCCTTTGCACATAAAACCCGGAGTGTGGTTATATTCTCGGAATCAGTCTCTCTGTTCATCAGAAGTAAATCTATAAGTGCAGAGAGTATTTCAGGTGATTTATTAGAATCCGCAAGCCGGATTACTCCTTCTAAGATTTCCGGGTCGCCGGAGTTTTGGAGGATATAAGTGTA
Organism: Candidatus Gastranaerophilales bacterium; assembly: GCA_944325815.1. Classification (GTDB taxonomy): domain Bacteria; phylum Cyanobacteriota; class Vampirovibrionia; order Gastranaerophilales; family Gastranaerophilaceae; genus CAG-196. The sequence continues at coordinate 9,313 of CALVBV010000009.1, forward strand.
TATACTAACAAGTTCGTCTCTGCCGTAAAATTCTTTAAGCTCTGCAAGATTCCGGACAACTGTCTCTGCAGGCTCTTTTCCATAACCGCATTTACCTAGAATTTCTGTATAATCTGACACTTTGTTAACCACAAAAATACAATACACTAAAAAATTAAATTTAGCAACAATAGTAAAGATTTCAGCCTGTATTTTTAAATATTTTGCTTAATATTTCTTAATAAATTAAAGAAAATGCGCAATTTTGAGAAAATGAAATACTTTATATATACATAGACAGTTTGTAAAGGACTTTAATATGAAAGAACAAGAATTAAATACAGCAATGTCAGTAATCGCAGATCCTATAGAAAATGTTTATAAAATAAACTCCAGAAAAGATGTTGAAGAAATTCAAAGAATCTGCAGAATATTTCAGATAGCAGAAAAGCAGGGCAACAAGCACAGAATGCTTTCTATCAAAAACTTGGCGACATTTAGACTTGTTCTAAGCAATAATTAGACATTTAAATCGGCCCGGAACAATTGTTCAGGGCCGATTTTTTTATATTTTTTCTTTTTCCAGCAAATATTCTTTTACAAGGTTTATAGGTGTAGCAAAACCTATTCCTATATTTGAGATGTTATTATCAGGATTGTATATAGCCTGATTAATTCCGATTATTTCTCCTTTGGCATTTAAAAGAGGGCCTCCTGACGAGCCGGGGTTAATTGCCGCATCGGTTTGAATCCTGTTTTTCGTATAATCAATTCTGGAAATAATACCCTGGGTTAAAGTTCCGCTGAACCCGAAGGGATTTCCTATAGCCCACACTTTCTGTCCGACTTTTATCTTTTCGGAATTACCCATCTTAACAGTTTTCAAATCTTCTGCAACATCAATCTTAAGAAGAGCAATATCTTTATTCTCTCCCAGATGCTTCAAAACTTTTGCATTATAATTTTGTCCGTTATTCATAGTAACAACTACGGTTTTCCCGATATCTATAACGTGTGCGCTTGTAAGTATTATTCCCGATTTATCAATGATGCACCCTGTGCCGCAGGAAAGTCCGTCTGTAAGCTGAGAATCTACTGATACTATTGCCGGGTTAATTTTTTCATAAATCGTAACTGCGCTTCTGTCATCACGTCCGAAAGAGAAAGCAGGAAGTGATGTTATAAGTATTATTAAAACTAAATAAAAGCGTTTTAGCATTGACAGCCTCCCCGGTTTTTCATTTTAATATTTACAAACAAGAAGGATGTTTACAATTAGCTTAAAAAGCAGGTTTATTTTTCCAGTCAGCCTATATATTGCCAGTATTCAAATTTTAATGTATAATAGACGAGATAATATATCGCAATCTACATACAAAAGGAGAAATTTATGTCAAGAATTGAAAGTTTTAAACGGGCTTTAAGTGAAAAAAGAGCTGTAAAAATTATTGCAGGTATTGATAATTTTGATGCGGAAAGTGTAAAAAAAGTTGTAAAATCAGCTTCAAATTCAGGTGCAAGTGCAATTGATATTTGCGCAAATCCTGATATTATTGCTATGGCAAGAAGTATGACCGATTTGCCTTTATTTGTATCGTCAATTGACCCGCAGGAATTGGCACATGCTGCAATTTTAGGGGCTGATGCAATTGAGTTGGGTAATTTTGATGCTCTTTATAAAAAAGGACTTACTTTCTCAGCTTCTAAAGTTCTAAGTTTAGTAAAAAGAACTCTGGAACTTCTTGACAGAGATGTTTTCTTCTGTGTTACTATTCCGGGAGAATTAGAAATTGCTGAGCAAATAGAACTTGCAAGAGAATTGGAAGATTTGGGTATTGACCTTATTCAAACAGAAGGACATTTTTCTAAAGAAATGCCTGAAAATGGTGTAAGAGGGCTTGTAGAAAGAGCAGAACTTACTCTTGCAAATACAATAGAGCTTACAAGAAATGTTGAGATACCTGTAATGACAGCTACAGGTATTAACCCGACTACTGCACCGCTTGCTTTCGCAGCGGGCGCTTCTGCTATCGGCTGTGGCTCTTGTGTAAATAAGCTTGATTCAGAGATTTCAATGATTGCTGTTTGCAGAAGCTTGGTTGAAATTGCTGAAAAGAATGCTCAATATACCGTTGAGTTGGTATAAATTAAATTGAAAAAAGATAAAGCAAGACCCTCCCCGGGGTCTTGTTTTATTTTGTTTTATATTGTGCAAAAACTGTTTTAAACGCTTCTTTTATGTTATAATCCGGTATAAAAGGAGATAACAATGTCTTTACGAAATGAACGTGTAAGAAAAGAATTAATGCGTGATATATCTGATATTATAAGAAAAGAAATCCGCGGACTTGAAGGAGTTGTTTCGGTTGTAGATGTAGAAGTTTCGCATGATAATTCTTTTGCAAAGGTAATATATAGTGTCTTTGGTACTCCCGAACAGGTGGAAAAAGATAGGGAAATTATTGAAAAAAATACAGGAAAAGTCCGTTATGAAGTCGGCAGGCGTATCCGTTTAAGAGTTACTCCGGAGATAAAATTTGTATATTCAGACGGTCTTGAGCAAGGTTCCAGAGTATTGGATTTGATTGATAAAATTTCTAAAGGTGAAATAAAGTAAATGTTCGGCTTTTTGAATATTTATAAGCCAAGAGGGATAACATCACATGATGTGGTCGCACAATTAAGGCGTATTACAAAAATTAAACAGATAGGGCATACGGGTACGCTTGATCCTTTTGCCGAAGGTGTGCTTCCTGTGTGTATAGGAAAGTCTGCTCGTCTTATTGAGTATTTAAAAGACGATAAGGCTTATATAGGAACGGTTCAGCTGGGGGAATCTACAACGACTTATGATATTGAAGGAGATGTTGTAAATGTCTCTGACAAGGTGGTTTCTGCATACGAACTGGAGAAAGCTGTGGAAAGGTTTCAGGGGAAAATTCTGCAAACACCGCCGGTATACTCGGCGTTAAAAGTGAATGGGAAAAAGCTTTATGAATATGCAAGAAATGGGGAAAGTATAGAGATAAAGCCAAGAGAAGTAGAAATAAAAGAGATTAGAATATTAAGTTTTGATGAAGAAATGAGGGTGGTAGAGCTTTATATAGCCTGTTCAAAAGGTACATATATCCGTTCGATAGCGAACGACTTGGGGGAAGCTCTCGGTACTTACGGGTTTCTTGCTAAGCTAATCAGAGTAAAAGCAGGTGATTTTATTGCCGAAAGCAGTGTTAAGTTGGATGATATAAAAACTCTTGAGGATGCGAAATCACATTTGCTTAATCCGATAAACTATCTGGATTATCCGAAATACGAGTTGAATGAGATTGAAAAAGAAAGAATTTCTCATGGCATGCCTTTAAATTCTGATTTAAAAGATGGTGTAATAATATTAACAAGTGAGAATAATATTTGCGCAGTGGGCAAAGCTGAAAATCATTGTATTCATTGTAATAAAGTGTTTATATAGTATTTAAAATTTCTCTCTCAGCCATTCAGCTATTGCCGAGACGGGCTAAATATGGTATAATTTACCCGTGTTTATTTGAAAAAGGAGAATGCAAATGGTAGAAAAGTGTTCGGATGGTGATTTTGAAGCTCTTCTGGAAAAGTATGATTACAAATTCAAACGCGGTGATATTGTAAAAGGTGTTGTCTGCGGATATGAATCGGACGGTGTTGTTGTAGATATCGGTTCAAAAAGTACTGCTTTTGTTCCGCGATATGAAATTTCTGCTGACAAAAAGGCAAATGCAGAGGATGTGCTGGAATTAAATACAGAGTACGAGTTTTTGATAACTCAGGATAGTGATGAGAATGGAAAATTTACACTTTCTTATAAGAAAGTACATTTGGCACACACCTGGGAAGAATTGGAAAAAGTTAAGGAAGCTGATGAAACTATAGCAGTAGTTGTCTCTCAAATAGTAAGAGGCGGGCTGGTTGTTGATGTTTCGGGTGTTCAGGGCTTTATTCCTCAAGGTCAGCTGTGTGCAAGGGAAACTATTTGCAACCCGGGCGATAAGATAGAAGTTAAAATTCTTACTCTTGATAAAGCTCAGAATAATCTGATTCTTTCAAATAAAAAGGTTTATGAAACCAATATGGCAGAAACCAGAAAAAATGTTTTTGCGCAGGTTGAAGTCGGTCAGATTGTTAAAGGTGAAGTCGTAAGAATTACGGATTTCGGCGCATTTGTTAATGTCGGAGGGGTAGATTGTCTGCTTCCGTTGTCGCAGATTTCTTGGAAATGGGTTGAACATCCTACAGATTTGTTAAAAGTAGGTCAAGAAATTAATGTTGAAATTATTGATATTGACAGAGATAAGCAGAGAATAAGCCTAAGTCTTAAAAATACTGAGCCTGATCCGTGGATTCAAGCAGAGGCTGAACTTAAAGAAGGAGATATTAAAGAGGGTATAATAACAAGAATAAAGCCGTTTGGCGCTTTTGTGGAAGTTCTTCCGGGCGTTGAGGCCTTATTCCCGCAGTCGGCTTTAGCAGAGTATCAAAATCAATACAACTGTATTTTAAAAGCAGGTGATAAGATTAATACAAAGATAATTAAGTTTAATCCGAAAGATAAACGAATTTCTTTGGGGCTTCCTACAGAGGATACTGCAGTTGCTGCAGAATAGATTTTACCGCATCAGGTGAAAGTCCGACAATATTTTCAAAGCTTCCTTCAAATTTATCAAGATAATTTGGAGGAAGTTCTTGTATGCCGTAACTTCCGGCTTTATCCAGAGGATTAAATTCATCTATATAATAATGAATCATTTCATCACTCCAGGGGGTAAATCTGACATAACTTGTTGTTGAAATCAATGCAGCACGGTTAGTCTGAGTGTTTATCCCGCAGGTGGAAGTTACAACAGAATGCGTTGCGCCCTGCAAGGATTTTAGCATATCAAAAGCTTCTTCTTTAGAGTGCGGTTTGCCTAAAATCCGATTGTGTAAAACAACTACTGTATCAGCTGCAAGCACAAGTGAATTTTTATCTGCGCGTCTCACCACATCCAGACACTTTTGAGTCGCAATATCTTCAATTTTTTCGTAGGAGAAAATGTCATCAGAAAGTTTTTCGTCATAATTTGAAGGAATAACCTCAAAAGATAGCCCTATATCTTTGAGTATTTGTTTTCTCCTCGGGGAATTTGACGCAAGAATGAGTTTTATCATTACTGCTTACCTTTAAGTTTTTCCAGTATTTCCATACCTTTCTTTGTGAAGCCTTCCATTGTTATTTTTTTCTTTTTAACTGTATTTGTATCATTAAAATGTTCTTCGAAAAATTTAAGATATTTATCTACATTTTTCATGATTTTTCCCCAGCTGGTAAAGAAAGGTTTGTGCCAGTCAACAATTTCACCTGTTTTATTGTTAATAACAAGCTCTGTATTTTTTATAGTAAATAGGGTTTCTCTCTGCATTTGTTTTTCCTGCGGAACTTTATCAAAAATCATTCTGCCGTCTATAAAGCGTACTTTATCTTTTTTGCAGGAAAGTTCCTTAGTGATTGTTGAGCTGAACCAGGTGTCATTTTTTTTAGAGACAGTTTCGCCGTTCATTTTGGAAAGCAGCGTTTCTATACTTTTCAATTGATTTGTGTTTAAAAAGTGATTGGTCTGTTGAATTTTCATATTGTACTCCTTGTTTAATTTAATATCCGTTTGTAATGAATTCTCTGTTTCTGAACTTTGCCCCGAGAGATTCTGCTATTTCTTCGCATTTTTGAACATCTATTTTATGTTCTTTATCAAAATCGGTAACAATGCTTGCCGTAACATCTATTCCGGCCTCTGCACAAGCTTTTATAAACTTTTTAACTTCTTCGTAAGCATTTTCTATTTTTGGATTGCAAATTTTATTGTACTGTTCTGCATTTGAAGAATTAAGGCTTATTGATACAGAATCAATGAGTCCCTTAAATTCTTCTATTACATTGGTTTTATATATTGCATTAGCATGTCCGTTTGTATTAACGCGGATTTTTATCTCAGGGTGATTTTCTCTTAAATATCGGGCAAAAGCCTTCATCATATCTTTTTTTAAAAAAGGTTCTCCGTATCCGCAAAAAACAACTTGTTTAGGAACCGGTATAAATTTGTTAAACTGTTCAATTATATTTTCAAGTGTATATTTATCATCATGCCACATATTTGAGCCGCAAACATCATCTTTTTGCTCTCTTAAGCAAAATATGCAGGAGTTTGTGCAGGCATTAGTCAGATTGACATAAACCGTCTCCGGCGATTTTTCTTCATTTATTGAGTAAACCAGTGTATACATTCCATATCCCCCTTAAGAAAAATTATACAACAAACGAGCCCCAATAAAACATGAGGCTCGTTTGAGATTAAAAATTATTAAATTTTATTCTACAACGATTGCAGAAACAGGGCATGCGCCTGCAGCTTCTTTAACACAGTCTTCGTTGCCTGCAATATTAGAAGCATTAACTTCTGCTTTGTCTTCTACATGAAATACTGCGTCGCAGATTGATTCGCAAGCGCCGCATCCGATGCATGAATCTTCAATAGTTACGTTCATTAGTATTCTCCTTTTTGGTTTAGCTGAATTTTATTTCAGCTTTTATTTATTTACCTTTTTTATTATACACTCAAATTTAAAAAATTAAAATAACCATCCGGCCACCCTCTCTGCTATTGAATCAAAGCCAATGGTTTCTCCCAGATTTTTAGGGTTAATATTTTTTGAATAATATAACACCGGCACTTTTTCTCTTGTATGATCTGTTCCGGGTACTGTCGGGTCGCATCCGTGGTCGGCCGTAATTATCAACAAGTCGTCTTCTCCGATAAGAGGCAGAATTTGAGCCAGATATAGGTCGATTTCTTCTATTGCTTTACCATAACCCTCTGCATTATTTCTGTGCCCGAAAAGCATATCCGTATCAACAAGATTGGTAAATATTATTTCTTTTGTTTCGTCTGTAATGTCCGTATCCTGATATTTTATACTATCTAAATCGAGGGTTCCGTTGAGAGCTTTAATCGTAAGTTCAAGCCCTTCTTTGTTAGAACCTGTGTGAATCGCATGTGTAATACCGGCTTTAGAGAAAATATCTTCAATTTTCCCTATACCGATAACCTTTGCGCCGGCATTTTTAACTTTATCAAGAACGGTTGCTTTGGGCGGCTTCATTGAATAATCTCTTCTGTCCTTAGAAATTCTCGTCGGTTTTCCGTCAATGATTTTGTAAGGACGCGCAATGACACGCGCTGTATTGTAACCGCCTACATCCAGAATATGACGAGCAATCTCGCACCATTTGTATAATGTTTCAAGCGGAATCATGTCAGTATCAACTGCAATCTGGAATACGCTGTCAGCCGAGGTGTATACAATCGGATATCTTGTTCTGTGGTGTTCTTCATTAAGCTCTTCAATAATAGCAGTACCGCTTGCCGGACGGTTTGCAAGAACCCCGCTGCAATTGGTTTCTGTAATAAATTTATCAATAAGTTCTTTGGGAAAACCATTCGGGAATGTAGAGAATGGTTTTTCCGACACAAGCCCTGCAATCTCCCAGTGGCCGGTTGTAGTGTCTTTACCTTTGGATTTTTCTTCAAGAGTGCCATACTGTCCTAATGGACTTGTTGTTTTATTAATGCCTTCAAAATCCTGAATATTGCCTAAACCTAATGACGACAAATTAGGAACATGAAGCCCGTTGTTAAATGCGCAGACATTTTTCAGGGTATTGCATTCTTTAATATCGCCAAATTCTTCACAGTCAGGCATAGCGCCTATCCCCATTGAATCTATTACAATAATTACTGCTCTTTTTTTCATCTTCTAAACCTCTGTTAAGATATGTTACAAATATTACAGTCCGCGAAATTGACCATTGTTTTTTGACTTTATTATTATAGCACAATCAGAGGATATGTAAGATGTCAGACGGTGTACAAATGGATGTAAATTTAGCATACAGTATAAATATGCCCTTGATTCTGGGAGTAGACAGAGCTTTAGAATTGAATAATCTAAAGAAACAAGCCGGTTTGAATAAAACTGATCTGGAAAAATTTTCAGCAGAAATGAATCAAGTTATAGATGAGCAGACAGAATACGTTATAGAATTAGAATCTTTGCAGATGGAAATGGATGATTTACAGGAATCTTATGAGCAAGAATTAGATTCTACGCTGGAAAGATACCTGGAATTAAAGGAAAAAGCCTTTAACGGTAATCTAACGGAAGATGAAGCAAAAGAACTCGATTTATTGGAAGATGAACGTGCCGGTTTGGTTTCTGACTATCGGGCAAAATCGCAAAGTGCCGAAAGTTCTATTGAGGCAGTTCGGCAAAATTATCAATCAGCAGAAAATAAAACTGCTTCAAATTTGATAGCTCAGACAAATTCAACAATAGACGGGCTTACACAGTGGAACAGCGACAATAATTCTGAAACCGGGAAGAAAATTCTCAAGCGTTTTAACCAATCAAATAATGTTATAATAAATGATTTATCAAGCAGAATAGATGATGTTGAAGAACAGAATAAAATTTATTCCAAATATTCAAGCTTTTTGAAAAAATAATATATATTTTTCTCATAAGTTTATGTTATTATAAACTAAAAGTTGAATAATAGAACTTAGGAGAAAATATATGCAGGCAAGACGTGCATCAAGAGAATTAGCATTAATACTTTTTTCACAGTTTGATAAAGAGATTACAAAATATTCAAGAAAAGATTTTGAGGATATAATGCTTAAGTCTGTCAGAATCCTTTCAAATTCTGCATCGGAAGAATTAAAATTAACTGTAGGCTCATTAATAGATATAAAAGATTCAATAGAAACTTATGAAGCAGAACATGAGTCTAATCTGGCTCGTCCTCTCGGTGCGAAAAATAAGCCGGTAAAGGTTCCGATGACAGATGAGATGATTCAAAAGGTTGATACAATGCTGGATGTGGCTGAAAAAGCTATTTTAGCCTTGGAAATTGCAGAGTTTGCAACCCTTGAAAATCAATCTGAGGTTAAGAATTATACCGTAGAAATAGCTGAGCAGTTCAAGATAAATCATGATGCTATTGATGCTGAAATTCAGAAATATTCTAACGGCTGGGATATTTCAAGGCTTGTAAAAATTGATAAAGATATCTTAAGAATCGCAATTACAGAACTTCTTTATACTAAGAAAGCTCCGATTAAGGTTGTTGTAGATGAAGCTGTAGAACTTGCAAAAAAATATTCTACAGAGGATTCATCTTCATTTGTAAATGGGATTTTGGCAAAAGTAATTGTGGAAAACGGTCTTCGCGGCTAGTGGAGATTTGAAAAGTTGGGGAGTAGTTATGGTTTAGGAGTTTAGAAGAAGTTAAAACTCTAAATACTAAAAACATTATTCACCCACTCACTTAATCACTTTGCCACTGAAAATAAAATTATGTTTAACTTTTTCGATAAATTAAAAAATACAGTATCAAAAACCGCGCAGGCTCTTGTAGGGAATGTTGCTGAAGCAGTATCAGAGGAAGAAGAATTCTCAGAATTTGTCCTTGATGATATGGAGGATTTGCTAATAAGTGCTGATTTGGGAGTGAATTACGCCTCTGAACTTGTTGATAAATTGAGAGGACAAAATAAGATTAAACCATCCCAAGTCAAAGAGTTTTTAAAAACAGAATTTTTGAAAACCCTTGAAGAAGCAGGAACCGGTAAGATTGCTTATAAGGATAATGAATTAAATATCTATTTTATAACAGGTGTTAACGGTGCCGGAAAAACAACGCTTATCGGAAAGCTTGCGTATAAATTTAAGCAGGAAGGAAAAAAAGTCTTAATAGCCGCCGGAGATACATTCAGGGCTGCGGCAGAAGAACAGGCGGATATCTGGTCTAAGCGCTCAGGGGCTGATATTGTAAGGCGGGATAAGGCAGATCCTGCGTCCGTTGTTTATGAGGCAATACAAAAAGCAAGGAATGAAAAATACGATGTCATTCTTGTTGATACAGCAGGAAGATTGCAGAATAAATTTAACCTGATGGAAGAGCTTTCGAAAATAAAAAATGTAATAGATAAGAATGCGCCGGAATCTCTGAGAGAATCTATTCTGGTCATTGATGCCAATACCGGCCAAAACGGTTTATCTCAGGCAAAAGTTTTTAAAGAGTGTGTTAATCTGACATCTGTAGCCTTAACTAAGCTGGATGGCTCTGCTAAAGGGGCAATAATATTAGCCATAGCAAAAGAGCTGGGGCTTCCGGTAAAACTAGCGGGGGTTGGTGAAAAAATGGAAGACTTAAAAGACTTTGACTCCAAAGAGTTTATACAGGCGCTTTTTAATTAATGTTTCTTGAATGGCAGATGGCAATTGCAATTGCGTCTATCGTATCATCAAGCTTCGGCAGTGTATCAACTCCGAGCGAAATTTTGACCATTTGTTCAACTTCTTTTTTCTCGGCTCTTCCATATCCTGTTAAGACCTGTTTTACCTCCATAGGTGTGTAGCTGAATGTCGGAATATTATATTTTTCCAATACTGTAAGGATAACCCCGCGCGCTTCTGCCACAGGAATTACAGTCTTTTGGTTTTTAAAGAAAAATAATTCCTCTACGGACGCACAATCAGGTTGATACTTTTTAACAATGGTGCTTAAATCCTCTTGAATCTCGAGAAGCCTCTTTGAATCTGAAAGCTTCTTGTCTGTTTGGATAGAACCCGAGGTTACAAGTTTTATTTCCTCTTTATTAATCTCAATAAGCCCGTATCCGACAATTGCCATGCCGGGATCTATTCCTAAAATTTTCATTTAATCCTCTTAGACAAATAACCCTTTTACAGGGCTAAATTATTACTCTCTTTTACGCCTCAAGTATTATAACAGTAACTTAACATTTGCGCAAATTCTAGTGACAAATCTTTCTTTTCGCGCTATTATAATTTTGGTATGTAAAAATAAAGAAAAGGTTTTTTAATGGAAAAAGAAATGGTTATCGGTATTCCGAGAGGAATGTCATTCTACAGCAACTATCCCTTCTGGTACGGTTTTTTTACAAGTTTAGGAATAAAAATTGTATTGTCTGATCCTACAACAAAACAGACTATGTCAGAAGGCTCTGCTCTTGTTGTGACGGAGACTTGCCTGCCAATAAAAATTTATCTGGGGCATATTCTTAATTTGATTACAAAAGGAGTAAAGAACATTTTTGTTCCCTCATTGCAATCTATTGCGCCAAAAATTTATAATTGCTCTAAAATAAGAGGACTTCCGGATTTGGTGAGAAACGTTATTAAAGCTGATATTAATATAATTGAGCCTACGCTTGATAAGTCGGCTAAACATCAGGGATTGTATGAATTTCTGGAAGACGCTGTAAAACCTTTCGGGATTACAAATATTGATGATATAAAAAAAGCTTCAAAGCAGGGCTGGAAAGTTTATAATAATTTCCTTGTAATGATGCGCTCAGGTATGAGCTATAAAAAAGCTATTAATTATGCTCTTCAGGGAAAAGTCTTTATTGAAAACCCTGCAAACTCTGCACCAATTAATGTTGCATTAGTTTCGCACGGTTATAATATTTATGACGAGCGGGCTTCTATGAAGATTTTTGATAAGTTAGAAAAAATGGATGTAAAAGTATTTACATCTCTTCAGCTTACAGACGAGCAGATGGAAGAAGGTATTGCATCTCTCGGGCAAAAACGCTATTGGGCTAATGAGTATGAAATGACCGGTACAGCAGGTCATTACCTCAAGGATAATAAGATTGACGGAATTATCACTCTTAACGCTTTCGGTTGCGGCCCGGATTCTTTGATGATAGAAAGAATTACAAGAAAAGCAAAAGAAGCTAATAAGCCGATTTTATCGTTAACGATTGACGAACACACCGGTGAAGCCGGATTTATCACACGGCTGGAAGCGTTTATTGATATGCTTTACCGCAAGAAACGCTCTAAGATTATTAATAAAATTACAATGCCTGAGTACGATTATGTTCCTCAGACAAATATCTGTGATACTTTGTTTGCAGAGAAGAAATAACAGATGCTGGATTTTAAATCGACTTTAAAAATGGCAGTAAATTCACTCAGGGTGAATATGCTTCGTTCGGCTCTTACAAGCCTTGGTGTAATTATTGGCGTAAGTGCCGTAATTATAATGCTTGCAGTCGGAACTGGCGCCAGCAAAAAGGTTACAGAGAATATGGAAGCTATGGGGACTAATATTCTCACTATCCGTTCAGCTTCCGCAAAATCCGGCGGAGTTCACATGGGGATGGGTACAAAGCCGACATTGACATCAAAAGATGCTATTGCTATAGAAAAAATGGCACGCGGGATTCTTGCAATCTCAACAATGTCTTCTCAGACTCAGCAATTAACTTACGGTAACCAAAATTGGTCTACAACAGTTTACGGGATACAGCCTGCCTATCTTTTTATAAAAAATTATGAAATGGAGATGGGGCGGGGGTTTATTCCGGAGGATCTGCAAAACAGCGCAAAGGTTACGATTATAGGCTCAACTATTGCGGCTGAACTCTTTGGTGATGTTGATCCGATTAACAAGGTGATACGTGTAGGGAATATTCCGTTTAAAGTGATTGGATTATTAAAAACAAAAGGCCAGTCAGGCCCGTTTGATCAGGATGATTTGATTTTTATTCCGATAACAACTGCTCAAAAGAAGGTATTTGGGACGGATTTCCCGGGGACTGTAAGCCAGATTGTGATTAAGGGGCAGGATCCTGATACCTTGGATGAGACAATGGAGGATATAAACGAAATCCTTATAGCACGCCATCATATCGGGAAGAATCAGGAAAATGATTTTGAGATAAGAAACTCGGCAGAATTTCAAGAAAGGATGAAATCTACAGTCCAGACCTTTGCAATACTTTTGGCATCTATTGCCTCTGTATCTTTGCTGGTAGGCGGAATAGGGATTATGAACATTATGCTAGTTTCGGTAACAGAAAGAACAAAAGAAATTGGTATTAGAATGGCAATTGGCGCAGGGGTAAATGATATAAGGCTGCAATTCCTTGTTGAATCGTTTTTGTTGTCTATGATAGGCGGTTTAATCGGGGTTGTGGTTGGAATTGTGGGCTCGTATTTGATAACGGTTTTTGCACCGAGTATGACAATTTCTATATCTTTATTCTCGATAATTCTTGCTTTGAGTTTTTCCGGACTTGTCGGAGTAGGGTTCGGCTACTATCCTGCATATAAAGCGTCTCTTTTGAATCCGATAGACGCACTGCGGTATGAGTAACGCTTATCCTTCTTTCCAGCTAGGGCCGTAGTTTACATCAACAATCAGCGGCACCTTCAGAGGCTGGTCAAGTTCCATACACCTTACTGCTATCTCTTTTACTGTTTCAAGCTCTGTTTTCGGAACTTCAAACACAAGTTCATCATGAACCTGTAATACCATTTTTGTCTTGAGCCCTTCAAGCTCTTTATCAACTCTTATCATAGCCATTTTGACTAAGTCCGCGGCAGTTCCTTGAAGCGGCTGGTTTATTGCAGCTCTTTGCGCAAACTCCCTAATCTGATAGCTTGAACTTTGAAGTTCTGATGCCAGATACCTTTTGCGGCCGAAAATTGTCTCTACATAACCGTGTTTGGCTACAAATTCAATTTCTCTATTCATGTATTCTTTTACACCGGGATATGTCTCAAAATACTTATCAATAAATTCCTGCGCCTCACTTGCAGAAATTCCGAGGTTTTTAGCAAGACCGTATTTCGACTGTCCGTATACAATCCCGAAGTTTACGGCTTTGGATTTACGCCTCATCTCTTTTGTTACATCCTCCGGCTTGACACCGAAAACTTTTGAAGCAGTCATTGTGTGGATATCTTGTCCTGTTGAGAATGCATGTATAAGATGTTCATCTTCTGATATATGGGCAAGCAGCCTTAATTCTATCTGGGAATAATCGGCAGAGAGAATTAAAGAATTTTCTTTATCCATTGCGCAGAACGCAGAGCGGATTTTATTGCCTTCTTCTGTTCTTATAGGAATATTCTGCAAATTAGGATTTGATGAGGAAAGGCGTCCTGTGACAGTGAGCGCCTGATTAAACGTTGTATGTATTCTGCCGTCGCGTTTGCTTATAAGAGTCGGCAGCACATCTGTATATGTTGATTTAAGCTTAGAAAATTTTCTGTGCTGGAGTATGTAATCACAGATTTCGTATTCTTTAGCAAGCTCTTCCAGAACTTCTGCGCCTGTTGAGCGTGATTTTTTCTTTTTATTTTTTATCCCGAGTTTATCAAACAGGATTTCAGCAACCTGCTTGGGAGAATTTATATTGAATGACTCACCTGCAAGCTGATAGATTAAATCCTCAAGTTCAGCAAGTTTTTCTGTCATATATGCAGAGAGCTCTTTTAAATATTCAACATCGATTGCGACCCCTGTATGTTCCATTTTGGCAAGTACAAGTGTCAGCGGGATTTCTATTTCCGAAACAAGTTTTTCTTCCTGCCGGTTTAGATGTGTTTTCCAGTAATCATACAGTTCAAAGATTGTATGTGCCTCATCGCAGGTATACTTTATAAAATCGTCATCTTCCTCCGTCATAATATGGTTAAGAAAATCCAGCGCCTGTGCCTCCAGTGTGTGTTTCCTGTTGGGATCCTGAACATAGCTTGCTAATAAAACATCATATTCCAGCCCCTTTGGGGATATTCCGTTATTCAAAAGCAGATGATAATCTGATTTAGCGTCAAAACCGATTTTTTTGATTTCAGAATCTTCAATAACAGGTTTAAGAGCCTCAATAAACGCTTCTGAAAAATAGTAGCTTGTTCCGATTGAAATTGAACAACCCTTTATTAACCCGTCTTTTGCGTACCACTTTATTGCAATACGTTTAGAATTTTTGATTTTATCTAAAATATCTTCTAAGTTATCCTGATTAACTTCTTTGTACTCAAACCCTTTATCCTCAACAAACTTTTTTACAGCCTGAGAAAAAAGGTTTTGCTGCAGTGGCTTTTCCGGTATTGAAAATAAACTTAAATTTTCGCCCTCATTAAAACTGCTTGATGATTGAGATTCCCCATCAAAAGACGAAAGAATTTTGTCAATATTTTTAATAAAAGTATAAAACTGCATTTTTTTAAGAAACGCTGTAACTTTATCCAGTTGAGGAAGCGTGACAGAAGCTTTATTTATATCAAAATCAATGTCAACATCTCGGACAATTGTTGCTAAATCTTTTGATAATATTGCGATATCTTTTCCTTCGCAAATTTTTTTTCTTATTGCATTTTCAGGAATATTTTCGCAATCATCAAGCACAGCCTCAAGATTAGGATATCTGTTCAAAAGTTTCTGGGCAGATTTTTCTCCGATACCTTTAATCCCCGGGATATTATCAGATGTATCTCCTCTAAGCCCTTTATAATCCGTAACCTGATTCGGATAAACCCCGAGTTTTTCATATACCTTATCCCAATCGTATTCAATCAACTCGCCTTTGGACGGAATAAGAACTTTTACACAGCCTGTTTTATCAATAAGCTGAAAGCTGTCTTGGTCTCCTGTAAGAATAAGCGTCTGATGTCCGTTTTCGCAGGCTATTTTTGAGATTGTTCCTATAACATCGTCAGCTTCAAACCCTTCTTTTGTAATTATCGGAATATCAAAAGCTTCCAGCCCTTCCGTAATTTCCCCGAGCTGGATTCTTAAAGTGTCCGGCATGGCTTCGCGGTTAGCTTTGTATTCTTCAAATTTTTCTGTGCGGAATGTTCTTCTTCCTACATCAAATGCTACTGCAATATAGTCGGGATGTATTTTCATTATCAAATCAAATATGGCCTTAAAAAAACCGTACACAGCCCAGGTCGGCTGATTATCGGCGGTTTTCATTGCGGTTCTTTCCAGTGCAAAATACTGACGGTAAGCAAGCGCATGACCGTCTATCAATATCAAAGTCTTTTTATCTGCCATAAAATACTCCCATTTTCCCAATTATATCATAATTTTCAGAAAAACCCAATAATAAACAAAATTGAGCAATTTTTTTTACTTAATTGTTTTATAATATATAGAAAGGCAAGTTATGGCAATTTCAGTTGATAAAGTTCAAGCTTATAAAATTAATTCAGTGCCCTTAGCAGAAGAAAGACAAAAAGAAGAAAAGAGGGTTTCTAAAAAAGCTGTTTTAACAGGCCTCGGTGCTCTCGGTGCAGTTGGATTAGGGATTATGCTTGCCAAAGGAAAATTTAAAAAGAAACCGGATGTTGTCAAGAAAATTATTGGTAAAGACCCGAGGGTGGAAAAGTTAACAGAAGAAGAAAAGCTTAAGCTTATTAAAGAATTACAGGCCAAAACAGATAATCCTGATACGAAAGAGACAATAAGAAAGCTTGTAGAAAATGGCGAATGGGATAAGCTTCCTTAAAAAATAACAGCTTTAATGCCGAGAGCTGCAAGTATAATTCCTGCAAAAATTTCCAGCCATTTTGACGGAAATGTTTTCAATCTTCTGCCTAACGCAAAACCTGCTATTGAGTTCACAAAGGTCACAATGCCGATAAGGACAGCCGGTTTAAGTATATGATATCCGTATAAAGACAGTGTAATTCCGGCCGAGAAGGCGTCAATACTTGTCGCTATTCCTGTTAAAAACAAGCATTTTATATCTATGCATAATCTTTCAGCTTTTCTTTTTTCAAATGCTTCTAAGATGAATTTTATACCAAGATATGTAAATATAAAGAATACTACCCAATCCGCGAATGGTTCAATGTAAGATTTGACAAAACCGGTTAAAAAGTATCCGATAACCGGCATTAAAAATTGAAATCCCCCTGTAAATCCTGCCAGTTTTAGAGCGTTGGAAATCCCTTTGTAAGTGAGTCCGTATGAAAAAGAGACAACGCAAGCATCAATTGATAACGCTATTGCAAGTATAATTATGGATAAATATGACATTAATTTCTCCCTTAGAAAACATCTGTTTTAATAGGATTTTTGAATTTCGTAATACTGCCCTGGAATAGAAGTTTCACAGTTCCGACTGGCCCGTTTCTGTGTTTTGCAATAATGATTTCTGCTTCGCCTTTGTTGGCAGCTTTCTCTGCCTGTTCCTCTTCATCGTTGGTGCTTTTGTAGTATTCATCTCTGTAGATGAACATTACGATATCCGCGTCTTGCTCAATAGAACCGGATTCTCTAAGGTCTGAAAGCATAGGACGTTTATCTGTTCTGCTCTCTACTGCGCGGGATAATTGTGAAAGCGCGATTATAGGAACATTGAGTTCTTTGGCAAGAATTTTCAAGCCTCTTGAAATACTTGAAATCTGCTGCATTCTATCTTCCCTGCCGGTTCCTTCAATTAATTGAAGATAGTCGATTACTATCAAGCCGAGATTCTTTTCTGCCATCGCAAGACGTCTGCACTTTGCTCTCAAATCAGTAATCGTACATCCAGCTGTATCGTCAATATAAATAGGGGCTTCCGAGAAGCTGTTCATTGCAACAGCAAGTTTTTCCCAGTCTTTAGCCTGCATATTTCCGGTCTTAAGCCTTTGCGTGTCGACTTCTGCTTCTGAACACAAAAGACGCTGAACAAGCTGTTCCTTTGACATTTCTAATGAGAATATTGCAACGGGACGGTTTGCTCTCAATGCAACATTCTGAGCTATATTGAGAGCAAATGCGGTTTTACCCATAGCAGGGCGCGCTGCCAGAATGATTAAGTCTGATTTTTGCAGACCGTTTGTCATTGTATCTAAATCATAGAAATTTGTCGGAACACCGGTTAAAGTTCCTTTATTATTGTACCTCTCTTCTATTTTTGCATAAGTGTCATATACTAAGTCCTTAATCGGTGCCAGGGATTTTGAGGCCTTTTGAGATGCAATATCAAATATTAATTTTTCCGCCTGTTCCAGAGATTCCTCTATCGGATTCAAATCATAGCCTGCAGATACAATCTCAGAGCCGGCATTGATTAATGACCTTTTTATTGCTTTTTCCTGTACGATTTTTGAGTAGTATTCAACGTTAGCTGTTGTAATTGTTTTGTAGCTCAAATCATTGATAAAAGCACGTCCGCCGACAAGTTCAAGCTTTTGATTTATATTCAAAATGTCGGATACTGATACAATATCAATTTTATCTTCACCGTTATATAGTTGCAGCATTGCTTCATAAACATACCTGTGTGCAGGTTTATAGAATGAATCAGGTTTAAGATGTTCTACGACCTTGTTCATGCAGGAAGGGCTCACAAGAATTGCGCCAAGAAT
The DNA here is from genome assembly GCA_944325815.1 of Candidatus Gastranaerophilales bacterium. Lineage (GTDB taxonomy): Bacteria > Cyanobacteriota > Vampirovibrionia > Gastranaerophilales > Gastranaerophilaceae > CAG-196. The sequence continues at coordinate 27,550 of CALVBV010000009.1, forward strand.
AGCTTCTTCCGCGTCAATGTTTTGAGGCATAAGCTGAGAGAGCTCTTCTGCCGTTTTTTTCTTTTTTGCTGTGTATGAAGATGTCATAGAAATTCCTTATTTAATGTTATGTACTGCTGTTACAACAATTTCAGCGGCTTCTTCAGGTTTTATATTAGAGACCTCCCCAGTCTCCCGTACTTTAAATTCGACAAGCCCTTCTGAAATACTTTTTCCGACAGTAATTCTATATGGGAAGCCAATCAAGTCCGCATCTTTGAATTTTACTCCGGCTCTTTCGTCTCTATCATCAATTACGACTTCAACACCGTGTTTTTTAAGCGTTTTGTAGATATCTTCCGCAACCTTCATTTGAAGTTCGTCTTTTGTGCTGACAGGAATTACTATGGCATGATAAGGCGCGATAGCAAGCGGCCATTTGATTCCGTGTTCATCATAATGTGCTTCAACCGCTGCCGCAGCCGTTCTTGAAATTCCGATTCCGTAACAGCCCATTATATAAGGCTTTGTTTTGCCGTCAATATCTGTATAGACCGCATTCATTGGTTTTGAATACTTTGTTCCTAGCTGGAAGATGTTTCCGACTTCAATCCCTCTTGTTACTTTTAGCGGTTTGCCGCATACAGGACAAAGCTCGCCGGCTTCAACAAGTCTTATATCGGCAACTGTTTGGGGAAGCTGAACATCTTCTCCCCAGTTATACCCGACACCGTGCTTGTCTTTTTGATTTACGCCGATTATAAAGTTTTTCATATCCTTGACGGTTTCATCCGCTATTACTGTAACCGGATATCCGTTATATTCTTTTAATCCATTTGGTCCTATGAATCCCTTTTCTGCCTCAAATCCATTTACCCCCATCATTTCTTCAATTTCGCCCGCTGTTGCGATTCTTATGTCAGAACCGCCTGCAGCATTCATAAGTTTGGTCTCTTCAACAGCCTTATCACCTCTTATAAGAGCCAAGACAGGTTTTTTATCAACAATATAAACAAGAGTTTTAACAATTAATGTTGAAGGTATTTTCAAGAAATCGCACAATTCATCAATAGAATGAGTATTAGGAGTGTCAACTATTTCAGCCTTTGTGTAATCTCCGATAACCTTCGCTTCAGGAAGTTTTGACACTGCATGGTTTGAGTTTGCGGAATAATCACACTCACAGTAGAAAACGTCATTTTCCCCGGCATCAGTATCTGTGATAACCATAAACTCGTGGCTTACACTTCCGCCGATGGCGCCGGAGTCTGATTGAACCATTTTGGTATTTAATCCGCAGCGTTTGAAGATTTTTGTATAAGCCTGCGCCATATTTTCGTATTCTTTTTCAAGCCCTTCTTGAGTTGTGTCAAAAGAATATGCATCTTTCATAATAAATTCACGTCCTCTTAAAAGCCCGAATCTTGGTCTGACTTCGTCACGGAATTTTGATTGGATTTGATAAAGATTTACAGGTAACTGTTTGTAAGACTTAAGGCCGTCTCTTGCAATCGCAGTGATAATCTCTTCATGCGTAGGCCCGAGGCACATTTCTCTGTCGTGTCTGTCTCTCAAGCGCATAAGCTCACGCCCGTAGACTTCCCAGCGGCCTGATTCTTCCCAGAGTTCTTTTGGCTGAACAAACGGCATCAAAAGTTCCTGAGCACCTGCAGCGTCCATTTCTTCTCTTACGATATTTTCAATCTTTTTAAGCACACGCCACATAAGAGGCAGGTAGTTATAAACTCCGCTCGTTAATTTTCTTATGTATCCAGCTCTTACAAGCATTTTATGTGAAATAACTTCCGCATCTGACGGAAATTCTCTTAAAGTCTGTACAAACAATTTTGACATTTTCATGATTTGTGATCCCCTTATAATTTATAGATAAATTTTAACATGAACAGGGGTAAATAAAAAATTCCATGCTAAATTTTTACAAATTACCCGATAAAGTTATTGCACAAAAAAAAATAGTGTGATAAAATTTTTACAAGAAAGGGGTGTTTATGCTAGTTTCTGCAATATCAGTAAATAATAACAACGGTTATAACTTGAGTACTAATGTTCCGTTTTATAACAGCAGAGAAAATATTGGAGACACTTCGTTTAATTCTTTAACACCCTACACAGTAAAAAAAACTGCACCGACAGATAAGCTACCCCAAGTATTTGATAATATCAATGAATGGCAGAATTTTTGTCATAAACAGATTCTCGGCGGAAAGCTTAATGTAATTGCCTAAAGTATGAAAAATTCTATTATTCTGGGTTTTTTTGATGGAGTGCATATTGCACACAAAGCAGTTATAAATTCTGCAGTAGATTTTGCGTCAAACTGCGGGGGTAAAACTATACTTATTACTTTTAAGCAGTCTCCGGCTTTTTATTTTACAGGACGGGCAGAGTATATATATTCAAGAGAAGAGTCATTAAAAAAAATCGGAAATTTAGGTGTAGATGAAATTGTTCAATTGGATTTCTCTAAAATTGCAGACATGCCTGCAGAACAGTATTTGGAAGATTTAGTGCAGAAATATTCTCCGATATCAATTTCTACAGGATTTAATCACACATTCGGACGAAATAAGGGCGGTACTCCTGATTTTTTAAGAGAAAAACAAAAGGTATACGGATTTAAATATTTTTGTGTCCCAGCTCAAACTTATAATGGGGAGGTTGTAAGTTCGACACTTATCAAAAAATTATTAAAAGCAGGTGAGATAGAAAAAGCAGACTGCATGCTCGGGAGTAATTTTATTCTGGAAGGAGTGGTAAAAAAAGGCGCACAAATTGGGCGTACAATAGGATTTCCGACAGCTAATATTGATTATCCCGAGAATATTGTTCAAATACCTTATGGAGTCTATAAGGTAAAAACCGGAAATAAATCCGGCGTTTTGAACTGGGGAATGAAGCCTACCGTACATAATACACCAACGCCGGTTGTTGAAATCCATATTTTAGATTTTAATGATGACTTATACGGAAAAACTATTAAAATAGAAGTAATTAAGCGTATTCGCGGAGAACGTAAGTTCGCAGGCCTGGATGAGCTTAAAGCACAGATAAATAAGGATATAGAAGAATGCTTAAAGTAGTTATAATCGGTTATGGCGGAATGTTTATGAATCTTATTGCGGGAACGCTTGACGCAGGATGTGAAATTGCAGGAGTTTTTAGAGCAGAGAGAAGGAGGTACCATCCTTTTATAAGATGGATTAAAGATATTATAAATCCTTCAATTGAGTATAATTATATAAAAAGTTACAATCTTCCTGAAATTAATGCCCGAGGGGTAAATACAAAAGAGTTTAGGAAAGCTCTTTTAAGGCTTAATCCGGATATAATTCTTGTCGGTTCATGGGGAGAAAAATTCTCAAAAGAAATTTATGACCTGCCAAAAATTGCCGCCATAAATGCTCATCCATCGCTTCTTCCGCAATACAGAGGCCCAAACCCATATTTCTGGACAATAAGAAATCAGGAACAAGTCACTGGCGTAACTTTTCATCTTATAGATAAAGGTTATGATACCGGCGCAATTTTGGCTCAGGAGGAGATAAAGATTTACCCCTCTGATACCGGCAAAACACTTAAAGAAAGGACTGTACTTACGGCAAGAGGAGTTGTATGTGAGCTTTTAAAGGCTTTGAGAGAAGATATAATAATTCCCTTAACCCAGAGAGAAGATAAGGCCAGTTATTTTTCTCATCCGGAGGGGCTGGAACTTGATTTTTCAAAGTCAGCTGAAGAAAATCATGCTCTTATAAGGGCGAGTTATCCATGGACAAAGGCTTATTTTTATCATAATTCTATTTGTTTAGCCGCATATCCAGAACATTTGGAGATATTAGAAAACAATACTGAATATAAAGAGCATGGAACAATTACAGATGCGGATTATAAAACCCGCACAATAAGCGTACTGTGCGGGAATGATAAGATTTTAAGAATGAAAATAGAGCATTATAATAAAATAGATAAGCCTTTTACCGGATTTTATATCAAGCGTGAACTTACTGCCGGTTGTACCCTATAGGCTTACGTTTGCCGGAAGCGCGGCTGGCTTTAAAGTTATCTATTGCTTTCATAAAATCCTCTTTTGTAATACGGAACAGACTTAAATCAGCCTCCGTAAGCGCATTTTCGTCGAGTTTTTGAAGAATACCCGCTCTGCTGTAGCCATTCAGGTATGCATCATTAACAATTCTTTTTATGTCAGCACCAGTAACTTCTGCATTAAACATAGCCTGGATAATTTCTTCTTTGTTAAGGTTTTCATCAAGCGGTTTTTTCCTTGCATGAATATCAAAGATTTTACCTACGCCTTCTCTGTCAGGCTTTTTGAATTCTAAATGTTTGCCAAAACGTCCGGAACGCAGAATTGCAGGGTCAATAGCATCTTTATTATTTGTTGCCGCAAGAACAAATACATCATGCTTATTGTCTTCAATGTCTGTCATTAATGTTAGAATCTGGTTAACAACCTTGTCTCCGTATACATCCTGACCGCCTCTTGCTCTTGCGACTGCGTCAAATTCATCTAAAAATATCAAATACGGCTGATTTTCTATAGCTTCATCAAACAAATCTCTCCAACCCTTTTCAGAATCTCCGACCCATTTTGATTCAAGCTCAAGACCGTTTAAATATTTGGCATTAATGCCGGCTTCGTTCTGTAAAGCCTTTGCAACATAAGTTTTTCCGGTTCCCGGAGGACCATGCAAGATATAACCATGGGTTAAATCAATGTTTTCATAAGCCTTCGGGTTTCTAAGCGGATATAAAATACCCTCTTTAAGTTCCTTGATTACGTTATCAGCTCCTGCCACATCTTTAAACATAACCTGCTGAATAGGCTTTCTATCGTGATACAATTCTTTTAAAGTTTTTTTATTTTGTCCCTGTATAACCTTTTCTGCTTCTTTTTCAAAATTGAATGCCTGTGCGTACATATACCTGTGAAAGGCTAAGCTTCTGCTTTTAGGTTTATCAAGAATGCCAAGCTCTTTATCTTTGTATTTTAGTTTATCACCCGGGATTACAAAATAGCTGTCATAGGCGTCTAAGTAGTATTCTTTTCCGTCAGTGGTTAAGAATAACCTGTCCGGATTTCCATTAATGACTTCTACTTCGTTTAAAGAATTTTTCATAAATCCCAAAATTCCGGGCGCTTTATCATCTTCAATAAAAAATGCACGCTTAATAACATCTTTTACTCGGGGAATAGAGTTAAGCATAGCGGTCTGCGCGCTTTTTAAGTTTGAGCCCGTTATAAGCAAGTCTCCATGTTTAAGAAAAGAAAATGCATCCGCAAGCTTTTCTTCCAGAGGAAATTGTTTAACAAGAGCAAGAGCAGCTTTTTCAATCTCACCCCTAAAATTTACTTGAAGGCGGTTGTATGTTAAATCTCTTAATTCCAATGGCTTGGAACTTCCAATACTATTCGAATCCACTGTTTTACGCTTGTTCTGCAATGTGTAGTTTGTGCTGATTGGTGTTAAATTGTTTAGTTTTTGGATTCTCATTTTACCTCCTCATAAAAATAAATGAACCTGCAGTGTGCCTGCAGGTTCTTCTGATATAAAAAAAGTGTGTGTGTATTATATCTCCTGCAAGTATAGGGGCGGAATACCAAGGTTCATCACAAGCATAATCACATATAGATGTGACTTTGATGATAAAATTTGTTTGTTGTTGAAATTAGTCAATTTATGAACCCCTAATCTGATTTATGGTGTCCATAGTACACTATTTTTTAAAACTTGTCAATACTATAAAAGCGGAATATTATTTTTTTTGTTTAATGACTGCATCAATAAGCCCTTTAAAAAGCGGATGCGGTCTTTCCGGCCTTGATTTGAACTCCGGATGGAACTGGCAGGCAACGAACCAGTCTAAATCAGGAAGTTCAACTATTTCTGAAAGCATGCCGTCAGGGGACATGCCTGAAAATACGAGTCCGGCTTTTTTAAGTGTTTCAATGTAATCGGTATTTACTTCGTACCTGTGTCTGTGCCGCTCTGAAATTTTATTGGCCCCGTAAACTTCATGTGCTTTTGTCCCTTTTTTCAGATGGCATTCATAAGCCCCCAGTCTCATAGTTCCGCCATATCCTTTAATATTTTTCTGCTCAAGCATTAAATCAATGACCGGGTAAGCAGCATTTTCATCAAATTCTGTTGAGTTTGCGCCTTTTAATCCTGCAATGTTCCGGGCATACTCAATAACCGCACACTGCATACCAAGACAGATTCCTAAAAACGGCACATTATTTTCTCTTGCGTATTTAATAACATTGAGTTTCCCTTCAATGCCGCGTATTCCAAACCCTCCAGGCACAACAACACCGTCGACGTCTTTCATTAAGTCCTTGCACTGTTTTTCGTCAAGGCATTCTTCCGAGTTAATCCATTTTATCTCTGCTTTGACATTGTTTGCGTAGCCGGCATGTTTTATTGATTCAACGACAGAAATATACGCATCAGAAAGCTTTGTGTATTTTCCTGCAATTGCTATTTTAATAGTACCTTTTGGATGATTAATATTATCAACAAGTTCTCTCCAGCCTGTTAAATCAGCTTTTCTCTCCGGCACTTGAAGGAGTTTTAGAACAACATCCGCAAATTTCTGTTCTTCTAGTGCAAGAGGGACTTCATAAATGCTTTTCATATCTCTGCATTCGATAACAGCTTCTTTAGATACAGAACAAAATAGAGCCAGTTTGTCTTTTTCTGTTTTTGGAATAGGTTTTGAGGTTCTGCATACAAGAATTTCCGGCTGTAAACCATAACTCCGCAGCTGGCTGACGCTGTGTTGAGACGGTTTTGTTTTTAATTCGCCGGATGTAGGAAGATAGGGAAGCAGGGTGCAGTGAATGTTTATGGCATTCCCTATTCCCGCTTCGGTTTTAAACTGCCTTACGGATTCAATAAAGGGCAAACCTTCAATATCGCCTATTGTTCCTCCGATTTCTATAATTTGAAAATCCGGTTTGAAGAATTTTTGCGCTTTTACAAGTCTTGATTTAATCTCATTTGTAATATGCGGGATAACCTGAACAGTCGCACCAAGATAATCGCCTCTGCGTTCCTTTTTAATAACTGTTTGATAAACACTTCCGGACGTTACATTGCTTAACTGTGAAAAGTTAGTATCAATAAATCTTTCATAATGACCTAAATCTAAGTCTGTTTCTGCGCCGTCATCAGTCACAAAAACTTCTCCATGCTGAAAAGGGCTCATTGTTCCCGGGTCTACATTAATATATGGATCAAATTTTTGAATAGCAACTGAAAATCCCCGTGCACGAAGTAGTTTGCCCAGTGAGGCGCCGATAATTCCTTTTCCCAGAGAACTTACTACACCGCCTGTTATAAAAATATATTTTGTCATAGCCGGACTCCTTAATTTATTACAAATGGCAGGGTGTGCTTTCACCCGTAAAAAAAGAGGGCAGTTTACCCTCTTTTTAATTAATCTTAGGAACTCTGAAAAATCCGTTCTCCTCAAGGGGCGCATTTTTCATAAGTTCTTCTTTGGTCTGTTCGTAGTAAACTGTGTCTTCTCTCATTACGTTGACGAAATCAATTGCATGCGCCATCGGTTCAACATTTGTAGTATCAACCTCATTCATGGCATCAACATGTTTTAGTACGTCACCCAGTTGTTTGGTAAACTTTTCTTTTTCTTCTTCTGTTAATTCCAGACGGGCAAGTTTAGCTACGTGTTCTACATCTTTTATTGTAATCATAGTTTTGTACTCCAATAATTATTTATCCTAACATAAACTATTTGATGAGTAAATCTTTTGTTAAAATTACTTTTTGCAAAGTATTAAATTTTCCTTCTTTCAGTTTTACGGTGAGGTAATTCCGTGTCAAACCTTTATATTTTCCGTCCTTGGCAAGTCTTTTTTCAATTAAAACTTCTGCCTCTTC
>CALVBV010000010.1 GCA_944325815.1 Candidatus Gastranaerophilales bacterium
ATTACCTTTGGAACCGGCATGAGCTATCCCGCCCAGGATTCCCCAAACTGTAATATCGCCTGTAGCAACAATTTCGCTGCCAGGGTGAGCATCGCCTATTATTAAAATATTTCCTTCATAGCTTACAGTTTGACCTGAACGCAAAGTTTGATTTATATACAGAGTTGGAAGAGTTTCTGTATTTGTACTGTTTTCTTCCGCGTCCGGCGGTAAAACATCTCCGGTGTCCAGTAAAATATATTTACTTGCTTCTTCTGAAATTAGACCTTCTGAGGTAGCAAGAGTTTCAAAATCAGAATCGAAATGTTCGGCGGGTATTATTTCTGCAATTTCCTGAGTTGTTTCTTCTTCATAAACATCTTCCACCCCTTCTGTCGTTTCAATTGGACTTGAAGGCTGAGGAATATCTGCGTGAACCTCTACTGTTTTACCGATTTCTTGAGGAATTTGTTCCTTAACCTCAACCGGCTCTGACTTAATTTCTTCTTTTGCAGAATCACAAACTATTGACGGAAGCTCTTCGTTTGAAATTTTAGAAACCATAATTCCGAGGCTTACGGCGGATGCTTCCGTCTGTTCTGACATTGTATCTATAAAAGCAATAACTGCTTCCATTGATTCTATTAAAGCCTTTATACTCAAAAGCTGAGATTGTTTTAAATCAAGGCTTCCAAGCTTTAAGCATATCTTTTTCCCTTTTACATCAGGATGTTCCATTATTGAGCTAAGTTCAAAAACAAGCTGGGTTGTATTCTTTGCATTGCTCAGGTCAATAATGAATCCATTTTCAACAAAACCTTTTTCCATTTAATAAATACCCAAATAATCTATCACATTTTCAGGATATATTAAATATTTTTTCATATCAAGAAATTGTAACGTAATATGTAGATATCTGTTATAATAAGTCTATGCACATAAAATCTGTTGAATTTAAGCAAATATATAATGATATGCTCACCCAGTTTCCTCCGGAGGAGTTAAAGCCCTATGAGCGGTTTTGTGAAATTCTGGGGAAGAATTATAAAGCTTATGAGTTTTGGGAAGCTGAACCCGTAGGATACGCTGTGATTTTTGAGGATAAAAATTATATTCTTGTGGATTATCTTGCAGTATACAAAAAATTTCATTCAAAAGGTTACGGGGGGAAGATTCTGGATATTCTTGCGGAACAAAGCGGGCGGGTGTGTTTTTTTGAGCTGGAGAAGCCGGACGAGACAAAGATTAATACTTTAAGAAGGATAAAGTTTTATGAAGCTCACGGGGCAAAAAGAGTAGATATAGATTATTTTTATCCCGCCTATGATAAACCGCTCTCAATGGATTTGTATTATATGGGAAGTTTTTGTCCGCAAAAAAATGAGGTGCTCAGCTTTGTTAAAAAATTTTTTCAAGTCATTCACAGTGATTCTCCTACTGTGGACAGTGCTTTTAATTTAATATCAAAAGGTTAGCCTTGTCAGCGGATTGGGAAAATTTTTATTTCATATAATAATCCCGATATGATGAAAATTTTGGGTTATTTTTTAGGATTTATTGTTTTTATAGGTTTGATAATATTTCTAATCCACAGCTTCGATAATGTATATGTGACAGCGGTTTTTGACGAATTAGAACCGTTTCCTAATAATTTGAATGTTTATTATAAAGGTTTTCGTCTGGGAAGAACTACAAGGGTTTATCCGTCAAAAGATTTTACTACAACAAGAGTTGATATGGTTTTGAACGCAAGAAATTTGAGCCTTCCCGCCAACGTCAGCGCAAAAGTGAAAACAAAAAATAAGCGTGATTATGTAGAAATAATTTATCCTGATGCACCAATGCTTGCAACGCTAAAAAATCGTTCGGTCATAGAAGGCAAAAAGGGGGTAAACATTGCTTCTTATATCTCTGATCAGGCGGAATCTGGCGGGTTGGATGAGATTAAAGACAGTCTTAATTCTACAGTAGAATCTGCCGGTGAAACCATGGATGCACTGACAGACCTCCTTAAACTGGCAGCAGATATTCTAAACGATATAAGGCCGTCGATTAAAACGGCAGGAGAAAATATTGCTTTTACAACCAAAAATCTTGCGGAAGTGTCTGCAGAGCTTAATTCTTCTGTAAAACCGAAACGTTTGAAAAATTCTTTTGAAAATATAGAGCTTATGACACAAAACCTTGAGCGTTCTACAAGAAATTTTGAACTGGTTTCAACAAACGCTGTTAATATAACAAGCAGGGCAAATAATGAGACTGTAATGCTTACCAATTGCGTAATCAAGAATATTAATACTGTTGTATGTAATATTAACAAAGTTGTCAACAATGTAAACGATATAGTCAAAGGATTTAAATCTACTTTAAGCAAGCGCTTTGGCGGTGCAAGGATTATTTTTGGCAAGCCGCTTGAGGAGTGATGGGGCAAATGAAGCGTGAGGTGTGAAGGGTGAAGCGTGAGGTGTGAAGGGTGAGGGGTGAAGCGTGCGTTTAGGAAGTGAACAAGTGACTAGGTGACTAAGTGATTAAGAATTTATAACTACTTTTCAACTATTCACCCTTTCCACTTTTCAACTTTTATAACTTCTCCTCAACTCCTCAACTCCTCAACTCCTCAACTTATTCTCTTCTTAACTCTCAATGCAGACAACAAAAATAACGCTTAAACCGCTTTTTCAAGAGAGTTGTACACTTCTTCCGAAATCAAGCCCTTGTTTACGTCTTCTTTCATTGCGTTTAATGCTTCTTCCCTTGTCATTGCGTCTTTGTAGCTTCTCTTTTCCCTAAGAGCGGAATATTTATCTGCGGCAGCAAGGATTTGGGATGGAATACCGTATTCAAAATCGTTGTCCAGGGCTGGGTAACCATTTCCCTGCGGATTCTGATGGTGGTATTTTACGAGGTTCAAAACATTTTCATTTACGCCCTGCTGCTTCAAAAGTTCATAGCCAAGCTCTGAGTGTAAATTCATAACCCTCTTTTCTTCATCAGTGAGTTTGCCGGTTTTGTTTAAAATTTTATCAGGTATCAAAGCCTTGCCGTAATCGTGAAGCATGGCTGCCTGCTGTAAATCCGCAAGATTAATATCTGATTTTAATTCTTTCGGAAGAGACGAATACATTTTTGCAGCCACAACACGCGTATCCATTAAATGCCCTTGCTTTAACTTTTCAAGCTCTTCTGCATTTACCTTTACCGGTATATTGTTCTCTTTTAGAATCTGCATAACTCTCGGGTTCGATTTTACAAGCCTCGTGAGCGTATTCTTGTCTGCAAAATTTGAGTACAAAGGATTTGTACTGAATGAATCTTGACGTGGTTCAAAGACTGCGGGTGAACTTGCAGGATTTGACCTGAATTGAATCTTAGGAAGATTTATATTAAATAACGGGGTTATATACGTCATTTTACACTTTCACACGTTTCTAACACTATAGTTCTATAAAGTATTTTTTTAATGATAAATTGCCCGGTTGGCTACCTTTTTTAACAAAACGTAACAAATTGAGTTTGCGGAAAAATTAAAATTTTTCTCGCAAACTCTTGGGAACGGTTTCACCTCAGGTTGTATGCTATCCCGCACACAACCTGAGGCTCACACACCTAAGGTCGGATTTGAAAAACCTCAAAAATTTGTCAATTTTTGGGTTTTTCTGCATCCTCAATTGTATTAAGCCTATTGCAGGAGTAAATATTTTTTTAATATTATAGTAAAATACTATTATGAGAAGAAAATTTATTGTAACAATATGTACTATATGCGCACTTTTTGGCGCAACAGAGGTTTTTGCAGCACCATCTTCTGCTTTTGCACAGCATTATGATGCCGGGCAGAATTACCTGACCCAGAGCCAGTATTCATCTGCTATTGTGGAGTTTAGGAAAGCTTTGAGAATTAATTACCTGGATAATTCCGCAAGAATAGGAATAGTAAATTCTTATCTGGCGCGTGCTACATATTACGCTAATCAGGAAAAGAATTACGAAAAAGCTGCTAATGATTTTAGAAGCGCTTTATTTTATTTGAAGATGTATCCTAATAAAGAACAAGCGGTTCAAAATTCAATGGGTATGATAGCTTCTGCTACAGAGAATCTTAACCAGTGTTTAAAAGTAATAAGTTTTGATACAACCTCGGCTTCCAGGTATAAAAAAGCTGAAGAGCTTCGTGCAATAGCAAATTTTTCAGCCTCTGCTTATGAGTTTTCAAGGGCTGCACAAAATGAAAAACTTGCTGCGGATTCTAACATGCAGATTGCAGATTTGATGAAGCTTCTCGGAAATGAGCCGCGTTCTGCTGATTATTATAAAACAGCGCTCGAGCTTGCACCGACAAACGGTGTTTTGAGAATGAAATACGCCCGCACATTGGATAAACTGGGGCAGTATGATGAGGCGGTTGTTCAGTACAATGAGGCGCTTGCAAATTCTAAGGGCGATATGGAGATTTTGTACGCGCTGGAGAGAATTTATCTGAAAAAATTAGCACAAACTCCGAGCGATGCGGAACTTAATGCAAATATCGGCGCAATTAAGCAGGCGCAGGGCGATTTTGAAACAGCTCTGAGTTACTACGGCAAGGCAGAAAAGCTTAATCCTTCAAATGTTACAACAAGATTGAATGTCGGAACACTTTTCCAGCAGAGAAAAGAATACCAGAAAGCAATCCAATCTTATGACTCTGTTTTGACGCTTTATCCGAATAATACGCAGGCTTTGTTATATAAAGCAGATGTTTATAAAGAAATGGGCGATGGCAAAACGGCTATGAGTCTGTACAAGAAGGTTTTGTCTATAGACCCTGCTAACGCTGTTGCAAAAGCAGAGATTGCGCAAGTTATGAAAGATACAATGGCACCTTCCGAGTACATTGAATATCTGGCAGAAAACGGAACGTCCGCCGAGCTTTATGATTATGCGTACAAGCTTCATAAGGAAAATGACCTCGATAATGCAATAAAAGCTTACAGAAACGTGATTGCAAATGACACTTCTAAGGTTGATGCTTATGTTAACCTTGCTATTTGTTATGCGGCAAAAAATGATTACACAAGCGCTGTAAACACTTTAAACACGGCAAAAGCCAAGTTCCCTGCAAATAATCTTGTGTTAAAGACTCTTCAGGATGTACAGAAGGATTCCATCTCAACACAGCTTGCAAGCGCATCTTCAAGCTATGAAAACAAAGATTACCAAAAAGCTATTCAGGAATATTTGGCTGTAAACCCTGCAACTGCTGATTCAATGCTGGGCGTTGCAGCTTCCTATCAGGCCTTGAACGATTATAACAGTGCAATTGAGTATTACAAGAAAGCGGAAAATCTGGCGCCTGATAATGCTGAAATTCCTTATTATATAGGTTATCTTTATTCAGAGCAGCAGAACTGGGCTCTTGCAGAAAATTATTTGAACAAAGCACTAAAGCTTAATCCTAATTCCGAGGCAAAAAATCTGCTTGCTTATGTTAATCAAAACGGCTCTATATCTATTCTGAATGAAGGCATAGAACTTTTTGAAAAGAACAATTTTCAAACTGCAATGATAAAATTTAATGAAGTTTTGAAAAAAGATGCAGATAATGCTTATGCTTATTATTACAGAGGTTTAATCTACGACGAGCAAAAGCAGCCCAAGCTTGCGATTAATGATTACCTCAATGTTCTTAAGTATTCAAACGACTTTCCGATTGCAAACTATATGCTCGCGGTGGATTATGACGGTTTGAGCAATTATAAAGAAGCGTATAAGTATTATCAGGCATTTGTATCCAAATACACAACGGATGATGAGTATTTGAAGTACGCAAAAAACCGCATGCAGGAGTTAAAGCCGTATGTCGGCGGATAAAATGAAAAATAGAGTAAGTACATTAATCTCAAGCCGTGTTTCCCTTGCGCCGATGGCAGGGATTACGGATTATGTTCTGCGCTCGCTTGTGAGAGAGTATTCCAAAACATGTCTCATTACAACAGAGATGATAAGCTCAGAAGCGCTCACTCAGGTTAAGGATACTGTAATTACAGCAAGAGACGAGAATCATTCTCCGATATCGTACCAGCTTAGCGGACATAAGCCGAAGATGATTGCAGAATGCGCCAAATATCTGGAAAAGTTTGCAGACATGATAGATATTAATATGGGGTGTCCGGTTAACAAGGTTGTTAAAGGTACTGACGGCTGCGCGCTTATGAGGAACCCTGATTTGGCAGCAGAGATTGTAAGAACGGTAAAAGCTGAAATCTCAATTCCGTTAAGTGTAAAATTCAGGCTCGGGTACACTTTTGACGAGCTTAATTTTGTTGAATTTGGTCAGAGAATGCAAGAGGCCGGAGCGGATTTTATAACCGTACACGGGAGAACACGTTCTCAGATGTATGGGGGTAAGGCTGACTGGAAGAGGATTTCTGAGCTAAAACATAATGTTGACATTCCGGTATTTGCAAATGGTGATATTGTATCAATAGAGACTGCTGTTCAGTGTCTTGAAGAATCCGAAGCCGACGGGGTTGCTATAGGGCGCGGCGCTCTGGGAGATCCGTCGCTTCTTTTCAGGATTGAAACTTATATGAACAAAGGTGAGTATTTGCCTCCGCCAAGCTTGGAAGAAAAAATCGAAACATTAAAAAGACATCTTATAAAGGAAGTGGAATTCAGAGGCGAGGATGTCGGGGTCAAATTCTGCCGCAAGTTTATTCCGTACTATTTGAATGGCTTTCCCGGCGCATCAAAACTGAGGGGCGAGCTTGTTCTTATTGATAATTTAAAGGAAATTTTTTCGAAGCTCGACAGAATCCTGGTTAAAAGTTGATATGTGAAAAAGTCATTAAAACTCACTCTTCACACAGTTGTAGCTCAGGCATTGTCTGACAAAAACTTAATTAAATTTTAAGCCCATTTGCCCAGTCTCTTGCGCTCATTTCACCCTTTCCTTCTGGTTTTACTTTTATAAGACGCAATACTCCGTCTCCTGTCTGTACGTCTATTCCCAGCTTAGAGACCTTAACAAAGTTTCCGGGAGTTGAAGATTCAAGTGCGCTGTCAATCGGTTCTGTCTCAAGGACTTTGATAATTTTTCCATTATGTTCAAAATAGGCACCGGGGCATTTGTATACACCTCTTACCAGATTATGAATTTCCTGTGCTGATTTTGTCCAGTCTATTTTGCACTCCTCTTTCTTAAGTTTATCCGCAAAACAAACACCGTCTTCGCATTGGCACTTTGGAGTTATACAACCGTTTTTTAAACCTATCAAAGTTTGTTCAAGAAGCTTTGGCGAACGTTCAGCGCAGATTTCAAAAAGCTCAACACAGTTCATATTCGGAGTGATTTCGATTGGATCCGTAAGACAGATATCACCGCAGTCAAGCCCTAATTCCGTAATCATTGTGCAGATTCCTGTCTCGGTTTCGCCATTAATTATTGCTCTTTGAATCGGATTAGCACCCCTGTATTTCGGAAGCAGTGACACGTGGAGATTTATTGTCTCGTATTTCGGAATATCAAGAACTTCTTGCGAAAGTATTTGCCCGAAAGCAAATGTCACAAAAAAATCCGGTTTTAATTCTTTCAAAGCTTCAATAATTTCCGGCTCTTTTCTAATCGATTTGGGCTGAAAAACTTTTATCCCGTGCTCAAGTGCAAACTTCTTAATAGGGCTGGGCGTGAGCTTCTGTCCTCTTCCTGACGGTTTGTCAGGCTGGGTTACGACAGCAAGAACCTCAAACTTGTCAGAATTATAAAATGCCTCCAATGATTTGAGACCTATATCAGGCGTGCCAAAAAATACAAGACTAATCATTCTTTTTTTCTTTTTCCTTTTTTAACTTCTCTTCCAAAAGAACATTAATTTCTTCCGTAAGTTCCGGCTCATCAAGAATCTTATCAACTTCAATATCCGGCAGATTGCATTTTTTCAGCACTTCATCAGCTTCAAATCTATTGATTACGTGGTCAATAAATAAAATTCCATCCAGATGATCAAACTCATGCTGGATTGCTCTTGCAAGCAGGCTTCCGTCTTTTGCCTCCAAAACAAAAGAGCGTCCGTTTCTGTCAAGCGCTTTTACCATAACATTAGCATAGCGTTTTACATCAGTAAAAGCTTCCGGAAAACTTAAGCACCCCTCGTGGCTTATTACGGCGCCGGATTTTTTTATTATTTTCGGGTTGATAAAAACCATCGGGTTCAAAGGCTCATCGCCTGTTGAAACATCAATTACAAACACCCTGTAATTTTCGCCAATCTGCGGCGCTGCAAGGCCGACACCGTTTTCTTTATACATGGTATCTAAAAGGTCTGCAACCAGATTCTTGATTTTCTGCGACACTTTATGAACTTCTTTAGAAGGAACTCTAAGCGATGGTTCTCCGTATTTTACAACTTTTCTTATTGACATAATTCTTAATCCTTTTAACTAAATTATAGCATAAAGGTTTGAGGATTTATATTTGAGGTTGAAATAATTACTTTTTAAAGCACCAAAAATCTTTCTGGAAAAGAACAAGGAACGGTATTAATTCCAGACGGCCGACAAACATATCAATGATAAATATAAATTTTGTAAAAGGAGACAGCGAGGCATAACTTCCGAGAGGGCCTATTATTGAGCCGAATCCAGGGCCTGCGTTTCCGAGGTTAGCAACTGTGCCGGTTATTGCAACAACCGTGCTGCGTTCAATTAATGCAACCAGAAGGATAGATATTGCCATCATTATGAAATAATATGCAATGAACATTAAAGTCTGGTCGAGAATTTCTTTTGAAACAGAGCGGTTATCAATTTTGATATTGCTAACGGCTCTCGGGTGAAGAATTTTTAGCATTTCTGCTTTTATAATTTTGAATAAAAGAATCCACCTCATAATCTTAAGTCCGCCGCCTGCCGAACTTGCACAGCTTCCGAACATCATTGCGGAAAACAGCAGCAGTTTGCTTATGTAATCCCATCTTGCAAAATCTACACTGCAAAATCCTGTTGATGAAATTAGCGTAGACACATTAAAGAAAGAGTGTGTCAGGCTGTCCCACAAATTGTAGTGCATATTTGCAAACAAAGAACCCGCCAGTAATAAGGATATAATAACTACAAACCAGAAGTATACTCTAAATTCCTCACTTTTAAATAAAACTTTCGGGTTTAATTTTGTCCATGCAAAATACTGCAGGTTAAAGCTGGCACCTGCAAAAAACATAAAAAATGTCATAATCCATAGGATTATATGAGAATATCCTATCATACTCTGGCTTCTCGGAGAGAGTCCCCCGCCTGAAAGCGACGCAAAAGAATGGCATATAGAATCAAAACCGCTCATTCCACTGAATTTCAGAAGTATAATTTCAAGTAAGGTGAGTCCGGCGTAAACTTTCCACAGAGCTGCTGCAGTATTTTTAATTCTTGGGGTGAATTTATCCTCAGTAGGTCCCGGGGCTTCTGCGAAAAACAATTGTCGTCCGGCAATTGCAAACTGGGGAAGAATTGCAATGAATAATACGATAATTCCCATACCTCCAAGCCATTGGGTAAATGAACGCCAAAAAAACAGAGCTTTCGGCAGATTAAAATTTGTCAATATCGTAGAGCCCGTTGTCGTAATGCCTGACGTTGCTTCAAATAACGCATCTAATGGTGAGAACCCCATAAGTATGTATGGAATAGAAGCAAGAAGTCCGGCAAAAAGCCATGAAAATGTTACGACAAAAAGAGCTTCTGATTTTTTTATATCATTAATAGACTTAATATCGGATGTTCCTTTGACTAATTTTTTTAAGCCGATTGACACTAAGAGTGCAAAAATTGAGGCAGTTATAAAAGGTATAATACAGCTGGTTTCGTGATAGTAAAGTGCCGCCAATATAGGTATTAGCAGTACGATACTGAAATATCTTATTGATAAACTAAATGAATACGCAAGATAAGAAAGTCTCATTAGTTTTCCTCAAAAAATTCCCTGATAATGGGGGCATTTTCGCTTGTTGTAAAAATTATTAAATTATCACCGCCCATAACCTGTGTTACACCGTTTGGGATAATAATTCTGTTGCGTCTTTGGATTACGCCGACAATGGCTTTTACCGGAAATCTTATATCCATGATTTTCTTTGTCTCATAATTCTCAGAAAGCTCTATTACGAGGACTTCGCCCCTGCCTTGCTCAACTGTTGCCAGAATGCCGATATTAGTATCTCTTATATTGTTTTTGATTTCATTTAACGCGGCGGTTCGTGATGATATTGCAATATCAATCCCGACTTTTTCAAAAAGAGCTACATTGGTAGTCTTTGAAACTCTTGAGATAACACGTTTTGCGCCCATGTGTTTTACAAGAAGAGAACATAACAGGTTCTTTTCATCATTATTAGTAACACTTACTACAACATCAGAAGAGCAGATGTCTTCTTCATTTAAAAGTTCCAAATCTGTTCCGTCTCCGTTAATAACTAAAGAATTGCTGAGTTCTTGAGCCAGATAATCACAGCGTTTTGCATCTTTTTCAACTATTTTAAGCCTTAATTTCAGCGCCTCGAGATTCTTTGCAAGTTTAAGTCCTACATTTCCCCCGCCAATTATAGTAACGGTTTTTACAAATTCTTTTTCATGGAAAAACTTCCCGGCCAAAATGTCCAGAGAATTTGACAATCCCATAAATATCACTTTGTCTTCAACATGCAAAACCGTATCGCCGTTTGGAATAAATAACTTTCCGTTTCTGGTAATTCCGACAATCAATGTATCTTTCGGAAACTCGCAGTTTTTTACCATACAATTTACAAGGACTGAATTTTTTGCGATTTTGTATTCCAGAAGTCTTGCTTTTCCGTCTGCAAAATTCTCTACATCAAGAGCTTTTGCAACAGTGATTATGCGGAAAATTTCCTGCATCATAAGCTCTTCCGGCCAAATGATATTATCTATATAAAAATCAAAGTTGTATTCTGCATCTTTTGTAAGCCCCAAAGAGGATTTATATTCCTCTTTTCTTACAAAACACATTGTTTTTACAGTGCTTATTCTTTTGGCTGTAAGACAGGCTACAATATTTAATTCATCAGATTGGGTGCAGGCAATAAAAACATCAGCATTTTTTATATCTGCAAGTTTTAATACCTCAATATTAGACCCGTTACCTGCAATAAAACTTACATCCAGTTTATTAAATACATCGCTTTTGTTATGTTCATCGTCAATGACGGTTATATCGTTATCAGTATAGAACTCTGAGGCTATCATTGCCCCTAAGTCATTCGCACCAAAAACTATAATCTTCATAGGTTTTATTTAACCCCAAATAGCTGCCAAAGTCAAATTATCCGAGGGATTTTATATTTGCAATAATTTTTCCTATTAAAATCAAATCAGAAACAGACTTGCCGGAAATCGTCCGGATTCTGTATTCGGGATTATCGGATTTTATGATTATTTCATCTAAGTTTTTGGAAAGACGTTTAACAAAAAATTCGTTGTTGTAACAGAATACATAAATTTTGTTATCCTGAATCTGCTCTCCCTGCCAGTGTTCAACAATAAGTTTATCACCGTTGTCAATTGTCGGGGACATGCTGTTTCCGGAAGCGTTTATCATTGAATAGAGTTTATTTTTGGAATACCCTTTAATCATCGAAACTGCAATAGGAAGCTTTGTTTTATCACTTGAAAAAACAATATTCCCGCTTCCGCAGCTTGCAAACACATCCATATAATAATCGATATATGCCAGATCTTCACTGTTTGACTGGTCAAAAAGGTTTACATTAAAAAATTTTTCAGCCCGTTTAAGCTCGCTTACCGTAACTTCGCTTTCGTTTTTTATGCGGTTGCTGACGGTTTGTCTTGTAATGCCGAGGCTTTCTGCAAGCATAGATTGATTAATTATGTTTCCTGTTTTTTCGGAAATAATGCAAATTAATTCTTCGAGTTTCATGTTTCACCGATTTGAAAAATAGTACTTGACATCTGTATCATATTATCTTACAATAAGAAGCAAGATGTAAGCTTTTATTTGTTATTTAAACATATATCTTACATTATGTCAACATTTATCACAGTAAGTATTTTGGATTTTGGAAGAGGTAAGAGTAAAATGAGTTACAGGTACAATGTATCATGCAGTAATACAGTATCAAAAAATTGGACGCCTGCGGCGATAGACTGTTATAAACTCGGGTGCGTGTGCTCAAAGTGCAATTTATACAAAATATATTTTTCCGAAGGCAGTTTCAGGTGCCGGATGAAGGAGACGGTAATTGAGTTAGTCAGAAAATACGGAGTACCAAAGGGGGAGGATTTATGAGCGGAACAGCAAGTATTGAAAACGGTAAAAAGGGCGGACGTCCTAAATATCACACAAAAGCTGAAATTCCGGGGATAAATCTTGTCATATTGACGCCGGTTCAGTATAATTCTTTGCTGGAAAAATACGGGTATGAATTATTAAAAAAAGCTTTGCTGATTCTGGAAAATTGGCTGAAATTCAGCCCTAAAGGAAGTAAATATGCCGGAAAGAATAATTACGGACACTTTCGCTCTGACGGCTGGGTGATTAATTCTGCAAAAACTAAAAATTAAATTTTTTCAACATTGATTTGATAAATGCCGTAACGGAGTCTGTGCCGGCGTTAAAGCACGCCTGCCGGATATTCTGCCATTCTTTTTTGTTAAAACGGCTTATCTTAAATCTGCTGGAAAATTCCGCCGTGTCAAGGAAGATTCTTCGTACGCTTTCTGCTTCTACTATGTGCGGAATATAGTTGGATTTAAGTTCATTGATATGAGCTGTTGCACCATATTTTTTCCCGGTCTCAAAATTTTTATGAAGATAATAATCCCGCATTTTTTGCAGAAGTCCGCCGGATTCTGTATGCATTGGCATTGAGACATCTTCGAGGTAATGAACAGCATATCCTGTATGGCGTAAAAAATCTTCTTTATCAATCGGGGATAAAGCATTAATTACATGAAAATTAAAACGCTGAAAAGCGTTTTCTCCGGAATTTTTGCCGTAAGTTCCGTGTTTTGAATCAGGAAAGAAAAAATGGGCATTATGAAAAAAACCGAGTTCATTTTTGGAAAAATCAGGCATTTGGGAATATCTTGCCAGCTGTCTTTTTTCTGCAGCGTCAAGATTAATATCTTTTAATGCCAGCATTGTCATCTCTAAGTGTGTTGTTTTATTCCATCCAAACGACGTTTTATTTATTGAATTAATTTTCATATCTATACAGCAAAACGAAAGTGAACAATATCTCCGTCCTGCATTACATAATCCTTTCCTTCTAAGCGCGTTACACCTTTATCTTTGCAGGCAGCGTATGAACCGTTTTCTGCAAAATCTTTATACGCGGTTACTTCTGCCCTTATAAATCCTTTTTCAAAATCCGTATGAATAACGCCTGCTGCCTGAGGGGCTTTTGTTCCTCTGGTTATTGTCCAGGCATGAACCTCTTTTTCTCCTGCTGTTATAAATGTTATGAGGTTAAGAAGTTCATACACAGATTTAATCATCTTATCAATGCCGCTGTCTTCAACCCCGAGCTCTTCAAGGTATTCTTTTGCGCCTTCTTCTCCAAGTTCTACCAGTTCTTCTTCTATCCTTGCGCAAATTACTACAGTCTGTGCACCGTGAGTTTTTGCGTATTCTTCTACGCGTTTTGTATAATCATTCCCGTCTTTCAAGTCAAACTCTGAAACATTAGCACAATAGATTACAGGTTTAACAGACATCAAATTAAGAGGTTTAATTGCCTCAATTTCATCTTCATTAAAGTGCTCTTTCAGATTAATAAACTTGCCGTCCTGCAGAAGTTCATTCAGTTTTTTCAAAGCACCGGCCTCGATTACAGCTTCCTTATCGCCGGATTTAACCTGTTTTGAAATTCTTGCTTCGCGTCTTTCTACAGAGGCTAAATCTGCAAGCGCCAACTCTGTGTTAATGGTTTCAATGTCGGATATAGGATCAACTTTGCCTTCCACGTGGATAGTGTTTTCATCATCAAAACATCTTACAACCTGAATAATGGCATCAACTTCTCTAATGTTATGCAAAAACTGGTTGCCGAGCCCTTCTCCTTGACTTGCACCTTTAACTAAACCGGCTATATCAACAAATTCAATGACTGTTGGAATAATTTCTTTTGATTTACATAAATCCGCCAGGACTTTAAGCCGTTCGTCCGGAACTGTTACAACTCCGACATTCGGTTCTATTGTACAAAACGGATAATTGGCGCTCTGGGCATTTTTTGTTGCGGTAAGCGCGTTAAATAAAGTTGATTTCCCTACATTTGGAAGTCCTACGATTCCGGCTCTTAACATAAATTAAATCCTTTCAAAAATAATAAATCTGTTGATTTGATTATATCATGAAAGGATTTGAAATTAATACTAATCGCTGAATGTCTTGAATGTTTTTTCAACGTTATCCTGAATAACTTTCTTAACAGCATCCATTTCCGTTGCAAGAGCATTCTGTTCCGTATCAAGTTGTTTTAGGCGGAGTTCAAGGGTTCTGTCCTCCTGTTGAATAATAGAGGTTCTCGCATTAATATCAGCAATGGTTTTTTCATATTCCTGAATCTTATAATTGTATTCATTCATCGCATCCTGATACGCATCTTCGTCCGTAACAGATTCAACATTCAAAGAATACACCACACTGTCATCATCAAACCTGACCGAAGTAAATCGTCCGTTTTCGTCAGTTTCCAAAAGGGCATGATTTGTCTCTTCAATTTTTTTCTGTACGTATGATGCATTATAATATGCAAGCTTTTCCTGAACATCTATTGGTTTTTCATAGTCATACTGGGTTTGCATACTGTTGTATAAATCTTTTTCAGTTGTAAAATAGGTCTGCCCCTGCATATCAAATGTGTAAATACCTTCGCCGTTATAGACAAGGTCGCCGTTCTCATCAAAGCTCAAATAATCGCTGATAGAGGAATCCGCGCAGTCTCTTAACACCTGTGCAAGCTCTGCGGCCTGCTCTTCTGTTAATTCGGTGAGTTCAGTCAATTTAGAGTTTCCGACAAACGATGGTACGTAAACCGTAGAGTAGTCTTTCGGTTCTTCTATATCGTCTTCTAAGAAGAAATGCCAGGTGCCGTTTGCGTCCTGATAACCGTAAACTCCGTCAGTATCCAATACACCGTCTGCCTGAGCCATATCTATTGCAGAACTCAAATCTGTAAGGGCGTTTTCAAGTTTAGTATCCTTTTCCTGGCTGCTTATTGCAGAATATGTTCTTGTTTCGCCGTCTGCGGTTGTTATTGTGTACGTGTTATCGTTAGCATTATATGTTACAACAGGGTTTTGATTCATAAAATCTTCTATTGTAAGCTCGCCTTTGGTTTGCACCTGCGGATTTTCAAGAAGTTTCTTTGAGCCGGTATAAACATCTGCATAGTAATAATGTTTTACAATATAGTTATAATTAGGATCCGAAGTAGATAATTGTTCCCAGCTTGATAAAACAGACTCATTTTCTCCGTCTGTGTAGGAATACTGCAGTTCAGTATAGTCGGTTGTTTTGGGTGCATTGGGAACTTCCAGGTTTAAAAGCTGGTTGAATAAATTAGCACTCTGGTTAGCAAGCGCCGTACGAGCCTGGTTAATTTGCTGACCTTCCCATTCTGTATTGGTCTTCCTTGCTGTTAATGCTAAATATCTTGCCTGTGATGCTGCCATTCCCATAGACGGAATCTCCTATTGTTTACCATTTTTTGTTTTAATAAAAAAATTTCTAAAGTCAATTTTATAAAACGGTATAGTATTATATTATCTTTAATACCGAAAACGGAAATCCTCTATATAAAGTAGCGTTGATACAATCAACATTTTGATGTATCATAAGTGTATGAGAAAACAAGTAATTGCGTATTTGCATACACATTGGGACAGAGAGTGGTACAGAGAATTTGAAATATTCAGAATGCGCCTTCTGAGAGTATTTGATAATGTACTTGAGATGCTTGCAAAAAATAAAATACCGTCTTTTTATTTTGACGGTCAGGTCAGCGCGCTTGAAGATTATCTTGAAATGAGACCTGAAGCAGAGGAGTTGGTGCTTTCTCTTATCAGGCATAAAAAGTTATTTATCGGACCTTTTTACTGTTTAGTAGATGAGTTTTTGACAGATAAAACCTGTTTTGAAAAAAATTTGGAAATAGGTATAAAAACTGCTCAAAAATACGGATGTAAAGATTTTATCGGCTATCTTCCGGATACATTCGGTCACAGCCAGAACGTTGTTGATATTCTTAGAGATTTTGGAATTGATAAGTGCGTTGTATGGCGCGGATGCGGGGATTTTCCGGCGGAATTTTCCTGGTGCGGGATGGATACCGTGAATCTCGTCAGAGGATATTTTCACGATGTTTTTTCTCTGGACTGCGCTGTTGAACAAAAGGCAGAGATTCTGAAAAAAAATCTTGATTTAATCGCTGAAAAGTCTAAAGACACTTTGCTTCTTCCTATCGGGGCTGATCATTTGGGTGTTGAACCCGATATTGCTCAGCAGATTGAAGCTGTTAATGAGATTCTTAAAGAGGATTATTTTATTAAATTGTCATCGCCGTTTGAATACTTTAAAAAGGTTGAAAATAATTTTAAGGATTTTGAATGGAATGATGAACTCAGAGATAATTCCAAAACTTTTACGCTTCAAGGGTGTTACTCTTCAAGGCTCGATTTGAAAAGAATAAATGTAAAGTGTGCCTATAAACTCGATTTAGCCAATCGTTTTGTTAAACAGCAGAAAGTCTCAAAGTATGATACGTTAATCAGCTATGCGTATAAACTGCTTTTGCAGAATCAGGCTCATGACAGTATCTGCGGCTGTTCTACAGATGATGTGCATCTAGAGAATCTTATTAAGTATAAAAAAATTCTTCAAATTGCTAATACTATTATTGACGAACTTAAACTTGCAAATAATTTTGATGAGAAAAAGATTCTTAATCTTTCCGGCAAAACTTTCTCCGGAATCGTACAAGTCAAAAGCTCAAAACCGCTGGACGGCTACGATAGAATTGGTGCAAAAAAAGGATTTGACAAGTATCTTCTTACAAATACACAAAAAATCCCTGTAACCGAGGATTATTGCTATATCTATACTTATCTGGCAGAGGTCGAGAATCTAAAACCCGGAGAAATTGAATATCTTCTGCCGGCAATTACTCCTTCGGATTTGAAAATAACTGAAAATTCACTTGAAAATTCTCATATAAGCCTCCAAATCCGGGAGAATAAAATTTATGTTAACGGCGTGCAGATGTCGTTATTTGATTTCGCAGATTTAGGCGACAGCTATAATAATGGGCCTAAGGCTGATGATAAGGGGCTTGAATTTAGAGTTTTAAGAACCAAAATTGTTTTAAGAACCAAAACAAGATGTGCTTTAAGAGTCGATTTTGAAGGCGCCTGGGATATTATCCCATTGACAGTCAGTCTGGATAAGAAATCAACATTTTTGAAATTTAAATTCGATTGGGTTAATACACAGAAAAATCATCTTCTGGAGGTGAAATTTAATTTGAAAAATCCTATTCGGGAAGTTTTCTCCGAAGATATGAATACATTGATAAAAAGGAATTTTGAACCGGAATATGATATCAGAAAAAATCTTCCGGACAGACGCGGACTGGAAGCAAGAACCAATACAGCACCGATGCAGAGAGGATTTTTGATAGACGAGGAGGGAAATAATCTCGGTGTAGTTACAAAAGGGCTTACACAGTATGAAATTTTTAAAAACTCTGTATATTTGCCGATTCTGCGTTCTACGGGAGTTATTTCAAATCCGCAAAATCCTGCCCGTTCAACGCCTGCGGGGCCGCCAATTGAGGTTGAAGCCCTGCAGCAAATAGGTGCTAATACTGCCGAGTTTTATGTATTCTTCGGGAACCATAATGCTTTTAGAGATGTTATGGAACAGGTTTTTAATTACATTATTGTTTAGGGAATCTCTGATATAATTTATAATTATAAATCGTATCATTAGGTACTGTATCTTGCAAAATTGTATTATATTTGTTTACGCGTTCAGCATACTCTTCTTTTATAGAGCTGCCGTTATAACGTTTTGCAGCTAATTCTACATTACCATCAGCTTTATCCAGATAATAGCGCATTATAATAGTTCCAAGCCGTATATTAAAATCAGGATCTTTATTATCTTTCAGATAGTAATATATATTTTGGTATAAGGCCTTCCTGGCCGTTTGTGTTACCGCATTTTTCGGGTTAAAGCCGCGAGAAGCCAGTAACTCTTCCGCTTCAGGTCCGTACAAAAAATCTTTTATTTCATGATAGCGTTTATCACCGGCCAGTCCCAGATAATCGTTAACGGGAGAGGATGTTATTTGCATATAGCCTTTACCGTTTTTACCTGTAACTTTTTCACTTAAGCCCTGAAATCCGACTTCTTCTTGTATAATGGAAAGTATTAATTTAGGGTCAACTCCATAATCAATCCCTGCATTGACGGCACTTTTTATCATACTATCAAATTCATTGAGAAGTCTTTTTTGATTAGCTGTTCGTTCATTTTCCGGAATATTTCTAATTTCAGGAATTGAATCAAAATATGTTATATTATTTCCATACTTATCAGTTGCTTCATTTATAACATAATTTTCTAATGCACCTTTATCATATTGAAATTCGACATTATATTCTTTCACCTTATTTTTGCCGTATCTTTTGGTATTAATTTCTACAGAGGTTATGCCTTCTTTATCATTTCTTATTTTTACGGATTTATCAACCAATGTTTCTCCGGTTTCTCTATCCAGAATAATTTGTTTTCTATTTGTTGCGCCAAAAGAAAATGGTACATCAAACTCGACGACTGTAAGGTCACCCACGTCACGTCTGTTGTAAGGCTGTTTTACAGCGTAATCCAAATACATTTTTAAGAATTTGTTTAAAGCAGCCTGGCTTAAATCTCCAAATTTCGACAAAAAAGTCCATTGTTTAAAATCATTATTGTCTATTTTGCCGTCACCGTTTACATCCATATCTTCTACGTTGAAAATAGTATTCGGTTTATCTTCTTTTATGCATAATTCTTCAATTTTTTGCGATTCTTGATTTATAGAATTACCAGAATTACCGATAGTCAATCCCATAACAAAACTCCGAAATTTCATGATATATATCGGCATAATCTGGAAAAACTTTAATTTTTAGGATAAATTTTTACAAAAATTAATATTAAAAAAGCCCGAAGCGGGCTTTTTTCTAAAAAGGTTTTGTCTGATTCAATTTGGCTCGAAGCTCTCTAAATCTTGCAATATCTTCCTGTGTCTTAGGAGATTCTCTAAACAAAGCCTGCGAGGTCGGATGAACCATCCGGATTGAATCCATGTGGATTTCTAAAAATTCATATCTTTTTGGAGGCTGATTAGAATTTTTGGCGTAAATTTCAACATTCACTACAGCCAGAAAACGACGGTTTGAATCGTTTAATAATTCTGTAAGCTGCCTGTTGGGCGCTACATTATTTGATACATAAACAGTACCTTTTATATCGTCATTATCTGTTAAAATAATTACTTCTACAGGAATCATATCGTTATTAGCCATTCAAAATTTCTCCTATTTTATATATAAATTTTATCCTATTTTATTTTCTATGTCCAGCAGTTTAATGCTTGTTCTTTTTTACACGGACTCCTTCAACTTCGTGAACATCTTCCGTAACCAAAAAAGCTTTGGGGTCAATAGAGTGAACTAATTCTTTTAATTTAGCCATTTCAAACTTGTTAACTACACAATAAGTAAGGATTTTTTCCTGTCTTGAATATCCGCCCATAGTTCTGAAATACGTGACGCTTACGTCAAGCTCTTTCATAATAGAATCGCCTATATCACGGTATTTTTCAGATACAATTCTGACGGACTTTGCTTTGTCAAAACCTTCCAAGACGCTGTCAATAACTTTAGATGCGACATAATAGGTTAAAATTGAGTACAATGCTCTATCCCAGCCAAATAGGAAACCTGCCCCCAGATAAACAAAAAGATTTATCGTCATTAAAAGTTCGCCTACAGAGATAAATTTTAATTTCTTCGCAAGGTGAATAGAGACCATCTCTGTGCCGTCAAGCGACGCATTATTTCTTAAAATTAATCCGACTCCAAGCCCCAGAATTATACCGCCGAATACTGTTGCAAGCAGTAAATCTTCCGTAACCTGATGTCCGTGGAAAAAGTTGGTTGCAACAGAAAGTATTCCTACTGCATAAAATGTTTGTATTACAAATTTTTTACCGAGCGTTCTGAGGGCAACAAATATAAACGGGAGGTTTATACAAAAGATAAATAAACCCAAATTGCCGTCGGTAATATAGGTAAGCATCATTGATATACCGATAACTCCGCCGTCAATGATTTTATTTGGCAATAAAAATAATTCAAGCCCTGCAGCAAAGATAAAAGCACCCAATGTTAAAAAAAACAGCTTGGATATAACTTCCTTTACAATTTCGCCTTTTGTTTTTTTTACCGGTTCAGGCTTTTTTTTATGAAAAAACATCCTTATCTCCGTTATTTTCTTTTCAGAACATCAAAAAAGTTTTTATGCTTAACTTCATTTTCATCTGTCGGTTTTATACCTAAAATTGATTCCAAATCCGTTTTTAAAGTCATTAAATCTTCATATTTTTTTAAGATACCATCCATACATATAGAAACATCTCCTGTTTCTTCCGATACGACGAGACAGGCCGCGTCTGATACTTCTGACATCCCGATTGCGGCGCGGTGGCGGGTTCCGTATCTCCAGCTTAATTTTGGGTCTTCTGTTAGAGGGAGAAGAACTCCTGCGGATAGAATTTTATTTCCTTCAATTACCATTGCACCGTCGTGAAGCGGGGTATTAGGGTGAAATATTGTTAAGATAAGTTCTGTTGAAATCAAGGCATCAAGCTTTATCCCGACATCGGAGTAAACTCCGGCATCAACACCTTTTTGGAATACCATTAAAGCGCCGGTTTTGGTTTTTGTCAGATATTTTACGGCTTCGATAATTTCCTTAATGATATCAATTTCTTTATCCGTGGCTTCTCTGTAAGTTCCTGTTGTAAAAAATGTTTTTCTCAAAAATCCGGGCTGGCCTAAGTAGCCTAAAAACCTACGCAGTTCCGGTTGGAAAATTACAATTAAGCTGAGTGCAATTAATGTCACCAGGGATTTTAAAAATACTCCTAATATCTGCAAATCAATTAGGATAAGAATTTCACTTAAAATCCAGACAAAAACAAGAATAAAGATTCCCTTAACAAGTTTTTCCGCCTGAGTATTTTTGATAAATTTTTGATAAAACAAAAATAAAATAACGGCAATAAATGCAATTTCAAGAACATTAATCCAATTAAGAGACCACTGAAGCGGGCTCAAAATATCTTGGACTAAAGAAATCAGCGCATCAATCATTATTTTTCAACCTATCCGGAATATTATCGTGTGAAATGAGATTTTCCAATGTCTCTCTATATACTATAATATCAGATAGAGAATTATTTACAAGTACCATTGCAGGTTTTTCGACCCTGTTGTAATTAGATGACATAGAGTAGTTATACGCCCCTGTATTGTAAACGCAGAGGATATCGCCGGCTTCAAGCGGCGGAAGTTCAATATCTTCAATTAAAATATCGCCGCTTTCGCAGTATCTGCCGGCTATTGTAACTGTTTCTGTTTTATCAAAATTTAATTTATTAGCGGCTTGCGCAGTATATTTAGCCTGATACATACTTGGTCTGGGATTGTCCGCCATACCGCCGTCAACTGCAACATATTTCTTTCCGCCCGGAACCTGTTTTGAACTGCCTACTGTATATAGGGTTACTCCGGAAGTCGAAATTATACTCCTTCCGGGCTCTATATAAATAGTTTTTGCTTCCAGGGCAAATTTATCAAGGGCTTTTGTGACAGCACCTGCAAGAATTTCTACTGAAGGCGGATTGTCAGCATCTGTGTATTTTACGCCGAGACCGCCGCCAATATTAATCTCTTCCAAATTGAGCGAAAATTTATTTTTTATTCTTGCAATCTCTTTTACAAGAATTTCAATTTCGTCATAATAACTTTTTGTCTCAAAGATTTGTGAGCCGATATGTGCATGAAGCCCGCGTAAATTAAGGTTTTTATACTTATTGATAATTAATCCGATAATTTCATCGACTTGAGACAAATCAAAGCCAAACTTTGAATCTGTCTGGCCTGTTTGTATATAATCGTGAGTATGGCATTCAATGCCCGGCGTAATTCTTAAAAGAATGTCTGCTTTTTTTCCTTTTCTCTCACAAATTTTGTTTAATAGTTCTGCTTCATAAAAATTATCAACAGAAAATCTTCCGACATTATAGTCTAAAGCAAGCTCTATTTCTCTTTCTGACTTATTATTTCCGTTAAAAAGGACTTTGCTCATATTAACGCCGGATTTAAATACCGTATAAATTTCGCCTGCTGATACAGTATCAAACCCAAAGCCTTCGCTGTCAAGGATTCTGGTGATTGCAGATGTACAAAGAGCCTTGCAGGCGTACATCATTTTTATGTTTTTGTAATCCTTGAACGCGTTTTTATACTCTCTGCAAATACCGCGCAGAGTCGCTTCATCAATTACATAAAGAGGAGTTCCGTAACGTTTGGCCAAATCAACCAAATCACACCCTCCGATTGTAAGATTCTCTTTTTCTTCTGTTGTTACGGGTTTAATTGATTGATTTATACTCATCCTTTCTTCTCCTTATCTTGAGTTATTTTAGCAGAAGAAAAGGTTATTTACAAGCGCCGTCAGCCACGTATAATCCTGATATGCCGTTCATCGCCTTCGCCTATCGAAGAACTTTGCAGATTATATTGTTCTACAAGTTCGTGCTGTAATTTTCTTATATGTGAAGGCTGCGGGGTTAGTTCAATAACTTCTGCGCCTTCCATTATTTTTTGAATACCGTCTTTTGTCTCATCAAGCGCTTTTTCCGTATCATCAGTGTATCCGGTTAAAGTTTCCGCATCGCCGGGCTGAATATCAAGAGCATCTTTCAAAACTTTTTGAATTTGTGCCATGGAGTTCGTCTTTACATAGAAAACCTGAACCCTGTATTCCCGAGCTGTATTCAAAATCTTAGCCCCGCCTTTTGCAAAGTTCTTGTGGGCAATTACAATATCAGCATCCTCAACATTACGCGTCAATTCAACATTTAAGTCAAGGCGTTCTATGATTTTTTCTACAATAGTTCTGGAAACAGCGTATAAATACAGTTTTTTAAGAGGTTTGACTTCTTCAACATATTTCTGTCTTGAAAACGAGAAGTTCATCTTGTTTTCAGAAGGCTGTCTGGCTTCTGTGTTTGCAGGAAGTTCTGCCGGTGTTTCCTGAGGTTTATCAGTGTAGTTTTTGTCAACTTTTCTTATCTCAGGTCTGATTGGCCATCCTCTTAAAATATAATCAACAGCTTCTGATGTATTTTTATAAACAGCAAGCGTATTTCTATCAAGAATTTCAATTACAATATCAAAAGTAGGCTGCTTTTCTCTTTCAAGAACTGTTTTTTGAGAAGCTCTTCTTTTAGCCTCATCATCACCTAAAGTTACTGACTGAATTCCCCCTACCAAATCAGAAAGTGTCGGATTTTTAATCAGACTTTCGAGGCAGTTGCCGTGAGCGGTTGCAATCAGCATGACTCCTCGTTCTGCAATAGTTCTTGCAGCCTGAGCTTCGGCTTCTGTTCCGATTTCATCAACAACAATAACTTCCGGAGTGTGGTTCTCTACAGCCTCAATCATAATATCTTTTTGTAACTCAGGCTGTGCTACCTGCATTCTTCTTGCAGAGCCTACTGCAGGATGCGGCACATCTCCGTCGCCTGCAATTTCATTGGAGGTATCGACAACAACTACGCGTTTGCCGAGCTCATCTGCTACAAGGCGTGATATTTCTCTCAGTTTTGTAGTTTTACCTACACCAGGAGGGCCTAAAAATAGAATACTTTTTCCTTGTACACAAAAATCTTTTATGCAGGCAATTGTTCCGGTTACAACACGGCCTATTCTGCAGGTGAGTCCGACAACTTTTCCCTGTCTGTTTCTTATTGCGCTGATACGGTGAAGCGTTCCCGGAATCCCTGTTCTGTTATCGTGAGTAAATTCCTGCAGATGAGAAGTTACAAAGTTTATATCTTCATCATTAACAACTTCGCAATTTAACCTCTCAATTTTTCCGCCGGAATGCCGGACTTCCGGAACTCTTCCCAAGTCCAGCACAATTTCAATAACATCTTCCAGGCTGTCGTAAGTTAAATTATCCACGACTTTTTGGGGCATAACTGCCATCAGGCGCTCGAGGTCATTTTGAAATTGTATATTGCTCATCATTCTTATATTAAAATGCCTTTCTGCTTACGCATTTGGCTGATAACTATGCAATTTTGATCTCCTAATTTTATTATAACATATTATTGAATTTTTTACATTATCAAAATAAAAAGGCGGGATTTTTTGTCCCGCCGGTAAATATTAAAATCTTTTCTAGGCTTTGTTTTCGCCTTTCTCTTTTACTTTTGTCTCTTCTTCTTTCTCTTTTTCTTCGTTAGCCTCAACTTCTTTATTTTGTTCTTCAACATACATTGTGGCAAATTGTTCATACAAATCTGAATCACTGATTATTTCATCCAAATCAAGATATGCATTTTCATCAACATTTGCCTCTGCATATTTGTCTGCATCAACTCCGACTTTTTGTGCTTGATTCTGTGTTAATTTTTCAGCACCAATTGTCTTTACTATAAAATTCTTTAAAACATTTGCATTAATATTGTTTGACATAATTAGTCTCCCTGGTTTTTAATTTCATCTTACATATATATAAAGTATTTAAAAAGTAGTTAATTTCATAAGCGGGAATTTTTGTTACAAAACTTAATATAAAGAGGTGGGGCACATTCAAGAAGCAATTGCAGCACTATGAAGTTGAAAAACGGGGGTAAGATTTAATAATTTTTATAAGTGTTATAAAAGTAATCATCAATTTTCCTGAGCTTTTTATAGCCCTGTTACCGAGTTTTAACAGTTTTTCAGATAAATTTGTTATTATTTAAATCTGCAAATCTCAATCTATACGTACAAATCAAACCGGATAAAAATGTACACGGATTTTAAAATACAATTAAAAGTCAAAAACCTTTATGGCTCGGGCTTTTTAAATGGAGGCGGTGGCGGGATTTGTGTCTTGCTCGCTCGCGCAACCCACAAAATGTGATTTCTCATCCTCACCACACATAATAAAAACGGGTCTGACAAAAGTCAACCCGTTTTTATAAGGAGGAGGTGGGATTCGAACCCACGGTACGCTCGCACGTACGACGGTTTTCAAGACCGCTCCAATCAACCGCTCTGGCACTCCTCCAAAGGTATTTAATTGGTTACTGATTTATCATACACAAAACATAGTTGATTGTAAAGAGGGGGCCTTTTTGTTATATTATTTTACTAAGAGGAGATTAAAAAATGTATGATTATTTTAAGGGGTTAATTACAGATAAGAAAAAGACTGCTAAAGGCGCTTTTATTACAATTGAGACCTCCGGATGCGGGTATCTGCTCGAAGTTACGGACAGAGATTTCTTTGCGGCTGTTGTTGATGAGGAAAAAAAACAGAAAATATACGTATTTTTAACACACAGAGAAGATGCAATGTGTTTGTATGGATTTTCTAACAAAGAAACGCGTGATATTTTTCAAATACTTCTTTCGGTCTCCGGTGTAGGGGCAAAAATGGCTATCGCGCTTTTAAATGAATTTGATGCCTGCGATGTTATATCGCTTGTAATCGATGGAGATTATAAAGAACTTACCCGTGCTAAAGGCGTAGGGCCAAAATTAGCACAAAAAATTATTCTTGAGCTTAAAGACAAGCTGATGAAAACAGAACTTCCACGCACAGCGGCCGCTCTTCCGCAAACCCAGGCTATAGATGACACTCAGGCTGTTCTGTTATCTCTTGGTTATGAATCCAAAGAAATTGAAGATGCTCTTAATAAAGTATTGCCGTCTATTCAGGATAGTTCAAATTCAGAAGAAGTTTTAAGAAAAGCTTTAACCTGCCTCTCTATGTAAATTATTGTAAACATTTAGGCAAAAATTTTTCTTTACCGGTTTTCACTATGTAGAAGAAGGTAAAATATGAACTTAAGAATACCAAATGTAAATCTTAATATTCCTCAAGTTCTGTTTAAGAGCAATCCTATTAAACAACAGCCGGACTATTCTTTGGAAAAATCGCCGCAAAAGGATTCTTTTGAAATGTCTGTCGGATATGTTAATGATACCCACGGACAGGTTAATAATATGATGCGGATTCTATCCGGGATAAAAGGTGATTTAAAACTTTCTGCCGGTGATATTGATATAGGAGATGAAAAAAACGAAGCAATTCATCTTGCTGCAACAAAATTTTTAAATATTGCAGATATTAAAGCATCTGTTCTTGGAAATCACGAAATTGATATGAATCAAAAAAGCTGTATAGAAGCAATCGAAAGATTCAACGGCGATATGCTGGCTATAAATTTCAACCAGATTCCGCTGAAAGAACAAAATGAAGAAGAAATAAAAAAATTTGGAAGAGCTGATTTAAATGGCTATTTAAAAAAATCAACAATTATTGATGTGAAAGGTGAAAAAATCGGTCTTATAGGCGCTTGTCCTATGGATATGCTGGAAAGATTAACTCATCCGAGTTATTACACAGACTGTTCTGTCGATGATTTAGACGACACTATAGAAGATATTCAGGAAGAAGTTGATAAAATGAAAGAGCAGGGTATTAATAAAATCATACTTCTTTCGCACATGGGGCACAAAAGAGATAAGATAGTTGCCCAAAATACAAATGGTATAGATGTAATTATCGGCGGACACACGCACGAACTTATCAAGGACATAAAAGAAAACGAAAACTTATTCTATTCAAAAGCCGGAGAACCTGTAATTATCACAGAAGGCGGAAGAGATGGGAATTATTTCGGCAGATTAAACCTGACTTTTGATAAAGACGGTGTAATCACAAAGGCCCAGAATAACATTGGAGAAACAAGACTGTTTCACAGAAATATGATTAATCAGTATGTATTTGATAACATTTTAGGCGTGCCGGAAAAAGTCGGATTTGTTAAAAAAGCCCCGCCTCCGCCCAAAAATTTAGCTGAAGAAAACCCGCATGCAAACTTTGTGTGCGATATTATGCGCGAAATGACAAATTCTGATATCGCATTATGGCACCATAGCGGTGTGAGAAGCTTTTTCCACGAAGGAGAGCTCGACTCACGTGATGTAAAAGACATGGCACCGTTTTTAGATTATGTTGTTGTAGCAGAAGTTCCTGAAGATATTATTGTAGAAGCATTCAAAAAAGCTATAAAAGCTACCTATGACTCTCCGATTCTAAAGCCCGGACTCTTAGCCGTTTCAGGATTGAATTATACCGTTAACCCGGAAGAGGGAAGTCTTACAGAGATGAATTTTATAGATAAAAACGGTGTAGAACATAAAATTGATATTGAACACCCGAGAAAAGATAAGACATAC
Organism: Candidatus Gastranaerophilales bacterium; assembly: GCA_944325815.1. GTDB lineage: Bacteria > Cyanobacteriota > Vampirovibrionia > Gastranaerophilales > Gastranaerophilaceae > CAG-196. Next base: position 27,571 of record CALVBV010000010.1, read on the forward strand.
AAAGTTGTTACTGATGAATTTTTAATGTCAGCAGGCGCAGATTACAATGTCCTTGCACCGGAAGAATTGTATATTGAAAAATATCCTTATGATAAAGATGTGCTTACGAGTGCTTATATAAAAGAAATGAATGAGCCTATTGTAATCAACCAAATCGGGCGCATTCGATATGAACGTGATGATGACGATTAACCAATAGCAAAAATAATTTTTAGACGTTTTATTATTTAAAAGCAGGAAAATATGAAAGTATCACCTATAAACATTAACCCACTCAAATTTTCATTTAGAGATTCAAAGGGCTCTAAACAGAATAAACTGGAAAAAACACCGAAGAGTGATACATTTGAGATGTCGGTCGGATATGTAAATGACCTCCACGGGCAGACAAATAATATGACGAGAATCCTGACAGGTATTAAAGGGGATTTAAATTTATCCGGCGGTGACAATAATATAGGAGATGAAAAGAACAAAGCAGTCAATCTTGCGGTTATAAAGTTTATGAACCTTGCAAATATCAAAGGCTCTGCTCTCGGAAACCACGAGATGGACACAAAACAAAGGGATTTTATAGATACAATCGGACAATTTAACGGAGATTATTTTGCTGTAAATTTGAGACAAGCCCAGATAGAGGATGAAGATCCTGAAGAAGTAGAAGAGCAGGAGAGAGGGCAGTTAAGCAATTATATAAAGAAATCTGCTGTGGTAGAAGTAAAGGGAGAAAAAATCGGGCTGGTCGGTGCAACCCCTGTTGATTTAACTGAAAGAATAACTCATCCTGCGTATCACAAAGACTGCTCTGTGGACGATTTGGAAGACACTATAGAAGATATACAGCAGGAAGTTAACAAACTCCGCAGACAGGGGGTTAATAAAATTATATTATTATCCCACGTAGGTTATGAGAAGGACAAAGCAATTGCACAAAACACAAGCGGTATTGATGTAATTATAGGCGGACATACGCATGAACTTATAAAAGATATTAAAGAAGGCGACAACCTGTTGTATTCAAAGACCGGAGAACCGGTTATAATAACCGAGGCCGGGAAAAACGGGAATTATTTCGGGAAGCTGAATCTGACCTTTGATAAAGATGGTGTAATAACTAAAGCCCAAAATAATTTAGGCGAAACAAGGCTTTTTGCTAAAAACATGATTAATCAATATATAATTAATGAAATACTTGGAGAGCCGGAAGTTGTAGGCTATGTAAAATCCGTAACTCCGCCTCCTATGACATTAATTGAAGAGAATGCTCACGCTAATTTTATGTGTGATGCAATGCGTTATGAACTTGGGACAGATATTGCAATCTGGAACAACAGCGGAACAAGGAGTTTCTTTCAGGAGGGAGTTGTAGATTCCAGGGACATAAAAGATATAGCACCTTTTGAGGACAGAATTTCCGTTGCGGATGTTTCGGAAAAGAAGCTTGTTGAAATGTTTAAGCATGCAATAGAAGACACATACACAACACACGGTAATAAGCCGGGGTTATTGGCAGTATCGGGCTTAAACTACACTGTAAATCCAATTGAAGGCAAATTAACCGCAATGAATTTTGTGGACAGAGAAGGCAATGAACATCCGATTGATATAAATAACCCCAGAGAAGATAAGTTCTATAAAGTAGCACAGGATTCGTTTATGATGTTTGAGGGGGCTGATTTTGACATCCTTGCGCCAAAAGAGGAATGTATAAATTATCCGTTTAACAAGGATTTTATTGCTTGTGAGTACATAAGACATTTAAATGCACCGATTGAAATAAACCAGCTTGGGCGTATCAGGTTTGAAACAGATGACTAAGAATTATATTATTTCTGCAATAGCCTTAGGCAGATATTTGGGCAGTTCTGATGCCAGAACAGAGTATTCTGTCATATCTTCTGAGGCAATCTCTCCGGCTCTTGAATGAAGATAAACTCCGAGTTTTGCAGCCTCAAATAAATCCGTTTTTTGAGCAAGGAGGCCGGCTATAATTCCGGCCAGCACATCTCCTGAACCGGCTTTTGCAAGAGCTGAGCAGCCATGCTGATTAATGAATATTTTATCTTTATAACAAATAATTGTCCTATGTGTTTTTAGAACCGCAACACAATTAAATTTTTCACTGAGTTTTTTTGCACTGCCTTCCAGATTTTCTAAAATCTCTTCAAGGCTTACCCCTAAAAGTCTTGCAGCTTCTAACGGATGAGGGGTAATTATACTATTTTGAGGGAGTTTGATATTATGTCTCGATAATATGTTTAATCCGTCAGCATCAATTACAGCAGGGGTAGTTTCTTTTTGTAACTTCTTTATAACGTTCAAAAAAAGCTTGTCAGAATTTCCAAGCCCGCATCCTATCAAAACAACTGAAAAATTTTTAATATTTTTTAAACCTTCTTTTGAAGAAAGATAAACCGCTTCCGGAAGCAGTGATGATACGACTCTGATTATTTCTTTTTCGCTTGCAAGAGCAACAAAACCTGCGCCGGCCTTTAATGGACTTATTGTTGAAAGATAGGCTGCACCAATATAGTTTTTAGAACCGGCAAAATTCAGAACTTTCCCGAAAGTTCCTTTGTTTGAATTTTGTTCACGATTTGGCATTTTGTATTCACTCATTGAATATGAACTCCCTGTCGTATAGCTTCATAAGCCACAATAGCAACAGAATTTGACAGATTCAGACTTCTCTGGCCGTCTTTCATCGGAATTGTAATTGCTGTATCACGCGTTACGTATTCCTGCGGAAGCCCTCTTGATTCCGGGCCAAAGACCAGAAAGTCGCCATCTTTAAATTCTATATCAGTGTATTTCTTCTTAGATTTTGTTGTAAGATAAAAAAATCTTCCATTAGGAAATTGGCTGAATAATTCGTCCATAGAACTAACTCTGTGTAAATCAACATTCTGCCAATAATCCATGCCTGCTCTTTTTGTATATTTATCAGTGAGCGCGAATCCTAATTTTCCAACAAGATATAAAGACGCACCGCAGCAAACACAAAGCCTTGCGATGTTTCCGGTATTTTGAGGAATTTCTGGCTCATACAAAACAATATTCAGCATTATTTTTTCTCAAATAAATATTTAGCCTCAATAACAACAGGCAACCCTCTTACCACACAAAATACAATAGCAAATACCGCAGCCCAGAAACCTATCGTCCAAATGATTTCTCTATGCGGGCAGACAGGGATTTTGGCTGTTATAATCAGAACAAACGCAAGAACTTTTGCAACAGCATAGCTTATTCTCATAAATTTTGAGCCTGTGATAAATTTGCAAATAGGATTAACCTGCATTCCAAACGGAGTTAGTCCGTGCTCCATCGCAGCACTTCTGATGGTGTCTGTTATAAAGCCTCTTGTAATTGCAATCAATGGGAATAGTATATTAAGCCATCCCATAACGGCAAACAATATCCAATATGTATTTTCAACGATTCTGTCGCCCATAATATCAAGAAGAGCGCCAAACTTGGATTCTTCATGAAGTTTTCTTGCAACATATCCGTCAACTCCGTCAAGTGCGAATGCCAATATTGTTAAAATCAGCGCCCATACATAAGCTTGAGAATTTCCCTGGCAGGTATAAATCAGGTACACTGCAGCGAACATTACAAAAATTCTAAAAATCGATATAAAATTTGCCATACTATCACCATCTTGCCGGCGCATAATAATTTAACATTCTGCCGTTCTGTGCGCCGCTTAAGCAGACCGGCTATACTTTCATTCTTGAAAGCGCAAAGTCTTTTTTATTTAAATCTTCCACCTTAGAGCCGAGCATAATTCTTTCAGCTTCTTCCAGAACGCTCACAACAGCATATCCGTTAGCACCGTCTGAGCGGGCCTTTTGGCCGGATGCGCAGCAGTTAACAAAGTGCTGGCAGGCAAGCTTCAAAGGTTCTATTTCAAGATAATCAAGCGAATAATTTTGTGTATTAGCCGGTACAAAATTATCATAAACCTTTAATTTATCCGCAGGTGCGGTATCGTCAAATATCGCAGTAGCTTTTGTACCTCTTACAAGCAGAGTTACGTGCTTTTGAGGAGTAATCCAGCTGTCAGAGATATGAGCAATCATTCCGCCCTCAAACTCTACTCCTATATGTGTAATGTCCATTATATTATTTTTCTCAGAAGAACATCCTATTGCGGATATTACTTTAACAGGATTTTTGCCGGTAACATAAGCTATCATAGATACATCATGCGGGGCTAAATCCCACATTACACTTCTGTCATTTTTATGATAATTAACATTTAATCTGTCACTCTGAGCGTAAACTAGTTCTCCGAGAACCCCTTCTTCAATCAGCATTTTTAGTCTGTTTACGGCCGGGTGATAAAGAAGCAGATGATCTACCATTAAAACAAGTCCTTTTGACTCAGCCAGTTCTGTAAGGACTTTAGCTTCTTCTGCAACTGTTGAGATAGGTTTTTCTACATACACATTTTTACCGGCTTCAAGCATTGCTTTTACTATTTTAAAATGTGTATGGCTAGGCGTTACAACCGCTACGCCGGTTATTGAATCATCTTTTATAATATCATTAAAATCTTTGGTAACCTTAACGCCGGGGAATTGTTCTTTAACTGTTTGTAAAGACTGATCATCCAGGTCGCATACAACATCTAAAACATTAAGGTTGTAAAAATTCCGGACAATATTTTTACCCCATATACCAAAGCCAATTACTGCAATTTTCTGTTCTTTCATACTTTTTTTCCCCTATAGTAAAAATTATATTACAACACATCTTTTCCGTAAAGAGGAAAGGTAATAGAATTTAAGTGATTAAGTGACTAAGTGACCAAGTGATTAAGAATTTATAACTCCTTTTCAACTATTCAAGTAATGAGTGAAGCGTGAGGCGTGAAGGGTGAAGAGTTCGTTTATAAAGTGATTAAGTGACTAGGTGACTAAGTGATTAAGAAATATATAACTACTCTTCAACTGTTCAACTTATCCACTTTTCAACATTTATAACTTCTCCTCAACTCCTAAACTTATCAACTCCTAAACCAGTGCCGGCACCCACCTAACCTCCCTCATAAGGGAGGGATAACAGCCCCCTTCCCTAAATGAGGGAAGGGCTGGGGATGGGTGATGATGGCGTGAAGCGTGAGACATGAGGGGTGCGTTAATGAAGTGATTAAGTGACTAGGTGGCTAAAAAACTGTCATTGCAAGACGCGCAGCGCCGCGGCAATCTTTGGGGTGTGAAGCGTGCGTTTATGAACTGCCTGAGTGATTAAGAATTATAACATTGCGGTTATTTGCACCTGCCGGTAAATACCTTGATTACATATTCAACAAGAATCATAAACTCCCATAGAAGATTACGATGTTTTATATAATACAAATCATATCTTAGCCGTTCTTCTGCTTCGGGTTCGCAAATATTAACCTGCTGCCATCCGCACCAGCCCGGACGAACCCAGTTCCGGCTTTCCCAGAATGGAACTTTTTTCTTATTCTCATAATAAACTTCTTCTCTCACTGGCCGTGGACCAATAATACTCATTTCGCCTTTCAAAACATTTATCATCTGGGGAAGTTCGTCTATATGGAATTTTCTTAATAGACGGCAAAATGGCATTATTCGTTTGTCATCAGCATTAATTTCATTTAAGTCATCATCAAAGTCTTCGTCTACTTCGTCCTGATACATTGTTCTAAATTTAAGCATTTTAAAAGGTTTGCCAAATTTTCCCATTCTTGTCTGAGAGAAAAATACCGGACCAAAGTCCGAAAGCTTGATGCCTATTACTGCAATTAAGGACAACGGTATAGTAATAACTATAATCAATATTGATGCAATAACATCACATATACGTTTTAAATAGGCGTATAACAGCGCTTTCTTTCTGACACAATCATAGAAAAGCCAATTAACAGTCATTTTTGATACAAGATATTTGCGGGTTATTTTTTCATAAAATTTCGGCATACGCCACACTTTTACCCCTAAAGGTATGCCCTTTACCAAGTCTGTCAGAATGGCAGAATCCATACGCGATTTTACCGCTATAATAACTAATTGAACATTATTATCCTTTATTACGGCCTCTGTATCGCAGGTTAGGCCCAATATTGGAATACTGGAGTCCTCGTCTTCAATATTATTCATATTGTCGTCCAAAAATCCGACAACTTTCATTCTTAAATCAGGACGCGCCTGAATCTCTTCTGCTATAAGCTTGCCATCCTGCCCGGCACCTACTATTAAAACATTTTTTATTGGGTTGAAATATTTTTTGCATATTAAATAGATTGTGCGGAATATCAACACGCCGCTGAAAATTCCGGCAGCATTAATTGTTAACAATATAAATGTCAGCATATTAAAGCTCATAATCAAAATCGGAATACCAGCAATTACTGTTGATAATGTTACAGCTTCAAACAATCTGTACAAATCTTTTATTGAAGAATTTTTGCCGCTGTAAAAACCTTTAAAGTATAAAAAAGCCATTGTAATCAGTAATATCCAAAGCGTTATGCCCGTAAATGCAGCTAATCCGGATACAAAATTTGCAAAAGTGAACATTGTTACTAATATGACTATTAACGCATCAATTAAAAACGGGACACAAAGCACACTGGATAAAATTGGCATATAACTCTCCTTGATATAATTTAACATATTTATTATAACATATTTTTTGACTTAAAAAAAGAATTATTCATTTACAAATTTCTTTTTGAATAATTCTGAGCCGGGCGGGAGTACTTGATTCTCCTTCCATACAAAATTATGCCGGGGGCTGATTCCGGCATAAATAAAGCCCCCTCTCTCTGTAAGTATTAATTAAGTATTTGCGATTAACAGAGTTTTATTGAATAATTAAATTAGAAAGGATATGTTATGGAAATAATCAGAGTAAAAACCCCCAGAGGCTTAGAATTAAAAGGTGCTATATTCGGTGATTACACTATGGATACCGTTGTAATAATTATGAGCGGAATCTGCAGTAATGTATTCCAAAATGATTTATTATGTGCAGCAGGAGAACTGTTGAGCGCAAATAACATAGCCTGTATTATAGGACACGCTATGGATGCCTTTTCTTTGCTTGCTTACTCTGATTTGAAAATCGGAAAACAACAGAACACGGGTGTTGTGTTTGATGATTTCAGCCTCGCTTATGAGGATGTAGAGGCTTATGTTAAGTATGCCAAAGATAGGGGATTCAAGAGAATAATTCTTGCGGGCCACTCATTGGGTTCTAATAAAATAATTCATTATTTGGGTAATACACCGGATAATTTGGTCGATTATTTTATAGTATCTGCCCCGATTGATTTAGCCCATTGGTGGCAGGTTATGCCAAATATCGATGATTGCTTAAAACTGGCGGAAAAATTTGTCTCGGAAGGCCGTGGAAAAGAGATTCTACCTATTCTTTTCGGGGGATTTTCTCCTATGTGCGCCGAAACTGTTCTGGGATTTTATAATGCATATAACCTGAAAAATTGTCCGGTAATAAGCGGAGACGGTGAGACAAACTCGCTTGCTTCAATAAAAGTCAGCGGAACTTTCATTATAGGAGAAAAAGATAGTCTGACAAACGGTGATGCAAAAGGATTTATGGAAAAGATTAATTCGTACTGTTCTCATCCTGAACGGAATAAAATTGTAGTAATCCCAAATGCTTCTCATATCTTTTACGGCAAGCATGAAGAATACGCTGCAGCAGTGCTGGAGGCTGTTCGAAATGAGTTCTGTATAGCACGGGTTTAAAGGCTAAAAAAAAGACTCCTATAGGAGTCTTTTTTTATTATGGTACCCCCAAGCGAATTCGAATCGCTGTCTACACCGTGAAAGGGTGTTGTCCTAGGCCTCTAGAC
>CALVBV010000011.1 GCA_944325815.1 Candidatus Gastranaerophilales bacterium
GCACTCTCGTGCACTCGGCTTGCCCATTGCCCTCGCCGGGCGGGCGTCAAAACCAGTACATCCCCATGAATATTTTGGAATGAGAAAAAGACGGCTCCGCTCGAAAAACCTCTTACTCAAAAACGACCGCTATACTTCTAGCGTATCCTCTCCCTCGCCCCTTGTGGGAGAGGGTAGAATTTCAAGTTGAGCATTTGCGAAACTTTGAAATTCGGGTGAGGGGTTTATTTGCTATTATCGTTGAACAAATAGCCCAACCGGCAAAACTCGTCGAACGGAAAAGTACAACCATTCCATTTGCTTTCAATGTGCGTAATTACAGTATAAGCGATGTGTCTTACTTTTTCAAGTGAAAAAACACAAGCTTATCAGCTAATATCATCCGTCTATAAGAGTTTTTATTTTCTGCAAATCCTTGAGCATCAAGTCTCTCGGGCTTCCTTCTTTTATAGAATGCTGTCTTAATAAATATGACGGATGGAATATCGGAATACATTTTCTAATTTTTCCGCCGATTTCAATCTCCAAAATCTCGCCTCTAATTTTAGAGATTGCAATTTTTTTATCATAAAAAGATTTTAAAGCAGTCGCACCGCAAAAAATTATCACCGACGGATTAACGATGTCTATTTGCTTTAATAAATAATCTTCGCAAGACTTCTTTTCACTATCAGCCGGCACCCGATTTTTCGGCGGACGGCATTTTACTGTATTAATTATATACAAATCTCTCTCTCTGGAGATTCCGGCTTTTTCCAGAAACTCATTCAAAAGTTTTCCGGCGCGTCCGACAAAAGGTATGCCTGTTTTGTCTTCATTGTCGCCGGGCGCTTCTCCGATTAAAATGGCTTTTGCGCTCTTTGGATTGCCGTCAGAAAATACAACATTGGTTCTTGTCTTGCCAAGCTCGCACCTTTGGCAGTCAAGACATTCTTTTTTCAAACTTTCTAATAATTTTGTTTTCATAATACTTTATTATACTTGAAAAATTCAAAAAGTAAGTTAAAATAAGAATACAGGCAAGGGTGACGCTAACACCCCCACCTGCAGCCCTACATAAATAGAGCTTTCAGTGTGAGAACTAATGCTAGCAATAACATTAGTTCTTTTTCGTTGATTTTAACTATCATCTTAACCTCCTTTCTCGATAGTTAAAATGTTTTGTTAAAATCTTCTGCCTGTATTCTATTTTAAAGGGACATACTACTTGAAATTTTCAAGAAACAGGTTAAAATAAGAATACAGGCATGGGCAGCGCAAATGCCCACACCAGTACCATATTAAAATATGGATTTTAGTGTAAGAGCTAATGCTATTATGAGTATTAGCTCTTTTTCGCTGATTTTAACTATCATCTTAACCTCCTTTCTTGATAGTTAAAATGTTTTGCTAAAATCTTCTGCCTGTATTCTATTTTAAAGGTACAAACTACTTGAAATTTTCAAGAAACAGGTTAAAATAAGAATACAGGCATGGGTGACGTAAACACCCATACCCGTGTCTCTAAAACAGAGACTTGAGGGTTAGAACTATTGCTAGTATTAGTAATAGTTCTTTTTCGTTGATTTCAACTAACATTTTCACCTCCTTTCGTTAGCTGAAATGTTTTGTTAAAATCTTCTGCCTGTATTCAAATTTAAAGGTACAGGTTAATTATACAACCTGCACCTTTTAAAACAATCCGTTTTTTAATGTATTATCCGATTTTTTCAAAATCGACAGCGCCGTGTTTGCAAATCGGACAGATATAATCCGGCGGTAAATTTTCTCCCTCATAAATAAAACCGCAAATTTTGCATCTCCAGCCTTTCTTTTCCGTCTTTTGAGGTTTTGGTTTTATATTATTCTGATAATATGTATAAGTTACTGTCGGTTCTTCTGACAAAACTTCTGCCGCTACTAGCTGTGCTATAAACAGGGTATGCGTACCCAGATCAATTTCCTGTTTTACATAAGCAGACATAAAAGCATTAGTATTTTGCGTAATATACAAAACCCCGTTCGGACTTCTTTTGGTGTCGCGAAAATCTGCAAATTTGTCTGTATCACGCCCTGAGTGAAAGCCGAAACGCTCAAAAAGTTCAAATTTAGCGCTTTCTGACAAAATAGATACATTGAATTTTTTTGTTCTCTGTATCATTTCATTTGTATAATTCTTTTTGTTAACCGCAATTGCTATCTGCAAAGGGTCAGATGTAACCTGCATAACTGTATTTATAATACAGCCGTTATCCTTATCTCCTTCTGCTGCAGTCAGGACATAAAGTCCGTAGCCGATTTTGAACATAACATTTGTATCCATATTAAGTCTCCCTTATTTATATAAGTTTGGATAATTCGCCAAACTGTTCAATTGATAATTTTTCACCGCGGATATTCTCATCAAGCCCTAATTCAGAGATTGCGGAAGTAATTTTATTTTTATCAAACCCCGCGCCTAAGAGACAATTTTTTAATGTTTTACGCCTTTGGGAAAATGCGGCCTTTATGGTCTTTCTGAAATGAGAATAGTCGCTTAACTCAAGAAGCGGGGTTTTTCTGACTTTCATTGAGACAAGAGCAGAGTTTACTTTTGGCGCAGGGTAAAAAGATTTTCTGCCGACAAGCCTGATTATTGAACAATCTGCCCAAAACTGAGAGAGTATAGTTAAGAGCCCGTATTGTTTAGCAGAACTCTTTTCTGTGGCGACAATTCTTCTTGCGACTTCTTCCTGCACCATTAAAATGATATCGGTTATACTGTTCCTGTTTTTGTTGTTCAAATCATCAATTTCACCAAGCAGATGGGCAATAATCGGAGATGTAATATAATATGGGATATTTGCAACAACTTTCACTTTTTCGTCTGTAAGCATTGATATATCTGTTTTTAGAATATCCTGATGAATAATTTCCAGATTATCGCAGTTTAATTTTTCAAGCTCTTTTACAGCCTCTTCATCAAGCTCGATTGCAATAACTTTTTTTGCATATTTAACAAGCTGTTCTGTTACAAATCCGACACCGGGGCCGATTTCTAAGACAATATCGTCTTTTGTGATATTTGCAAAATCAATAATATCAGCAATTACCTCAGGGTTTATCAAGAAGTTCTGGCCTAACCTTTTTTTGGTTCTAAAAAATTTTGCGCGTTGTAAATAATCCACCATGGTATTAATAATAGTACAAACAGGGAAATGTTAAAACTTTAATTCTCATCTATATTAATAACAGACATCTGTGTTTAATATATAATGTAAAAAGGAGAAAGTCGTGAGTTATTGCAAAACAAAGGAACATTTAGAGTACAGCCGGTTACTGGATGAATTTATTTTAGGTTGTAAAACCTCACAGAAAATCGGAATGGAATACGAACGTATTCCCGTAATCGGTTTAACCGGCGAAGCGGCACCTTACGGCGGTGAATACGGAGTATGCGAACTTCTGCGCGAAATTGCCAAGATTGATAACTGGGATTATATTTTAGATGAAACAAATATTATCGGGTTAAAAAAACTGCATGAGACCATTACCCTTGAGCCTGGATGTCAAATTGAACTCAGTCTTGAACCCAAAGAATTTATCAAAGATTTAAAATCGAGAGTAGAAAAAATCGATGCTGTTATGAAACCTGTTTTAGAAAAATTTGGAATAAAACTTCTTAATAAAGGCGTTTCTCCGGTGAGCACTTATAAAAACATTAAACTTTTGCCCAAACGCAGATATCATTTAATGGCGAATTATCTCTGGGGAATTTTATCAGATGTGATGATGAGAGAGACAGCCGGGATTCAGGTCGGGATTGATTATAAGTCAGAAGAGGATGCGATGAGAAAATTCCGTGTCGCAAATCTTATGATGCCTTTTGCGACTGCTATGTTTGCCAATTCCAGAATAAGAGGCGGAGTAGATACCGGCTACAAATCTTTCAGAGCCCTTGCCTGGCTTAATACTGATAATGAAAGATGCGGTTTTGCAACCAGATTCAATGACGGCATGGGCTTCAAAGATTATGTTAATACGCTTCTTGAAACACCTATGATATTCATAAACAGACAAGGCCGTACAGTAAGTTTAAACGGAAGGCTGACTTTTAAACAATTTATGGAAAAGGGACACGAGGGCTTTCAGGCAGAAATTGATGACTGGTATCTGCATGAAAATCTTTATTTCCCTGAGGTACGGCTGAGAAACTTTATAGAAATAAGAAATCACGATTGCGTCGGTAACGGGCTTGAGTATTCAATACCTGCCTTGTACAAGGGGATTATGTATAATTTTGACGCTTTAGACGAAGTTGATACACTTTTGAGCAAATATTCATTCAATGAGATTAATGAGCTGAGGTATAATGTTGCGCGTTATGCTGTTAATGCTAAGTTAAGAAGAAATCCTATATCAACTGTTTGCAAAGAGCTTGTTGAAATTGCTTATTATTCATTAAAATCTCAATGTCATGACGAAGAGGCATTTTTAGCCCCCTTAATGGATTTGCTGCGAAAAAATAAAGTTCCTGCAGATGTTTTGAACGGCTAAAATTTGTTTTTCTGCAAAAATTCATCTGGACTTTTGCTATCCCAGCTTATATTATTCTTTACTATTTTGGCAGGAATGCCTGATAGTATAACATTACTTTCTGAAAAATTTTTATTCACAAGAGAGCCCATGCCGACGATTGAATTATTGGAAATTACAGCTCCTTTTAGGATTTTAGTATAAGCCCCGAGCCAAACATGGTCGCCGATTATTACATCCTTTTCCAAATTGCATGGGATACTCTGCCCATTAACAAATATAGCATGTCCATCGCCGCTCCAAATTTCTATATTATAGGAAAACATGCAGTCTCTGCCAATTGTTATTTTTCTGTCATTACCGTATAAACGGAATTTTGTATTGTTTACAGATGTATTTTTACCTATTTTTAAAAGCGTATTATTTCCTCTTATTACAAGTTCTGCTTTAGAAAAAATAACATTTTCACCAATAATTATTTCGTTATTACTCCCGTAAACTTCAATATTAAGTCCAAACTTTACAAATTTTTGTTTTACTTTTTTCCCATTTTTAATTACATAAAATTTTACGCCTTTAGGACATAATTGAGAGACCAAGAATTCTTTTCTAATCAATCTTCTCAGCCTTTTTGAAGGGATAAAAGCCGTAGTTAAACGCATAATTGCGTTAAATATTGTAAGTAAGAATTTCATAAAAAACTATCCTTTTTCAAATATTATATAAAAAAATATTTAAATTTACACTCAATATTTTAGTGTATAAATAAAGTGTATAAATTATTTTAAAATACACATAAAATATGAAGTATGTTTAAAGTCAGCAAAACTGAAATGATTAATAAAACATTCAGACTACCTCTAAAGCTTGTGCAAGAGCTGCAAATAATTGCACAGAATAAGGATGTTTCTTTGAATAACCTTGTTAAACAATGCTGTGAATACGCTCTAAAACATTTAGATAAAGAATAAGAAGTCGAGCTTCATCCTAAGTCAAAAAATGATTGTAAATTTAAATTTTGTATTATATAATTAATACAAAAGGAAGAGTGAGGAGAAGTTTATGGAAACATTAAACAAGAACGAGGGATTAATTACACAGATTATCGGACCTGTAATAGACGTAGAATTTGCGCAGGGTGAACTGCCTGAAATCTATACGGCACTGAATATTACCGGTGATGACGGTTCTGTTGTAGTTGCGGAAGTTCAGCAAATGCTGGGCTCAAATAGAGTAAGAACTGTTGCTATGTCATCAACCGACGGTCTTAAAAGAGGTATGAAGGTTGTAAATACCGGCGAACCGATTAAGGTTCCGGTAGGAAAACCTATTTTGGGAAGAATTTTAAACGTTATCGGGCAGCCTGTTGATAAAATGGGGCCGATTGAGACTAATGACTATCTTCCGATACACAGAGAATCCCCAAAACTTGTTGACCAGAATACTGATATCGAAATTCTTGAAACCGGTATTAAGGCTATCGACCTTATCCAGCCGTATCAGAAAGGTGGAAAAATCGGTCTGTTCGGCGGTGCCGGTGTAGGTAAAACAGTATTGATTATGGAATTGATTCACAACATTGCATCCGAGCACTCAGGTGTTTCTGTATTCGGCGGCGTTGGAGAAAGAACCCGTGAAGGCAACGACTTGTGGAATGAAATGAAAGAATCAGGCGTTATCGACAAAGTTGCTTTGATTTACGGTCAGATGAATGAACCGCCGGGAGCAAGAATGAGAGTAGGCTTATCTGCTCTTACTGCTGCTGAATACTTTAGAGATTTCTCTAAGCAGGACGTATTGTTATTTATTGATAACATTTTCAGATTTACTCAAGCCGGTTCGGAAGTATCAGCACTTCTCGGCCGTATGCCGTCAGCAGTTGGTTATCAGCCGACTCTGGGTACTGAAATGGGTGAGTTGCAGGAACGTATTACATCCACTAAGGACGGTTCTATTACGTCAGTTCAGGCAATTTATGTACCGGCAGACGACTTAACTGACCCGGCGCCGGCTACAACATTCTCTCATTTGGATGCTTCAACCGTTCTTTCAAGACAGATTGCATCACTTGGTATTTATCCGGCTGTTGATCCGCTGGCTTCCAACTCAAGAGTTCTTGACCCGAATATCATTGGTGAAGAGCATTATGAAGTTACAAGAAAAGTGCTTGAAATTCTTCAAAAATATAAAGAACTTCAGGATATCATCGCTATTTTGGGTATGGATGAACTTTCTGACGAGGATAAAGAAACTGTAAACAGAGCAAGAAAGATTCAGAGATTCCTCTCTCAGCCGTTCTTTGTTGCTGAACAGTTCTCAGGCATACCCGGTAAATACGTTAAGCTTGAAGATACTATTAAAGGCTTCAAAGAAATCATTGAAGGTAAGCATGACGACTTGCCGGAACAAGCTTTCTATATGGTTGGTACAATTGAAGAAGCTATTGAAAAGGCAAAAACATTACAATGAGTTTAGGAGTTTATGGGTTTAGAAGTTTAGAAGAAATTTATCAAGAATTTCTTTATAATCTTCTAAACCGCTAAACTTATAAATATTTTAAGAGGTTTAGAATGAAACTGAAAATCATAACCCACGAAAGAATTGTTTTTGAAGGCGAAGTCGATGAACTGGTTCTTCAAACAAAAGGCGGACAAATTGGTATTTTGAAAGACCATATTCCTATAACAACTGCTTTGGAAATAGGAGTTACAAAGGCTCGTGTTGGTGAAAAAAATAAATACTTTGCAACAATGGGCGGAATTTTCCAGTTTAAGAATAACGAAGCAACTATTTTGACAGATGTTTGCGAAGACGGCTGCGAGATAGATGTTACAAGAGCTAATGCAGCAAAAGCAAGAGCCGAGCAGAGACTTGCAGATGCAAGCGCAAAAATCGATGCAGACAGGGCTCAGGCAGCACTCGCGCGCTCACTTGCAAGATTAAAAGCAGCTTTGGCTAAATAAAAGGAAGGTTTTTGTGAAAAAATACTTAATTTTCGGATTAGCTTTGATAGTAGGATGTTCTCTTGTTATTGCTGAAGAGGCAATTTCTTCCAACTTTGTAAACGCTCTCAAAACTTGCTCAACCTCTTATTCAGAAAGCGGTAATTTCACGACAGAAGGAATGAATGTTACTTCTACCAAGAAGATTCTTGGCTGGGAAAATGATAGGTGCGTTTATCAGGAAACTGTTAACTTTTCAGGCGCAAATACTTGTATAACTTGTAAATTAGCCAAATCTCAAATTGATGAATTAGTTTCTGTCATGCAGGCTTACGAGGTCGTGCAGAAATATTCAAAAGAAGAAATTGATACCTCCAAACTCTCCGCTGTGCAGGATAACCCTGTAGTAAAAGTTTGGAACAAGTATTTGCAAGACCCTTCTGTTTGTACAATGAAACAGGCTGAATAGGATTTTTATGTCAACAATTAATACCGAATATCTTGAAAAAGACATTTCTGTATTAGAAAGGGCGTACACTCTTATAAAAACTGTTCCGGAAGGCAGTCTTGATTATGAGATGTACAGAAACTCGCTTGTAAAGGGTTTTGAGATGACGCTTGAACAGAGCGGAAAACTTTTAAAAAAAAGATTGCTGCCCTATTTTTCAAGTAAAAAGGCTGTAGATGCTCTAAACTTTAAAGATTTATTCCGTGAAGCAGCAAAGCATTCTCTTTTATTCCCACATTCTCAATTGTTAAAAAAAAATAAATTTTCCCCATCAATCTGATTTGATACTTTATAATTATCTTATATAATATAAGTAAACAGGGAGAAAATCATGAAAAATCCATTCAAAGGGGTAAATGACGGGGTAAATGACAGGGTAAATGATGGGGTTGATATAGAAAAGACCCTGCAGGAAAGTGAAACCCTTTTAGACAAAGATAATGAAGGTGTTCAAAAAGAAGTAAAAGCAGATGAAGAAAAACTTGCTGCTGAAAACACAGAAACTGAAGCAGCTGAAAAAATAGAAACCGAACAGGCCAATCCGCTTGAAGAAAAATATAACCAGTTAAACAATCAGTACATAAGGCTTGCTGCTGATTTTGATAATTATAGAAAGCGTCAGGAACAGGAACGTGAAGCTCTTCTTAAGTATGGCGCAGAAAATACCGTGAAAAAATTTATTGAAGTTCTTGATAATTTTGAACGGGGCATAAAAGCAATAGAAACAGTCGAAGATTGTGAAAAGGTTAAAGAATGCTATAATCTGGCATACAAAAACTTTACGGAAGTCCTGAAAAAAGTCGGTGTAGAGCCGATTCAAGCAGAAGGCGAGACTTTTGACCCGAACTTTCACGAAGCTGTAATGCAGACACCTACTGCTGATAAGCCGGAACATACAATTATTGCGGAATTACAAAAAGGATACAAACTCGGTGATAAGGTGCTTAGACCTTCTCTGGTAAATGTTGCGACAGCTGCCGAATAGAAAATAAATAGCAAGGAATAGAAAAAGATAAAGATGAGTGATTATTATGAGATACTTGGCGTAAGCCGAAACGCAAGCAAAGATGAGATAAAAAGCGCATTCAGAAAAATGGCGCGCAAGTGGCATCCGGATGTAAACAAATCTCCGGAAGCGGAATCTAAGTTCAAGGAACTGGGGAAAGCTTATGAAACATTAATGGATGATGACAAACGTGCCACTTATGACAGGTTTGGAGAAGACGGACTAAAAAATGCCGGATTCAACACTCAAGGGCCTTTTGCAGGCGGTTTCGGAGACTTGGACGAAGTATTCAATACTTTCTTTGGCGGCGGATTTGGTTTTGGCGGAGGCAGCCGGAGAGCTGATCCTAATGCACCCCAAAGAGGTGATGATTTAAGACTTGATATAGAATTAGAATTTGAAGAAGCTGTGTTCGGGCTTACTAAAGAAATTACAATAGATCATCTTGAAACCTGCACGTCTTGTAACGGTACCGGCGCAAAAGAAGGTGCAAAACCTACGGTGTGTAAAACCTGCGGAGGTTCCGGAAGAATCCAGCAGACGACAAAAACAATTCTCGGGCATTTTACCCAGATAGTAACCTGCCCTCACTGCCACGGCAAAGGCACAGTAATTTCAGATCCGTGTCCGGATTGCAGCGGTCAGGGAAGAAAAACCGTTGAAAAGAAACTTGAAGTAAAAATTCCGGCAGGAGTTGATAACGGATCCAAAATGAGACTTTCTCACGAGGGGGATGCCGGTATTAATGGCGGCATTGCAGGGGATTTGTATATCGTAATCCACGTTAAACCATCTCTTTATTATAAAAGAGACGGAATAAATGTATATACAAAGCTTGATATCACTCCGGCACAGGCAGTCTTAGGCGATACCGTTACAATACAGACGCTTGATGGTGAAAGAACAGTATCAATTCCTGCCGGGATTCAGCATGGAGAAGTTGTTAAAATCAGAGGCGCAGGAGTTCCAAACCTCTCCAAACCATCAGTCAGAGGGGAACATATTGTTGTTGTAGGAATAAAAACCCCGACACATATTTCTAATGAAGAAAAACTTTTATACCAGAAGCTCTATGAGATTCAAGCAGGCAGAAAATCAAAAGAGAGTGTTAAAGAACGCTTGAAAGGTGTTTTTAAATAACAAAACTTGTGGTAGAATTATAGAAAACGGGAGAGAAAAAATTTGCGCAAGTTTTTGTTATTGTTAGGAATATTACTGATTAGCTGTACGAATGCTTTTGGTGCCAAAATACCGGAAGCCGTAAAAAGTTATATATTAGAAAAAGTGCCCCAGGCTGATATACGTTTTGACGGCGTAATCATTTTTCCCGATAATACGATTTATCTTCCCCTATATCCGTCATTATTTTCAGATATAACAAGCCTGAAAATAAAAGAAACTTATCCGGCTAATAAAGACTTAAAACAAGAACCTGATATTATAATTTTTAACAATGATTTTGTATTAATGAAAGTTCTGACAGACGGCCAAGGGCATAGAACCGTATTACACCAGACGACTCCGCCCCTGCAGGTCAGAACCGGCTTGCTTCCGCAGGACATGCTTGTGCCGAGCGGTTTAATTATTCCGGAAAATATCAAAGGTATAATCGGAAACCTTAAGATTGATATTAAAAACGAAGATATAATAAAAGTTGAAAACAAAGATTCCTACGAACAATTCTTGGCGGAAGGCGAGCCAAGTGTTCCGCAAACATTGATTTCACAACTCAAGGACAAAGTTCTTTACGTTTCAACAAATTATTCAAAAAATATTCAGGTAGTGGAACCTGCTAAGGCGGTTCCGAGTTATTCTCTGGCGCAAAAATCGATACCTGTTGATATAAAAGCGGTAAATAACGGCAAGTTCCTTCTGATAACTTCTTATGACAGGCCGTTTATCGATATTGTGTCTGTTGCAGATGCAAGATTTATCAAGCAAATAAATTTAACCTCCAATCCCGCTGAGATATTGCTTGATGAGGGGAATAAAAAAGCTTACATAACCTCGCCCGAGGCTTCAACGATATTTGTGCTTGATTTGGAGACAATGTCTCTTATCCAAAAGATTAAAATTAACGGGTATTGTGAAAAACTTCTGCTCGCGGAAGACAAGCTTTTTTATGTAGATAAATTGAAAAATGAAATCTGGGCAATTGAATTAAAAAAGGATTATGAACTGAAAGATATCGGCAGATTCCCGAATGTTTCAGCACTGGCATTTGCTGATAACAAGCTTTATATCTCAAGCAGAACCAAAAGCAGGATTGCGGTTATTGATTATACGACATTTGGTTTAATAACCGAGTTCACAACCGTTAATAAACCTCTTGCGATGCTTCTGCATAACAAGGTTTTGTACGTATTGGGCGCAGAAAATAATACAATTCAAAGAATTGATACATCTACGGATAAAGTTATCGGAAGTATTGAGCTTGGAACCGGTGGGTTCTCATCCGGTTTCCACAGGATTAATAATACAAGTCTGGCTGTTGTAACAGATTTGAAGAAAAATGCGTATTCTGTTGTAGATTTATCAAAGAATAAACTTTTGAAAACATATATTTTGAACGTTCCGATAAAAGATGTTGTGATTACAAACAAAGTTGAATTATTTGAATAGCGGTGAATTATGGATAAAATAACGTCAGAAGTAATGGCGGAACTTGAGAAAACTCAGAAAGAATTTTGGAATATCCCGAGAACTACAGGCGTATTATTGAATATGTTCATAAAAATGATGAATGCTAAAAGCGTTCTTGAGATAGGGACTTCAAACGGATATTCAGGGCTCTGGCTTGCAAAAGCACTGAAAGAAACCGGCGGAAGGCTTACGACAATTGAGTTTTATGAAAAGCGCCAGAGTATCGCAATTGAAAACTTTAAAAAATGCGGAGTTTTTGATATCATCCGCCCTTTGCAAGGTTCTGCGTGCGATGTTATTAAGTCTTTTGATGAGAATGAAAAGTTTGATTTTGTATTTATAGACGCAAGTAAACGAGAATACGTTGAATACTTTTGTTTGATAAAACCGCATTTAACTCCAAGAGCAATGGTGGTTGCAGACAATATAACCTCTCACAGAGAAAAAGTTCAGACCTTTATTGATGCAGTTGCGGCTGATAAAGATTTTCAGTATGAAATAATAGAAGTCCCGGGCGGGGTTTTGACGGCATACAGAGCAGGATAAAAAAATAACCGGTTTAAAACCGGTTATTTTTTTATTTTTTATCTTTTTCATCTTCGGGCTTTTTTGAAGAATCATCTTGAGCAGGGATTCCGAAGCCTCCTCCGGTGCTGTCCCCTGTCATTTGTGTGCCGACGGGAGATGTTCCTCCTGTCGTGCCGTTTTCTGTTCCGCCGCCTTCCGGCGTAACAGGTGCTTCTTCAAGAGCTTCCATATCTTCTTCCAGTTCTTCCGGTACTTCCAGTTCAAAATCTTCAACTGTCTCCATTGAGCCTTCGTAGCCCTCTATTGATTCGTCATATATATCACTTGTATCTGCATTTAAGTCCTGGGTAGCTTCTCTCATATCGATTTCGGTTCCGACTTCACCTGCCCACTTGAATTGCTGGGCTGAGCCTGCAGTGCTCATCGCGCCGCCTGCAAATCCCATTGCAGCACAAGCCCAGGCCCAAGGGTTGAATCCTAAAGAAGCGCTTGCAGCAGCTGTCGCCTTTGCACCGGCAGTATATCCGGAGGCTGCATTTAAGCCTTGGGCAGCAGCTTCTACATAACAGCTTGTTTTGGTTGCTTCATCAAAGCTTTCTGCGTAGTCGGTCAAACCTTGAACCTCGCCGATTGTTTCTGCTGCATAATCATAACTATCCTGATATGTACCCATTTCATCATAAATCTCTGTTACGACATCGCCGGTTTCATCCATCATATCCTGCATGCCGACTCCGAGTTCCTGCATATAAGGTATCAATTCTTGCATAAGAGCTTTTTCTTCTTCTGTCAGCTCTTCTCCTGAATCAATTTTAGCTTTTAATTCTTCATAGCTTGCTTTATACATATCAAATTCTGTTTTTTGTTCTTCCAGTTCTTCATTAGTATCTTCATTATAAGTCTGTGCTTCATCTGAGAGTGCTGCGACTTCCTCGCCGGCTGCTGACATCTCGTCCTGCGCTGCATAAGCAGAACTTTGCGCATTTAACATCTCGTCCTGTAAAGCATCACAAGCTTCTTTCTGGTCTTTATTTGGCTTCTTTGCTATATATGCAGTTCCGATTGCGAGTGCTGCCGGGGCTGCTATAGACCAGGATCCGGTATTTTTTAGGGCATCTTTTCCAATTTCTTTTGCACCTTCTTTCGCAGCTTTTTGGCCTAAATTTCCAAAAATGGTTGTGCCAAGTTTATTTGCAACATTTGTTCCTGCAGACGTAAGCATGCCTAAAGATCCTGCGGCACCGACTGCTAAATCTACCCCTGCTCTAGTTGCCATACCCGCTTTTCCCCCGCCTTCATAACCGGCTTTTTCTTGAGCATTCTTTTTGCCGCTGTCAACAGCTGTATTGTAGTCATCATCCTCTATCTCATAAGCATTCTCATCAGATTCGGCATTCGCTTTCCAATTCACTAACTCACCACTCCAGGTTTGGGTGATTGAGTTCATGTCATCCGCAGAGATACGCATTGTATTTCCGCCATAATTGTAGTTATACCAGCATTTGTATGCATAAGACTGTGAATTTAATGCCCTTGAAACGTTGAATGAATCTTGAATTGCCATATATCCCTCCAAAGATTTTTAAATTTTTCTATTAATGTATACGGCATTTTCTATTAAAACTTTAGAATTATTAGCTATTTTGTTACAAAAATTAATATTTATTCTAAAAATTTTTAACTCTTGACTGATAGCTGCTCTCAAACTGTATTATAATAATAGAAAAGGAGAGTAAATATGCAAAGTACAATTACAAATGTTTTGGATAGAGTTAATTCCCCTGATGATGTAAAACAACTCTCATTAGAGGAATTAAATCTGCTTGCTGATGAAATCAGACAGACAATCATCAAAAGAGTAAATATAACAGGAGGGCATTTCGGGCCAAATTTGGGCATAGTAGAGGCAACTATAGCTCTTCACTATGTTTTTAACTCGCCTGATGATAAGATAGTCTTTGATGTATCCCACCAGTGCTACCCGCATAAAATGCTTACGGGAAGAAAGGAAAGCTTTACAAACCCTGAAAAATACGGAATTTATACAGGTTATACAGCGCCGGAAGAAAGTCCGCATGATTTGTTCAAAATCGGACACACTTCAACTTCCGTAAGTCTTGCAGCAGGTCTAGCAAAAGGGCGTGATTTGAGAGGCGGAAAAGAAAATATTATTGCACTAATTGGTGACGGCTCACTTAGCGGCGGCGAAGCTTACGAAGGCTTAAACAATGCAGCAGTGCTCGGAAGCAACATAATCATTATCATTAACGACAATGACATGTCCATTGCCGAAAACCAGGGCGGACTTTATAAAAACCTGAAACTCCTGAGAGATACAAACGGTCAGGCTGAAAATAACTTTTTTAAAGCGTTAGGTTTTGAGTACCATTACATTGAAGAAGGGCACAATATTGAAAAATTAATTGACCTTTTCAACAAAGTTAAAGACACAAATCATCCGGTCGTTATTCATATGCACACGATTAAAGGCAAAGGCTTTGAGGCAGCAGAGCTTGACAAAGAAAGCTACCACTGGATTGTACCGGGTGCTCTGGATAACAAAGAGCCGGCCCCTCTTTGTGAAAGCTATGAAAGCATTATGGCTGACTACATAACAAAAAAATACAATAAAGATTCTTCCGTAATTGCCATATCTCCGGCTACTCCGGCAGTAAGCGGATTCACAAAAGAATTTAGAGAAAAAGCAGGCATTCACTATACTGATGTCGGGATTGCAGAAGAACACGCTGTCGCTTTCTCATCAGGTATTGCAAAAAACGGCGGGAAACCTATCTTAGCAGTGATGAGTTCTTTTATTCAAAGAACTTATGACCAGCTCTCCCAGGATTTGGCGCTCAATAGCAATCCGGTCACTTTAATGATATCCTGGGCATCAATAAGTAATGCGGATGCAACTCACCTTACCTGCTTTGATATTCCGCTAATCAGCAACATTCCAAATATGGTATACCTGGCACCGGTTAATAAAGAAGAATTGCTAAAAATGCTTGACTGGTCTGTTGATCAAAAAGATTATCCCGTTGCAATAAGGGTTCCTGTCGGAAATGTCATATCAACAGGCTCTGAAGATACTACAGACTACTCTATTCTGAACAAGTTTAAGGTTGAAGAATGCGGAAGCGAGGTTGCAATAATCGGGCTCGGAAACTTTTTTGAACTTGCTAAAGAAGTTAAGACTAAACTTGTATCCACTCTTGGAATAAATGCAACTTTAATAAATCCGCATTTTATTACAGGGATTGATGAAGAACTCCTAAATTCCCTGAAAAACAATCACAAAGTTGTCATAACCCTGGAAGACGGTGTTTTAGACGGCGGATTCGGAGAAAAAATTGCAAGATTCTACGGTAATTCGGATATCAAAGTTCTTAACTTCGGGGCCAAAAAAGAATTTACAGATCGTGTCCCTGTGGAAACACTATATCAGCGTTATCATTTGACACCTGATTTGATTGTAGAAGATATAAAAGCATGTTTATAAAATGCGATTTTTAAAAAAGGGGCTGAGTTTTGAAAAAACTCAGCCCCTCATAATTCATTAATTCTTCTTTCTGTATCTTATTCTGTGAACATCCTCCTCATCACATCCGAGCGCTTTGTTAAGATGTTCTATTAATTCGCTTGAATGATAATGAACTGCATGTTCCGATTTATGATGAATGTCTGCAATATGATAATGCATTGACATTTCTACCTGAATTAAAGACATATTATAATCATAGAGTGCATTTATATATTTATTAACAGCAAAAATATAATCTTCACGTGCTTTTTGAAGAGCAACATAATCTAAATTTCCTGATACATACTTCTCCCGAACTAAATTAAGGGTTGAAAGCGCCTGTTCCGCCCCCATTTGTGCAACAGGAATCTGACTCTGTGATTTTTCCAAATTATTGAATGCACGTTTCACCTCATAGTATAAATCTTTTTTAAAAAGATTTATCTCATTTTCAGCAATATTAACCTGCGCGTCTGCACCTTTTATACTATGTCTTAATTCCATTAAATTTACAGAGGAATTTAAATTCACTCCGACCTGAAAACTGTTGTTTGTTGAATATGTATTAGTATTATTAAATCCATATCCGGCATTCGCCGTTAAATCAGGAAAATACATTCTTTTAATATACAAAAGAGACTGAATCATAGCGTTTCTTGTTGCCTCAAGAATTGTTAAATCCGGACTGTTATTATAAGCAATTTCAACAGCATCTTTAAGCTGAAAATTAAAAACTACAGGAGTAAATTTTGGGACATGATAAGGCATAGAGTATGCAAAATCGTTATCAAATCCGAAGGTTTGCGTATTATTGATATTAAATTGAGGCTGACTATCCAGATACATTGAGTTATCCAAATCAATTTTTGCATTTTTACAATTATTTTCGGCCTCAATAAGCATAATTTTTGATTCACTTAAATTAAGTTCCGCAGTTTTTATATCCGGCTCTTTTTTATTTTTTGCAAGTTTAAAAAAATCTTCGTTAATTTTAACATTATTCTGAGCAGTCTGTACCAGCGCCTTTGCACGCAGGAGATTATAATATTTTTCTTTTACTTCAAATAAAGTATGACAAAGACTGTCCATAAATTCGTATTCCGCACCGAGCTGATAAAATTCTTCCATTTTAATATATGCCGTTGTTTTGCCGAAATTCCAGACAAGTTTGTTAATCGTTACACCAACGGAAGGAAGTTCTCTGTAATGAGCATTGTAGTAGGTGCCGTTGGAATTATTTTCATTATAAAACCCGAGCCCCGCGCCGATTACCGGAAAATACTGAGCCTTTGCAATTCCTACATTGCTTTTTGCAACATCAAGATTATACTTCATCCTTTTTATTACAGGGCTATTTTTAAATGCTACAGCAACGCAATCCATAACATTAACAGTAATGCCGTCTTTAATTTCAACAGGCTTAAACAGCTCATCGTGGACATCTTCTATTGCAAAACAGGGCTTTATTAAAAAAATAAAACTTACTAATAAAAAACAGCTAAACTTCTTAAAAGACATATAATATTTAAACCACTATAATATTAAGATGTCAATTGCACTTTATATCTTCATCAGAAGTTTATACAGCGGGTAAATACAAATTCCCTATTCTATCCAGTAACAGTTCTCCGAAATTTACCTGATTTTTTTATCCTCTTCTCCCTTGTTTCGTTTTATTAAAATTTCTGCTAAAACTATTATTATTTTTTACCTAATATGATAAAATTGAATTAAGAAAGGAGTTAGTATGAAAAAATATGTTACATTAGTATTAATGGGTTTATTAGCATTGATTTGCAGCGGATGCACAAAACAAGTTGTATTTTTAGACAGAAGCTTGACGCAAACAAAATCAGATTTTGATAAATTTATTAAAACAACCGGATATGAATATAAATTAAAAGATGATGTTAACAATATTTATAATGTACACATGTATCAATATAATTTACAATATCTTTTACAATCAAAACCTATGATTAGTCAGGACTATGGATTTACTTGCAAATTTAAAGCTCTTGGAAATGATACTTTAATGGACTGTAAAACTTATCCTGAACATATAGGAATAGGACAAATCCGCAGACATTTGAAGGAACAAAAATGGGACGATGTAAAATATGTTTCATATAAGAAATACAAGAAAATGAAGGCTAATGGAGAATTGTAATCGAATCCAGTATAAAGACTCTTCTATTTAAAAATTAAATGTACTTAAAGACGGGATTAATGCTTTTGTTATCCATTTATAACCTCATCAATTGAGTTGTAGCTTTTTTGCGTGAATAAATTTTCTAAATCCCTCTCTAAATTAAGAGCGATTAAAATTTTTATAAACTATTCTAGCCGGAAACGCAGATTAGAACTTGAAAAGACACTAAAAAAGAGCCTTTTCGGCTCTTTTCGTAAAATATGGGCCGCAGTGGACTCGAACCACCGACCTCACCCTTATCAGGGGTGCGCTCTAACCACCTGAGCTAGCAGCCCGTATTTCTTTTTCAATTCCGGTTAGTTTTTATAGTTCCTGCCGGCACTGCTAAATTTTACAGTCCCTGCCTCAGGTCTATTTTCCCCTCCGGCAATTTATAATCTAGCATAGACATTTTTTAAAATCAAGAGCTTTTTTATTTGAGAAAATCTTTTGTTTAGAGTAAACTTTTCTTGGAGATATTCTATGATTACATTACTTTACATTTATATCACAATTTTTACGCTATACTATATTATTCTGGCTTTTGTCAGCATTAAGCCTGTCAAAAAAGTACGGGATAAATATACTTCTAAAGATGCAAACCTCTGTGTTGCAGTCTATGCAACAGGAGAAGTTAAAACGCTTGAAAATCTTATTAACCAACTGAAAAATCAAACTTATTCAAAGCAGAGATATACTATTTATGCCATTCTTGATAAGTGCGAAAACATTCCGGAAATGATGCTGCAAAGCGATTTGGACGTAAATGTTATTAATGTAAATAATCTTGAACCAATAGGAAAAAGTCAGGCATATTCTATTCTTGCTGAAAAATTATCAGAGGCTCAAAATCTCAATGCTTATGTTTTTCTTGATGCTAAGAATTATGTTGACTCTGACTTTTTAGCTAATGTTAATTATTATTTAACTAAATATGACGTTTTTATGCCTATGATTAATTATATAGGCGAATATAAAGAAATGAAATTCTGGGATTGCGTTAAGGCTACATATTCCAGATACTGTTCAAAATTTCTTTGGAGTACACGCACCCGCCTCGGATTAACTAATCTGATTAATACAGACTCTTTTGTTATAAAAAAAGATATCCTTAATAAAATCGGCTCTTTTGATTTTCAGGATAAGACAGCGGAAGTTAAGTATACGATTAAGCTTGCAAGAGAAAAACTACAGGCTGCATTTATTGATGATGTAAAGGTTTATACGGATATTGCAAATTACGATTCAAGAATTCCTTCGCTATCTAAAAGGTTTGAACTGTTCAAAGATAATTTTGTTCATCCGGGAAGTTTTATGAATCAGGAATATGTATTTTCGCTAATTCAGCCCAATTGGCTGGTATGTGTTCTGGGATATGCCATATTGTTGAGGCATGCATATATATTCCCATTTTGGGTAGGATATTCTACGCTTCTCATAACATCAATAATACTTGTTCTTGCTTTCTGTATGAGTTTGTTTAATGCAAGAATCTATGCAAAAGAATATATTTATCTCTTTTCATATCCTATATATTCTATAGCTCATATTATAAGGAACTTCCCTTTAATACGAGGAGTTTTGAATTTTATTTCTAAAAAGAATCGCAAGCATAATATAGAAAAAATGATAACCGACGTAATAGTGACTGACGGAAAACACGACTATCAATGCAAGCTGGAATTGATATCAGATGACGGTCTTGCGAGGGTTAAATTTATCAACAGAAGAAAAACTTATACAACAAAGAATAATCATCTCAGGATGGTTGATGCAATAAAAGAATTAACAGGTAAATTGAACGATTACGGTCTTTCTTTAAAAGTATGCCAGTGCTGTAAGTATTTTCAGCCTGTGGTTGACGGTTCTACCAATATGGTAAAAGGGTGCTGTAATTGCCGTTTTGAGGGAAGGGTTGCCGGTGATATAATTCCGACATTGGTTTGGAATACATGCCCGAGATTTGAAGAACAAAACGTTGTGAATTTGTTTTAATATATGTACGCATCGTCAAGAAGTTTTATTCTGAATTGGCTTCCTGCCGGAATATTTACGTGCCCTCCTTTTGAGAAGAAAGCGCAAATTGGGGATGCAAGGGTGTTTAAGCCAAGACAAATAGTTCCGTATGCAAACGGAAATGGGGAAAGAAGCAGAGTTGCACCATCTCCGCCGAGGTTTACGGTGAGATTAAACATTCTTCCAAATAGGGTTCTGCCCCAATTACCCTTTTTCCACATAGTTTTAAGATAAGTTCGGTCGCCTTTTATATTGTTGAGGAAAATCATCTTATCATCGGCCCTGGTGATATAAGCATTTAGCGGAATCGTTTTTCCTTTATAAAGCATGCTTCTTACTCTTATTACAACAAGCCCGCCGTTACAAGTAATTTGCGGCTGATGTGATTCAAGAATTTCGCCCGTAAAAACAGTGTTAGCCGGGATTGAATATTTTCTTTTATGAATAGCTGATTTGTTTGTAAACTTAACGGTTGCCCCTTTTTGCATCCAGTCAGAAATCTTTGTAGAATTAACAACATTAAAAGATGTTCCGCTTCTGATTTTTACAGTTCCGGTATTGATAACAGGCGGAGGTGTATAAGCTTCTTTTACCACAGGTGTATCCTGCTCTTTCAAAATTTCAGGAAGCGCAGGCAGGCTCTCTGTGTTTTGTGTATTTGTATCTTTTATAAGTTTCTCAGAATTGTAATTTTTCCTGATTTCATCATCAACAGTCATGTCCAAGTCAAATGCTTGTGCAATACCAGAAAGAAAAATTAATGATATAAATATATAAAATAACCTCTTCATATTCTTCTTAGTCACTTAATCACAAAGTCACTCAGTCACTTCCAAAGTAATTGTAACAAATTTTTAACGAACTAGCAAAAAATATTTTTCTTTGTTTTACTATAGATGTGTAGACAGTTAGTAAAGATTGGAAACTATGATGAAGATTCATACAACGCAAAATCTAAACTCATTGGCCTTAAATAGGGATATTGTGTCAACCAACCAAACCGGTGAGATTAGATTAAATTATTCGGAGAAGATGCGCAAAATGCGCAATTCTGTCCCTGATACATACGAGAGTGGTGTGTCATTTAAGGGAAAGAAGGAAATTGTCACAAAAGCTGTAGAAGCCGGTAAAAAAACATTTGCAGAAAAAGTCGCTAATAATCAGGGTATTAAGAAGTTTATTAATAGCGGCTTTTTTAATACCTTAACAGAGATAACGTCAAAACAAGAAGTTATGGTTCAATCGGGTTCGGCTCTTGCAATATGCTTAATCTTAAGACCGGGAACAATATTAGCTTTTCCGGGCAAAAAGAATAAAAAAGACAACACTTATGCGGCAGTGCATTCAATTTCATCCGGTATCTGGGGATTTGTTGTACCTTTAACATTAATCAAACCAACCGTAAGCGGGTACAATAAAATATTAAAAGATATGCACAAATATATGAATAAATATATTTCAGAAAACATGATAAAGCGCAGAAATCCTCATTTGGATATGACATCTATAAGAAATGCAGACGGCAGTATAAAAAATGTAAAAGAATGGCTTGACAGAGAAGGTCGGATTTTTGTTTCAGACTGCAAGAACGTAAGAAAAATTGCACAGCCTAAGCATATTTCAGAAGTATCAGAGGATACAATGAAAAAATATTTTAAGGATTTGGATTCAGCCACCATTAAAGACGGTGCAAATAATCTAATGACCAAAAACGGTAAAAAAGCTCAGATGGAGTTAAAAGATATTTATATCGCTCTAAAGGATAAGGAATCCGGCAAGGTTAAATATTATCCGCTTGAACATGCAGAAGAAAGTATTTTGAAAGAAGCTTTTCCGGATTTGGATATAAATTCAATCGGAGGAAAAGGCATTGACAGGCTTCATCCGGAAAAATGGCTTGCAAAAGACGGCAAAGCTTTTAAATTTGATAATAACTCAATCTTTATATCAGATATGGCCGAAACGGAAGATATGATTCCTCTTATCACAGGCAGAGTCCGCGAAGAAGTCAAAGGCAAAAAGACGGAAATTAAAGATATCTGTTATTTGAATAACTCAAAAGACGGGGTTCATGACTTAGGCACGGCAGTAGAAAGAGATATGGTAGAGGCAGATTGGGCAAACACATTGCAGGATAAAATCGGAGGCTGGCTTCCGGAAGTTATAACGGCTTACCCGAGAGCAGCCGCTACAATCGCTATTTTACCGTTCCTGCTTAAACATGTATTCCATATAGAAAAGACGAAGAAGCCAAAACCTCCTATAGAAAAGGAAATAAAAACAGATACGGAAAAAACTTCCGGAAAGGCGGTGGCATAATGAATATTCAGGGAATAAATGCTTTAAACACCTATACCGGCAATAAATCACAAAATCAAAATGTTAATTTTACAGGCTGGGGAGACAAAGTTACAGATTTTACAGCCAAAATATACGGAAAATATATCGCAAATTCCGACAGATTAAGAAATTTTGCAGAAAAAGCTTCTAAGAAAGCAAAAGTTGAAAATGTTTCAAACCACTTTCAGGTCGCAGGCTCTGCAATCACGAGTTCTGCTTATATGGTTTCAACAATGAAAAACAAGGATTTTGATAAAGATAACGCCAGAACTCTTGCTATTAACCAGGGCTTGGGATTTCTTGTTCCGACTGCAGGCGCATATATAACAGACCATTATATTGCTGATATCAAAAAGCAAATAGAATATAAATATGACGCTATTCATGAACATAGAATTGCACAGCAGAAGTTAACCCAGGCAGAAAAGAAAGAAGCAATGGAAAAGCTCGGGAAAAAGTTAAAGTCTGTAAGAGCGTTAATGGGTATTCTGACATTTACATTAATCTACAGATATGTAACGCCTGTTGCTATAACACCTGTCGCAAACAAAATCGGTAACTGGGTAAACGCAAAAGTTCATGCAAAAGAAGCTGCAAGAGAACAACAGGCAGAAATGCCAAAAGAAATTGAAATGAAGCCGATGGAAGATAAAAAACTCAATACCGCGGCATAAAAAGAACAAATGCAAACCTAATGTGTACATACAAAAGAGACTGTTCCGGGATTTATTTTCGGGACAGTTTTTTTATTGTAAAATTAAAAAATGGAGATTTATTTAGAGCAGGTTGATTCAACGAACAAGTGGGCAAAAGAACATATAGAAAACATTTCTGACAGAACGCTTGTTTATACGTACTGCCAGACGGCCGGAAGAGGGAGGCTTGACAGAAAGTGGGTTTTTGCTGGCAAAGACAATATTTTTGCAACTATTGTGCTAAAACCTTCTGCGGTTATGAAACCGGTTTATTCTAACCTGACCCAGTATTTATCGACTGTTATTGCGGATGTAATGGAGGAATACGGCGTTCTTCCCGAAATCAAATGGCCGAATGATGTTCTTATAAACTCTAAAAAAATTGCAGGAATTTTAGCGGAAGGAGTTGTTGAAAAAGAGGAACTAAAAGGGCTGGTTTTGGGATTTGGCGTTAATTTGAATATAAAAAAAGAGATTCTTGAGAAGATTAATCAGCCTGCAACAGCTTTGAATCTTGAGCTTGGAAGAGATATTGATAAAGAAGAGTTTTTATCAAGGCTTTTGGATAAATTTTATTTGCGGTATGATAGATTTATTGAGGAAGGATTTTCGTTAATTAAGAATGATTATTTAAGGAGAGTTAGTTTCCTTAATCAGGAAATCAAGGTCAGGGTATTTGATAAAGAGATTTCCGGAACAGCAAAAGAGATTACGGATGAAGGCGCTCTTTTGTTGGCAGATAACCAAGGCAGTGAACAGATTCTTACAATAGGCGATATAATAGAGAGGAAAAAATAATGTCAAAAAAACTTATTAAAGTTATGGATACATCTTTCAGAGACGGATTTCAATCTGTGTATGGTGCAAGGGTTTTTGTAGAGGACTTTTTGCCGGCATTGAAGTCTGCTGTGGAAGCCGGAATCAAGCATTTTGAAACCGCAGGCGGTGCAAGATTCCAGTCGCCGGTTTTTTATTGTAATGAAAATGCGTTTGAAACGATGGATAAGATTAGGGAGGCAGTGGGGCCTGATGTTAATCTGCAGTCTCTGGCAAGAGGGGTAAACGTTGTAGGGCTTGATTCCCAGCCGAGAGATATGATAAATTTACACGCTAAATTGTTCAAAAAACACGGTGTTACCACGATAAGAAACTTTGATGCTTTAAATGATGTTAATAATTTAATTTATTCAGGCCGGTGTATCAAAGATAACGGATTGAAGCATGAAGTAACAATCACAATGATGGAATTACCGATAGGCTGTACGGGCGCACATGATGTACCTTTTTATGAAAGGGTTTTAAGAAGTATTCTTGATGCAGGGATTCCGTTTGACAGTATTGCATTTAAAGATGCGTCCGGCACCTCCGCGCCAAGAAAGGTTTATGAGACAATAAAGAGAACAAGAGAAATTTTAGGCTCTGACGCTCATATAAGATTCCATTCTCATGAAACAGCCGGAACAGGCTTGGCAGCGTATCTGGCAGCGCTTGATGGCGGTGCTGACGGAATAGATTTAGCGATGAAGCCTGTATCAGGCGGAACTGCCCAGCCGGATATTGTTTCAATGTGGCATGCGCTCAAGGGAACAGAATATGATTTGGGAATTGACATTAAAAAGATTCTTGAAACCGAAGAAATCTTTAAAGAGTGTATGAAAGATTATTTCCTGCCTCCGGAAGCTTTG
This sequence comes from Candidatus Gastranaerophilales bacterium, assembly GCA_944325815.1. Classification (GTDB taxonomy): domain Bacteria; phylum Cyanobacteriota; class Vampirovibrionia; order Gastranaerophilales; family Gastranaerophilaceae; genus CAG-196. The sequence continues at coordinate 24,572 of CALVBV010000011.1, forward strand.
GCTGTTAATCCGATGATTATATCATCTCCTCTTCCCGGCGGTGCCCTGACTGCTAATACCCAGATGATGAGAGATAACGGCGTAATGGATAAATTCCCGGAAGTTGTTGCTGCAATGAAAGAAGTTGTAGAAAAAGGCGGATTCGGAACATCAGTTACTCCTGTATCACAATTCTATTTCCAGCAGGCATTCAATAACGTAATGTTCGGTTCTTGGAAAAAGATTGCGGAAGGTTACGGCAAGATGGTTCTGGGGTATTTTGGGAAAACTCCTTGCGAGCCTGATATAGAAGTTGTAAAAATTGCGGAAGAACAGCTCGGTTTAGCGCCGACAAAAGAACTTGTTGTGGATTTGAATGACAAAGACCCGAATAAAGGGATTAAGGCTGCAACAAAGATGCTTGAAGATGCAGGGTTGGAAGTTAATGATGAAAATATATTTATTGCAGGCGCCTGCAAAGAAAAAGGTATAATGTTCCTGCAGGGTAAAGGACAAATTGGTGTCCGCAAAAATCTTCCTGCAGCAAAAAGCGCAGCAGCAGGCGGAAATGAATATACCGTAAAGGTTAACGGTAAGGCTTATGCTGTTAAACTTGACGGAGACAAGGCTACTGTTAACGGAAAATCTTATGATGTTGATGTAAAAGCCGGTATTGAAAAACAAGCAATTTCAACAGGCGAAGGTGAAGACGTTAAAGCCGGTGTACCGGGAAATGTATTGAGAATAGAAGCCTCTGTCGGAGATTCTTTAGCAGAAGGCGATGTAATTATGGTATTAGAAGCAATGAAGATGGAAATAGAAATAAAAGCGCCAAAAGCCGGCACTGTTCAGTCTATTGTTGTATCTCAAGGCGATAAAGTAGTAACAGGCCAGACATTAGCGGTAATAGGAGGGTAAGGAGTTATGAATATAATAGACGGATTAAAAACTCTCTGGGATTCAACCGGTGTTATGCTTTTTCATAAGCATATATTTGGCGATTCAAATTTAGGTATTCTCGGGGCATTGAATGACCCGAACATAACGGGTGCGGATAAATATCTGCAAGCAGCCGGGCCTGTCGTAATGATTCTGATTTGTTTATTTTTATTGTGGTTAGGCATAAAAAAACAATTTGAACCATTATTGCTGGTTCCTATTGCTTTTGGCGGAATATTATCTAATATATTAATGCCGTTAGATTTAACTCAGACACCAATATTAGATGAAAGTATAGCCGGACCGAACGGATTTTTGGGTATAATATTTGAATTTGGTATCCACAAAGGTTTATTTCCTTTGATAATATTTATGGGCGTAGGTGCAATGACTGACTTCGGTCCGTTGATTGCGAATCCCAAAACAGCACTTTTAGGCGGTGCAGCACAGTTTGGAATTTTTGGTGCGCTATTAATGGCTTATTGTCTGTTTGGATTTAATATGCCGGAAGCTGCATCAATAGGTATTATCGGAGGTGCTGACGGGCCGACATCTATATATGTTACAACAAAACTTGCCGTGCACTTGCTTGGGCCGATTGCAGTTTCTGCATATTCCTACATGGCTCTTGTTCCTGTTATTCAGCCTCCTATAATGAAGCTTTTAACAACAGAGGAAGAACGTAAAATCCGCATGGTACAGTTAAGAGATGTCTCTAAACGGGAAAAAATTATATTCCCATTAGTTGTATTGATTCTGTGCGCCATACTTTTACCCAGTGCCTGCCCACTAATCGGCGCTCTGACGTTTGGTAATCTTTGCAGAGAATGCGGAGTTGTGGAGAGACTTTCTGATACAATGCAGAATGCTTTGATAAATATTGTAACTATATTTTTAGGCTTATCTGTCGGCTCAAAACTATCAGCAGACCAATTTTTAACAGTTCAGACATTATTTATATTAATTCTCGGTATCATAGCATTTTCTCTTGCAACAGCAGGCGGGGTGCTGATGGCCAAAGTTATGAATTTGTTCAGCAAAGAAAAAATCAATCCGCTTATCGGTTCAGCCGGTGTTTCAGCCGTTCCTATGGCAGCGAGAGTTTCTAATAAAGTCGGACAGGAAGCTGATCCGCAGAACTTTCTTCTTATGCACGCAATGGGGCCGAATGTATCAGGTGTAATAGGTTCAGCCGTAGCTGCAGGTGTATTGCTTGCGCTGTGCCACTAAAACCCGAGGTTTGCAATGGAACTTAAAAGGATTGAATTGACAGATGTAAAAGAGTTTGCTGATTTTGCATCAAGTATCTGGCATGAATACTGGCCTTGTATTTTGTCTGAGGAACAAATAAATTATATGGTTGATAAGTTCCAATCAGAGAGTGCAATTTCAGACCAGATAAAAAATGAAAACTATACATACTATTATCTTGTAGATAATGCTGAGAAAATAGGATATACAGGGCTTTCCGATAAAGGAGATTACTTGTTTTTATCAAAACTCTATATCAAAAAAGAGTTCCGGCATAAAGGGTATGGAGGCAAGGCTTTTGATAAAATTAAAAATCTGGGATATTCAAGAATCCGCTTGACTGTAAATAAAAATAATACAAATTCTATTAATGCCTATTTTAAATACGGATTCAAAACCGTAAATGAGGATGTGACAGATATTGGCTCAGGATTTGTAATGGATGATTACATAATGGAATATCAAAAAGGCGCCTGATTCGGCGCCTTTTAAAATTAGAGTTTGCGAAAATTTTCTCGACTTTTTAGAACATTCTTACAATTTTTCTTACTTCTTTTAAAACTTCCTGAGCCCTTACTCTTGCTTTTTCAGAGCCGTCTCGTAAGATTTTTTCCACTACTTCGGGATTCTCTTCATAGTACTTTCTTTTTTCTCTAATTTGGGCAAATTTTTCATTAATTCTTGCACCGAGCTGGCGTTTGCAGTCAGCACATCCTCTTGCACCCTTTTCGCACTCGCATCTTACGGTGTTGACTTCATTTTCTTCCCCGAAAATCTGCCAGTATTTGAATGCAACTTCACACTCATCCGGATGCCCTGGATCATCTTTTCTCATCCTGCTTCTGTCAGTTATGGCAGACATAACTTTTTTAGCCGTGACCTCCGGAGTATCTGAGATTTTGATATCATTATTAAATGATTTGCCCATTTTATTTCCGTCCAGTCCGCAGATAAGCGAGCAATTGTTTAACAGCGGCTGGGTTTCTTTAAAGAAATCAGTATTATATAGATTATTGAATCTTCTTGCAATGTCTCTTGTGAGTTCAACGTGTGCAACCTGATCAATCCCTACAGGTACAAAATCCGCATTAAAACTCAAAATATCCGCTGTCATAAGAACCGGATATCCCATTAAGCCGTAATTAATCTGGGATGCCATACCTTCTTTTGACCTTAAAATTTTTGCCATGTCTTTAAGATTCGGATCTCTTTCCACCCAGTTCTGAGGTGTTATCATACTCAAATAAATATGCAGTTCTGCGGTCTCAGGAATTAGAGACTGGACATAAATCGTTGCTTTGTCAGGATTAATTCCGCTTGCAAGCCAATCCGTTGCAACATCAATAATATCCTGTTTAAGATTTTCCGTCTTATCATATTTTGTTGTAAGCGCATGCCAGTCTGCAATAAAGAAATAGCAGTTATACTCATCCTGCAGTTTAACCATGTTCTCAATTACGCCCAAATAGTGTCCTAAATGAAGTTTTCCGGTCGGACGCATGCCGGTAAAAACTATTTTATCCTGCATATTATCAATTTCCTTTCGTTGCTATTCTTATAACTTTAATTTCCCCTGCGCTAAGGTCGGTATAAATTTTATTATGTCCGGGTTTTATTGTGCCTTCGCAGTTAATAAATTCAAAATCTGTTTTCTTCTTAATCCCCGGCGCATTTATTGTAACTTTATTCTGCGGATTTTCAAAATCAAGATTTCCGATAACAATTACAGTGTCATTTTTCAGGGTTCTTGCATAAGCAAAAACTTTATTGTTATCTGTTTTGAAATCTATGAAACTTCCTTTTGATATTAAATCTTCATTATTTTTTCTAAACTCTGAAGCTTTTTTAAAGTTATTTAGGACATTTTGATTATTCCCCCCCGGACGCCTTGAGAAATTAAAAATATCAAGCTTTCCTCTGTGTACAAAATAATAAATATCATCTGTCTGTGTTTTATCAGCTCTTGTATTAGCCCAGGAATAAAGATATTGGTCTCCCGTAAAAAATCCGTCAATACAATACGGGTTAAAAGGCAGCGTTGCATTCAGCCAGGAAATCATGTTGGAAAAATTTTCGCCGTGAAGAACCACAGGACTGACCTCGTCGTGAGTGGAAAAACTTAGAATAACGCTTTTGGGCTGGTTGTATGAGTTTAATAATTTTATATTGAATTTTATATGTTCAATAAAATCCGCTGCATTCCATTCCTTAAGATTAAAAAAGCTTCCGTAATAACCGTCAAAACCTGCTTCTAACAGTTTGTTGTACGGGGTAAATTGAGCATACTTGCTTGGCGGCTCTCTCCAGGAATCTGATGCTTCTGCAAGAAACATAAATTCAGAATCTTTTGCTCTTGTATACTTAATAATTTCTTCCCAAAAAGCATAGGGTTTAATTGTTGCAACATCGGCTCTTAATCCGTCTGCGCCTATAAGCAGAATCATATCAATAAATTTTTTATGCGCATCAAGAACATCCTGATTCAGCTTTAAATTATCTCCCGTATTCAAAAGTCTGACATCAGTCCAGTCAGTCGGCACAATAGAGCATTGCTTGGAATCTTTGAGGAACAATTCCGGATGGGTAAGAAACAAGTCATAAGAGCCGCAGCTCGGCAAATCAATGATTACTCTTATTCCTCTTTTGTGGCACTCATCCACAAATTTTTTTGCCTGCTCTATAGCGGAAAGTTCAGAATTATTATCAACCAGCTGCGGATTTATACTCCAAAAATCCGAAATGGCATAAACTGAACCTGCTGTTCCGAGTGCCTTAAGCCTTCCCACAGGCGTAATCGGAAGAACATGAAGAGTATTGATATTAAGCTCTTTTAGCTCATCAAGCCTTTCAATTGCGTTTAAAAAATTCCCGCTCTCTTCATTTTCATCAATAAGCTCATTGCCGTTTAAGTCTTTTGCGTTAAAAGTTCTCAAATTAATACAGCAAATATTAGATTTATTCCTAAGAAACAGAGTTCTAAGGTTATTTTCTTCTCCGTAAGAACTTATGGCTGTAAACGCCAAAAGTATAAAAGCAGTCAATAAAAATCTTTTTTGCATGTCTTTATTTTATTTGAAAAATGCACTTTACGCAATGCGCTTTAGGTTCAAAAACAACATTGTCCTCAAGATCGTACATTTTTGCAATGCGTGTAATAAGCGGTTCCCCGCAGATTGGGCATTTAAGATTAGTTTCTCTGTTTAAAATTTTTCTTTTTATTTCTTCTATAAAATCATCATTTACTAATTCAAACTCGTACTCTCTTTCCAGCGCTTTAAGCTCATTAGGATTACACTTAAGCACTCTGGCAATTTGCTGCCTTTGAGTTACGGACAGAAATAGCTCTTTGCCTGCTTCAATATCTTCCAGTATCTCTAATTTAATATTAGTTTTTTTAGCAAGTCCTGTAATCGAAAGTCCTGCATTTTCGCGTTTAGTTTGAATAAAATGAGCTAAAGTTTCCATACAGATATATTATATAAAAGAAAAACAGGATAAAACGTAACGATTTGTAACGATAAAAATATTTATCCATAAAAGGCTAAAAAGGGACCCTGCAAAATAACAGAGTCCCTTATAAATTAATCATCTATTTCAGCCTGGGCCGGTCTTGGAGGCATTGGCTTGCCGTCTCTGTGAAATTTCTTGTGGAAATCGCCTCTGTGTCCTCTGTCAAAATGATGGTGACAGTGGCAAGGTCTTACCATTTGAGGGCCGGGGCCGAATGCGTAAGGATTCATCGGCATAGGAGGAACCGGCGGACGATGGAGTGCGGCAAACAAACTTAGTGCTAAAAATACACCAACAAATGTCCCGCCCGTTACAATTAAAAACTTTTTAAAACTTTTGCTCTGACATAAGCATTTTTCTTCTTTTGTTTCTACAATTTTGTTTTCATCTGTCATAATTTACTCTCCTTTATTTTTTACATCTATATAACGAAAAATATTTTTTGTTTGTTCATTTTTTGTTAAAATACCTATATGGGAATTTATGCGGATAAAGCTTGTAAATATTTTCTGGAAGGCTATAATTGTGCCCAATCAGTATTTTTAGCCTTTTCTGACGTTGTCGGCTTAGATAAGGATACCTGCCTTAAACTTTCTTCATCTTTCGGAGGAGGAATGGGAAGGCTAAGAGAAGTCTGCGGCGCAGTCTCTTCTTTATTCGCGATTGCCGGCATGCTCAAAGGATACACCTCTCCGGTAGATTTTGAAGGGAAATCCGAACATTATAAACTTATACAAGAATTGGCCGAAGATTTTAAAGCGGAGTTTGGAACTATAATCTGCAGGGAACTTTTAGGTTTGCCGCCCGGCGCAGATTCTCCTGTTCCGGAAAAAAGGACTGACTCATATTATATTAAAAGACCCTGTGAAAATTTTATCAAAAAAGCCGCAGAAATCGCTGAGTCTAAACTTTTAAACCAGAGGACTGAAAACCTTGTAGTACAAGTAAACGGCAACAAGAACTAAAAGTATTCCGCTGAACTTCATTAAGGCATCCGTAAACCTTGCCATTTTTTTCAGGTTTTTAACCCCTGATGTAAATATCCCTGCAATAATTAAAATTAACCCTTGCCCTAGAGCAAATAAAAACAACATAAAAACTGCCGCTGCAAGATTTTTTCCTATTGCAGCAAAAGCCATTATCCCCGCAAGTATCGGAGTAGAACAAGGAGTTCCCGCAAGCGCGAATGTTATACCCAGCAAAAACGGATAGATAAACAATGAACTTGTCGTATTTGCAGGCATTGATTTTATAATAACAGGCAGGTCAAAATCTATTATATCCAAGATTTTCAACCCCATTACCATAAGTAAAGACGCCATTAATAATGTAAAATAATTTCCGAAGGCAGAAGCAAAAACGCTTCCGGTAACAGCGCAAATAATGCCTATAATTGTAAAAACTACCGCAGTACCGAGTATAAAAAAGCACAGCTGCAGAAATGTTCTGAATGGTGTTTCTTTGGAATATCCGCCTACATACCCTATAATAAGAGGAAGCATGGCCAGCGAACAAGGGGATATTGAAGCTATAACACCTCCGGCGAAGGAGGCGCCGAACATTAACAGCCATACCGGCGAACCGTTATTTGCAGAAGAAAATATTTGTACCAGATTATCCATTGTTTACAAGCTCTTTTAAGTAGTTGTCCAGTATTTTAGGCTGTATTGCGCCTTCAATACGGCGTTTTACATTCCCTTGCGAATCTTTAAATACGGTCGTAGGAACAAGTTTTACTTCATATTTTTTGATAAGCTCTTTTGTTTCGGAATTTTTTTGAGTTACATCTACCTTTTTAAGGTCAATATCTTTACTGTAATTCGGAAAAACTTCGTCAAAAACTTTTTCCAATTCCTGGCATTCATAGCACATAGGAGACGAGAATTTAATAATTTCTGCGCCTGATGATGCAACGGACGGCAGAGTCGTCAGCTTATCTCTGGTTAATCCGAAGTATACCGCAAGAGGAACCAGAAAAATTAATAAGATTAAAATAAGATTTTTTTTCATAATCTCTCCTTCCTTAAGTTTACCACATAATATATCATCGTTTTTAAAAAAGATATTACCCGGTCCGTTAATATCCGCAAAACTTGCAAAGAGGCTTTGTTTGTAGTAGCGTGAAAACAAGGCAGTATAAATTGAAAGGATTTAATAAAAATGAACACAACTATTGAAAAACAAGATGGCAATATTGTAAAAGTTGATATAGATATTCCGGCAAAAGATGCCGTAAATTTTTACAATCAGGCTGTAAAAAGATTAGCACAGTATGTAAATATTCCAGGTTTTAGAAAAGGAAAAGCACCCCGGAATATTATTGAACAAAACATAGGCGAAGAAAGAATTAAGCAGGAAGCTTTGGAAGGCGCCCTTCCCCGAATTTTTTCCGAAGTAATAAGAGAAAATGAGTTTGATGTAGTAGCCCAGCCTTACGTAGAATCTTATTCTTATAAAATCGGCGAGGATTTGAAAATAACTGCCAAAATAGAACTCCGACCGGAAGTTATTTTGGGAGAATACAAAGGATTAACCATAGAAGTTCCGGAATACAAGATTCCTGATGATGATATGCAGAAGTCTATCGACGCTCTGCTGGAACAGCATGCTTCAACTGTCGTTGTTACTGACAGAAAAACCTTAGGAACAGATACCGTCGTTTTTGATTTTGACGGATACTCAGACGGCGAAAAAATTGAACACGGTGATGCTAAAAATTATACACTTGATTTAGCACACTCAAGCTTTATTCCCGGTTTTGCCGAACAGCTTGCTGACAGAGCTCTTGGCGAAGAGTTTGAAATCAATGTAACATTCCCTGAAGAATATCATGAAAAGAAATTAGCAGGAAAGCCGGCAGTATTTAAATGCAAAATTAATGAAATCAGAACAAAAGTTCTGCCGGAATTAAATGATGAATTTGTGCAGAAAATCGGCCCGTTTAAAACGGTTGACGAGTTAAAGGCAGATATTCAAAAATATCTCGACACCCGTAAAGCAGATATAGATAGAACAAATTCTGAAAAAGCTGTTTTTGAAAAAGTTACAGGAGATGCAAAAGTCGATATTCAACAGTCTATGATTGACCGTGAAGCTGATCAGCTTGTTGAAGAATACAGACAAAGACTTGCTATGCAGGGATTCAGCTGGGAACAGGCGGTTGAAGCTCAAGGGTATGATAACATCATGAAAGACCTTAAAGAAGACGCACAGGTTAGAGTGAAAAATTCGCTTGTTATTGACAAAATTGCAAAAGAAGAAAAAATAACCGTTTCCCAAGAAGAATTTGGGGCAAAATTGGCTGAATTAAGCAGAATGTACCAAATGGATACAAAAACAATGGTTAAACAGCTTTCTCAAACCCCAGGAGTATTTAATGCAATTTCCCAGCAGGTATTGAATGAAAAAGTTACTCAATTCCTTGCTGATAACAATACGGTAAAACTTGTATAATTTTTAATGAGGGGCTCAAAAAAGCCCCTCATTTTTTAGTATTTCATCATAAGTGTTTACAACTTCACAATCAGAGAAAAAATTCGTTTTAGTAACATTTAAAACCGTTTTATTTTCATTTACTACAAATATTTTTTTATTTCTTTTCCCCATCTCAAGAACCGGGATTCCCCCGAGACAGTCAGCGGGATATACCAGAAAGTCAACATCATTAACAGAAATTCCGCCTTTTGGGGCGATTTTTGGCGCCTGACTGAGTCCTATAAGGATACAAGGCAGAAATGTCGGGGTAATATATTCGGCAGAACATCTTTTATCTACAATATCAACCGTAATTGTAATGTCGTCAAAAGCCGGTGCGTGAGCACAAGGAATTAATAGTTCTTTAGAAATGTAGTGTGAAATAATTGCTTCCACACCGCCGACAGGGTCGACCCCCTTTCCTTCAGCGTAATCATCTCCCTGTTCTTCCGGAAAACGACATACAATTGCGATTGCGTCCGCACCTTTTGCAATAAGTTTTTGCGCAGAATGCTTTAAGGCAGACAGGTTTTTTACATTGCCGGTTGACGCACCTGATTTATCAATAAAAAACTCTACACCGGCCTCTTCCTCAGTTACCTCCCAGCCTGTTATATTTATATCATACACTGTTTCTACCGCATTAACCGTATTAATATGAACATTCAAAATGTTCTGCGGAATTGCCTTATCAAAAACAATGCCGATTTTATTGTTTTTAGAAGGTATCAGCGTTAAATTTCCTTTAAAAAATTCATCAAGAATATACCCTTCGACATAAAGCATATTCGGTGTAATAGCGGAAAAACAGGCTGCGTTTACGACATTCGGATTTACAATAAGCCTGCATTTTTCGGCAAATTTCCTTGCCCATCGGCCCGCATCACCTGCGAAGCCTCCAATTGATGCCCCTACACCTGTCGGAACTATAAATGCTGATGTTTTCACGTTTTCTCCTTGATAATATTTTAGCACGAATATTTACTTATTCTTGAAAGATTAAAAGAGAGAACTAAAAACACATTTTAGTGAATTATCCATATCATCAAGAATTTTATATGCCGTTGCAAAATATTCAAGTATCATGTAAAATTAAAACTGTAGGATATAGAGGATGAACCTGACAGATATATTTATAAATATTTTTGTAATTGCATTTTTACTCTTTGTTAACGGTTTTTTTGTCGCGGCAGAGTTCTCGCTGGTAAAAGTTCGAAAAACGAGGCTGGAACAGCTTTGCAACGAGGGGAATTATCAGGCAAAAAAAGCTTTGAAGCTTGTTAATAATGTAAATAGAATGCTTGCTGCAGCACAGCTCGGGGTCACAATCGCAAGTATCGCATTAGGTTGGGTTGCGGAGGCGACTATTGTTCAATTGATTGAG
>CALVBV010000012.1 GCA_944325815.1 Candidatus Gastranaerophilales bacterium
TTAACAAGAAATTATCAGGATATTGAACAATTATTCAGGTTAATGTGCTTTAATGTGTTTGCACACAACAGAGATGACCATTCAAAGAATTTTTCTTTTCTTTTTGATGATACAAAAAAAGAATGGCACTTATCTCCTGCGTATGATTTGACTTACAGTTTTTCATTTAATGGGGAACATGCAACCACTATTAATGGTGAAGGCAAAAATCCGACTTTAAATGATATATTAGCGGTTGCAAAAAATATAGGACTCAAGGAAAAACTAGCAAAAGATATTACATTAGATATTCAGGAAAAATGTTCTAAATTATTTAATTAATCTCATATTTTTGTGCATTTAATCTTTAAACAAAAGTTTCTTTATACAATGATTTTCGCGTTCTCACTCCCTCCATTGGCTTATGTCTAACTTGGTGTTTGTACCAAAACGCAACGCAAAACGTGACATTTAGTCACCTTTTGCTGCTCGCCAACGGAGTCCTTACCACCACTTTAAAAGACTCCTTGAGGGGGCGTTTAAAGTTATAAATGTTTTTCTATGTTTGTAATAATTGAACTTTTAGGCATAAGCCCGACCATTCTTTCTACAACCTCGCCGTTTTTAAACACAAGAAGAGTCGGAAGCCCGCTAACCTGATATTTTTTTGCGGCATCTAAATTCTCATCCGTGTCAATCTTTGCGAATTTAACCTTTCCTGCAAGCTCACCGGACACCTCTTCCAATATCGGCCCCAATTTTCTGCAAGGCCCGCACCAGTTTGCAAAAAAATCTACAACTGTCAGCTTATCAGAATTTAAAACTTCTGCATCAAAATTATCTATATTTATTTCCTGAACCATATTTTAAACTCCTTTTCTTATTTCAACAAAGTTTATATTACCATATATTATATTTTTATGCTATTATTCTGTTAGAGGAGTAACAGGGGATATACTGAAAACATCACCCCAAAGGTAAGGAACATGCCAAGAAAAAAAGAGATTGAGATTGTATTAGACACAGAAACAACCGGTTTAGATTACACCAGAGAAAAAATTATTGAATTTGCTGCGGTGAGGCTTGAAAACGGAAAAATTAAGGAAGAGTTTCAAACCCTTATAAATCCGCATCAGCATATTAGAAAATCCAGTATCGCCATACACGGAATTACGCAGGAAATGGTTGAAGATGCGCCTTCGGAAGAGGAAGCACTTCCTAAAATTCTTGAGTTTATCGGAGATTATCCAATCGTTGCTCATAATGCAATTTTTGATTATTCATTCTTGAATGAAGCAAAAATTAGGGTTTTCGGAGAGAAGCTTGAAAACCCGAGAATAGATACTCAGGCTATGTTCAAAGAAATTGCGCCGGATTTGGAATCTCATGGGCTTGAAGCTTTATCTCACAGATTTAATATTGAGCTTTCAAACCATCACAGAGCTATGGCTGATACAATGGCGCTTGCACTTGCTTATCCTAAACTTAAAAAACTTTATCTGCAGAGACTTGACTGGCAGAAGAAACAGCTTGCTAATGTGGATTATCTTTTTGACAGGTACCTTAGAATCCAGCAGAGCATTGCAACTATGCAGGCTGAGCTTCAGGATTTAAAATCTATATTCAAACTCCACTTTGAACTCGGAGGAGAACCGCTTGTTGCGGAGACAGGCGAGATGATGGTTTATCAGTCAAAGCAATCTTTTGCTTATGATTTAGCTGATATTAAAGATGTCCTTGAAAATGTCGGGGCTCTTGAAAAAGCCGTAAAAGTTAATAACGGTTTTATTGACAGATTATGTAACGGGCTAAGCCTTTCCGAAGAATACAAACAAATTATTAAAGACGCAAGGCAGGAAATTTCCGAGACAAGAAATATTCAAATAATCAAACCATGCAAACAATAAACAAAAAAGATATTCCTCAAGAACTTACTGTTGAGGTTGAAAAACTTTCAAACCTTGGATATGGTATCGCAAAAATTGACGGTTACGTTATCTTTATAGAAGGCGCCTGCCCTGGTGATACTGTTAAAATTAGAATCGGCAAAAAAAATAAAAATTACGCAAACGCAAAAGTTCTGGAAGTTATAAAGCCCTCAAAAGCCAGAATCGAGCCTTTTTGTCCTATGCAGAAAATCTGCGGCGCATGCCAGCTTCAATTCATTGATTACAATGCGCAGCTTAAATTAAAAAAAGAAATCGTGGAAGATACTATGCGGAATATTCTCGGAGAAATCCCAGAAATCCGTGATGTTATTCCAAGCCCCAAGATAAAAGAATACAGGCATAAAATTCAGTATCCTGTATCAGAGACAAAGGATTCTAAAAGAATTATTGCAGGGTATTATAAATCCGGAACGCATGAGCTTGTAAATATCAAATACTGCCCAATTCAGCCCGCTTATTGCGATAAAATCATTGAATTTATAAAAGAAAAAGCAAAAGAATGCGGAGTTACAGGTTACAGAGAAAATTCAGGAGAGCTGAGGCATATTGTTATAAGGACATCAGAATATAACAAAAAAAGCCTGATTGTTCTGGTTATTAATTCTGACAAAATTACGGAGAATATAAAATCCCTTGCCGGCCGGATTTACAGAGAGCTGGAAAACATATCGGGAGTAGCTGTAAACTTTAACAAGAAAAATACTAATGTAATTCTAGGTGATAAAACAAAAATTCTTGAAGGAGAGGGGTTTATTGAGGAAAAACTCTGCGATAAAATTTTCAAAGTCGGGGCAAAGACATTTTTCCAGGTAAATCCTCAAAGCGCTGATAATATTTTTCGTTATGTTAAAGAATATATCTCGCAGAATTTTTCAAAACCAAAAATTCTTGATGCTTACGCAGGGATTACAGCATTCGGGATTTGTCTTTCCGATATTGCAGAAAAAGTCGTAAGTGTCGAGGAGGTAAAAGAATCCGTAGAGCTTGCACAAGAGGTTGTTAAAGAAAATCAGATTAGGAATATTGAACTTAATAATATGGATGCGGGCAGGTTCTTTGAAGAGGAACTTAAATCAGGTGAGAGTTTTGACATTACAATACTCGATCCTCCGCGTAAGGGGTGTACAAAAGAGAGTCTTGATTATGCGTACAACCTCACTAAGAAACAAATTATTTATGTGAGCTGTAATCCTGCAACACTTGCAAGAGACTTGAAATACTTGAAAGAAAAAGGGTGTAAGATAGAATATATACAACCATTTGACATGTTTCCTCACACATATCACATAGAAAATGCGGCAATTATTAATATTAATTAGCGTTCCCTTCCTGCCAAAACAATAACAGATTCATAAATTCTCTCTCCGGATTGGAGAGAATAAACCTGCTTGTCAGTTCTTGTGCATTCTGCGGAATGACAGGCCTGTACAGTTAAAGCGGATGCATTCAAAATATATTTTTCCGGCGACAGAATGTAATTTTTTATTACAGGATTTTCCTTTTGCATGTTTCTATATTAAAATATTTATAAAAAAGAGACATTGGTCTTTTGATGTTAAAATAGGATTATTAGACAGCTGGGTTTGATTTGAATGAGAAGAAGACGGAAAAAGTATGATTTATATATTGTTATAGCTTTATTAATTGTAACAATCGGTTATTTTGTATACAATCACATCTCCTCTGAATCACGCGGAGTAGATAATTATGCCTCTGCTCTTGAAGCGTATAAATCTAATGATTACGAAACTGCCTATCAAGAGTTCGGAAAAGTTCCATCCGGCTCAAGCCTGAAACCTTCTGCATTATTCCGTCAGGCAAGATGTGCTACAAATTTTGACAAAAAAGAACTTGCTGTAAAAAAATATAAAAGAATTATACGTTCCGGCTCTAAGTCAACAATTGTTCCGATAAGCCAATATAATATGGCAATTTTAATGTATGAAATACAAGATAAAGATGCTAAAAAATATTTTAAAAAAATAATCAAAAAATATCCTTCAAGTGATTATGCAATCGCATCCGAGTACTACCTGGGTATGATTGAAGCTCAAACTCCGCATAAAAGCGAGAAACAAAAGGCAAAGTCAAAAGAAAGGGCTTTAATACATTTCAAAACCTATTTAGAAAAAGCACCCGACGGCAGATTCGCGCTTCCGGTTATTGACGAAATTGTAAAATTGGATACAACTCTTACGAATTATGACAACCTTCTTATTGTCAAAGGCTATTACCAGAACGGCGAGTACGAAAAAGCAAAGACTTATTTGAACAAAACAACTCTTGCCGAGAGCTGGTCAGACTTTGCAAAGAATGAATATAAATTAAAAAATAATGATAAAGCAAAATATTACACTGAACTGGGGTTACAGAAACACGCAGCAACTACAAATCAGGATGATGTATTTGAAGTAATAGATAATTATATTACAATGTTTCCGACAAGGGGCGAAGGTATCAAAAAACTTGTCAGCCTGAATACAAAATCAACCGGCGCAGACTACATTGCGTATCTAAATTGCAATGAAGTTGTTGAATCTAATTTTAAAGAGGCGTGCTTCAGGACATTATACGAAAACTATCCGAACGGGCAGTTTTCTGCGGATTCCTTGTATAATCTTTTTATAACAAAATATTTGCAGAAAAAATACTATGATGCCCAGCGTCTGGGTTTTTTGCACCTCAAAAAATTTCCTAATGTAAAATCAAGTCCTGCTGTTACATATTTTATGGGCAAAATCGCCTATAAGCTAAAACATTATGAAAGTGCAAACAGTTATTACAAAAAAGTTATCGACACTTATCCGGATACGTATTATGCATACAGAGCAAACTACAATCTTTATAAAGATGACGGAACTCTTCCGTTTGGCGAGCTGATGGAAAAGCCTGTAATATTTCCTTACAAAAAATCACTTGATAATAATCTGGTCGTAAAGCTTGCCTATCTTGGCGATTATGATTTAGTGGAAGAGCTTTGCAAGAAAGATAAGTTTATTCAGAGCTGGCTTGCTTATGAAAAGGGGAATTATACAATATCTGCTGTATTAGCCCGCAATGCAATGGAAGAACTCACGGAAAAACCTCCGTTTACAGACCTCAGGTGGAGGCTGATTTATCCGATGCACTATTATGATATTGTAGATAAAGTTAAAGGGGATAATAATCCTATAATACTGGAAGCTATAATAAAAGAAGAAAGCCACTTTAACCCGTTCGCCTCAAGTGCTGTAGGTGCAAAGGGTTTGATGCAGTTAATGCCTGCTACATATAACGAAGTTGTAAAAAAACACAATCTGCCTTCTAACCCTAATGATGAAACAGCAAATATTACAGCGGGAAGCCTTTATTATGAAGGATTAAAGAAAGTTTTAGGCAACAAGGATTTGTATGCAATAACAGCCTATAACGGCGGTATCGGCTCTGTTAACTGCTGGTTTTCCAAGCTAATTTACAATGATACAGACGAGTTTGTTGAGCAGATTCCTTATCCTGAAACAAAGAATTATGTCAAAAAAGTCTTGCGCTCTTACTGGGTCTACGGAAATATATATTAAACGTATGATTTAAAAAGATATCGGATGTGATAAGCTTTTCTTAGCTATAATAGAAAGGAAATATATTATGTCAACAACAATTATTGCAATAGTTGCAGCAGTCGTAGTGATTGGCTGGGCTTATTCTGTTTATGTATCTTTGATTCAGAAGAGAAACAAGACACAGGAAGCATTTTCATCTATTGATGTTCAGCTTAAGAAAAGATACGATTTGATACCTAACATCCTTACAATTGCACAGAAATTTATGGATCACGAGCGCGGTTTGATGGAAGAAGTTACCAAACTGAGAACTCAGGCAATGGAAATTCCGGGTAATTTCGAAAATATTGACCGCAAAATTGCTCTTGATGGTGAAATCGCCAAGAAGATGGGACAGATTATGGTTGCTGTAGAAAATTATCCGCAGTTAAAATCCGACCAGACAATGGTAACTGCAATGCAGACTTATAATGAAGTTGAAGAACATATTGCTGCAGCAAGAAGATTCTACAACTCTGCAGCACTGGAGTTAAAGAACGCTGTAGAAATCTTCCCTTCATCATTCTTTGCGCGTATGATGAATATCAAATCTACTGATTTCTTCAAGGCAGAAGAAAAAGAAAGACAGGCTGTTAACGCATCTGACTTTTTGAAATAAATGTTTTTTTTTTAATCCCCGCTTTAAAAAAGCGGGGATTTTATGAGGATTTATGAACAAATCAAAGGCTCAATTAAAATCAGAGTTTACGGAATTTTTTGAGAAAGACGCCTCGCCGCTTCTCGGGGAATACGAAGCGATGCGTAAAAAAGACAGAATTGCGCAGCTCGGCCTTTACTTATTTCTGACAAGTATTCCTGTTCTCTGGCTGTTTCCTCCTTTAGGGCTTGCTCTGCTATTTTTAGCGATGGGCTTTTTCTGCATATATTTCAATTTGATTAAAAAAAACAATAATAGTATTGATTTAGACTATGAAATGAACCTTAAAAAAAAGCTTATGCCAAAATTTTTGGCCATATTCGGGGATTTTAAATGGTCAAAATTTCTGCCTCAAAAATTCAAGACTTCAGCCTTGAAGATTCGGACTCTTAATATCTTCCCAAAAACTTTCTTTATGAAGTTTGACGATTTTATTGAGGGTAAATATTTAGATATTAATATTGAAATTGTTGAAACCCTTACCGGGAGATATAGCTGGACGTTTATCTCCTTTTTACTATTAGTAATCTTTGTTTTACCTGTTATCTTTATAATAACAGCAATATTTATTTTTATAATAATGCTTATTACTTTCGCAGTAACAGGCAATAATATTGATATCATGGGTATAGTACTTATTGCATTACTTGCTTTAATATTTGTTATTATTCCGGCGGTTTTTATAATACTGGACTCATCCATGCGCTGTGTTGTTATTTCCTGCAAAATTCCTAAGCCTTTTAAAGGAAAAACTTTTATGTATGAAAACGCTAAAACATCTAATAAATTGATTCTTAAGGATAGAAGGAATTTCGAAGAAGTAAATCTTGAGGATGTGAATTTTAATAAAATGTATACGGTATTTTCTACTGACCAGGTAGAAGCAAGATATCTTTTAACTACAGGTTTTATGGAAAGATTCCAAAATATTAAAACCGCATTTGATGCCAAATACATCAGAGCAGAGTTTAAAGACGGAGAACTTGTGATTCTTATCGGAGTAAATAAAGATATGTTTGCAATGGGAAATTTGGCTAAACAAACAACTTACAAAACATTTTTTGAATTATTTGAAGAGATGTATTCTGTATTATCTCTGGTTGAGCACTTGAAATTGAATCAAAATATAGGATTATAAATATGAACGAAGTAAAAACATACAAACAAATGAGAGAAGAATTTTACACAAAATACAGGAATAACATTGTTCCTGCCGTTTCCGGATTTGAACAAGAGCGCAAGACAAAGCTGGTGCTTGCAATTTCCCTAAGCTGCGGACTATTTATTATCGGACTGGTGATTATGTTATTCCTGTCTTTTAACTCCAATCCGGAACATAACATAAATCTTGACGGAAAAGTATTAGGTATACTATTTGCCGTTGCTATTGGTGTTTATTTCATATTCAAAAAAACTTTTGAAAATAAGATTAAAGAAAAAATTATGCCAATCGTATGCTCATGTTTTGGAGATTTAAAATGGCTTACCTTAAAGGAAAAAACAAATATAAACGGTAAGATTTTATTAGAATCCCACCTCATTGATAAATACAATATCGAGAATTTTGATGATATTTTTGAAGGGAAATATCATGGTGTTGGGTATCGAATTGTAGAATCTGAATTTATTATGGACTATGAGAAAAACAAACCTATAAATCACGACAACAGTAGCACAAAGAATAGACGTACTGTTTTCAAAGGTGTTGTGGTAATTCTTGATATGAATAAGAATTTTACCGGAAATACTGTGATAAGACCGAACAGTTTTACACATTCATCCCCGGCCAAAAACCTTAAGCATACGACTTTAGAGGATGTTGTTTTTGAAAAAAAATTTGATGTTTATACAGATGACGAAGTTGAGGCAAGATATTTGATTACAACTTCATTTATGGAAAGATTAAATAACATGCAAGTAGCCTTTTCTGCAGATAATATATCCTGTGCTTTTTATGACAAGTATCTAATTATAGGACTGCATACCAATAAAGATTTATTTTCCATTTGTTCACTATTTAAACCGGTAGATGATTCTAAACAGTATTTTACAATGTTTGAAGAAATTATATCCATTGTAAATCTTATTGACCACTTTAAACTGAATCAGAAAACAGGACTATAAATATGAGCGAAGTAAAAACATACAGGCAGATGAGAGAAGAGTTTTATGCCAAATACCGCGACGTGATAGTTCCCGCGGTATCAGGGTTTGAAAAAGAACGTAAAACAAAGCTTCTTCTTGCACTCTGCTCAAGCGCTGTACTATTTCTTTTTGGTATAGTGTGCGCATATATTGTTTTTACCTCTGAACATCGTTCCAGAAATGATGGAGATGCAATAGGTATTATTTTTGCTGCGGCTATAGGAGTTTATTTTGTGTTTAAAAAATCTTTTGAAGAAAAGATTAAAGAAAAAATCATGCCAACTGTTTGTTCCTGTTTTGAAAATTTAAGATGGCTTACACCAAAAGAGCAAGAAAACGCAAATGGGAGTATATTACTGGCTTCCTATCTTATTGATTCATATACATCAGAAAGTTTTGATGATATTTTTGAAGGGAAACACAACGGAGTCGGATACACAATTGTGGAATCCGAGTTTTCTACAGGTTCCGGAAAAAACCGGCGGACTGTTTTTGATGGCGTTGTTGTCATACTTGATATGAATAAAAAATTTACCGGCAATACTATTATAAGACCGGACAGTTTTACACATTCCTCTCCGGCCAAGAATCTTAGGCATACGACTTTAGAAGATGTGGTTTTTGAGAAAAAGTTTGATGTTTATACAGACGATGAAGTTGAGGCAAGATATCTGATAACTCCGTCATTTATGGAAAGACTGAATAAGATGAAGGTTGCCTTCTCGGCTGATAAAATATCCTGCGCATTTTATGATAAATATCTTCTTGTCGGGCTTCACACATCAAAAGATTTATTTTCATTGGGTTCATTATTCAAGCCTGTGGACGATTCCAAACAGTTTTTCACTATGTATGAAGAAATTGTCTCTATAATTAAGCTCATTGAGCATTTCAAACTGAATCAGAAAATAGGGCTCTAGGCTTCGATTGCGAAAAAGCTTGTTTTTTTGTAAAATAAAATTATGGAGAATATTGAACTTGATATAGAATCTCTAAGAAAAGCATTCGATTCTTTGGAAAAAGCTTTTACTGTTTATCAAAAAGGCAGTTTGGAACAGGATATCTGCGATATTTATGCTGATTCCTGCGTTAAACGGTTTGAATATACTTTTGAAACCGCCTGGAAGCTTATGAAAAAATATTTTAAACTTCAATATTCCAAAAAGGAGGAAGAGCTTACCATGAATAATATATTCAGATTTATGGAAGGTTATGGTTTTACTGACTCCTGGCTAAAGTGGAAAGATTATTATGCCATGAGGAATAATACTTCACATGAATACAACTTTGAAAAATCACGCAATCTAATTAAAATTATTCCGGATTTTCTTTCTGATGTAAAATTCTTATTAAATAAATGGGATTCCCTGTCATGATAAAAGGTGTAAGCAGAGAAGAAGAACAAATAATCCAAAACATACTTGCAGCTTATAAAAACGATTACGAATTTTACTATTATGGCTCAAGGGTTAAAGGTAATTTTGAAAAAATATCGGATTTGGATATTTTGATAAAAAGCAATATACCTTATGAAAAATTAGAAATTATAAAATTTCTTTTTGACCAATCGAATTTACCATACGTTGTCAACTTTACAGATTATGCCGCAATAGACGAAAAATTTTATACACTTATAGAGAAGGATTTGGTACAGATTTAGAATGAAACGAGGCTTATTTATAACATTTGAAGGTGCTGACGGATGCGGAAAAACTACCCAGATAGAACTTCTGGACAAATATTTGCGCGCCGCTGGGCGTGATACGCTTCTCACCAGAGAGCCGGGCTCAAGGGGATTAGGCGAAAAGTTAAGAGAAATTTTGCTCAATTATGAGGGAGAAGTATCCCCGACTGCCGAATCTTTTTTATTTCTCTCAGACAGAGCTCAGCATGTTGACTGTATTATAAAACCCGCACTCAGGGAAGGAAAAATCGTTCTCTGTGACAGGCATACAGATTCAACTGTTGCGTATCAAGGCTACGGAAGAGAGCTGGATATTGAAAAAATTAATTACCTGAACAATATTGCAACCGGAGGGCTGAAACCGGATTTAACAATCGTTTTCGATATTGATATTGAAACTTCACTTTCAAGAGTCGGGAAGAACAAAGATAGGATGGAATCTGCAGGAATTGAATTTTTTAACCGCGTGCGGCAAGGTTATCTTGAAATTGCTCGAAAAGAACCGCAAAGGGTAAAAGTTATAGATTCTTCCGATACAATAGAGAATATACACAAAAAAGTTTTGGAGTTAGTAAACAATTTATGAACTTGCAGGAACTGGAAGAGCGTATCAGCAAAAACAGACAGAATATGGATTTTGAAGCTTTAAATCAGGAACTAAAGGATTTAGAGGGCAGACTTCAGACGCCTGAAGTTTGGTCAAATCAGAATCTGGCATCCGAGCTGGGGCAAAAATCAAGAGAAATCAAAGAAACATTAGAAATGTTTTCGAGATGGAACAACATTATAGAGGACGCTAAAACCGCTCAGGAAATAGGAGATGAAGAACTCATTAAAGAAAGTGAATCTGCTCTTCAAAATTTAGAAAAAGACCTTGATAAATACGACATTCAGAAAATGCTTTCAGGCGAGTATGATGAGGCTGATGCGTTTTTGAGTATTAATGCGGGCGCCGGAGGAACAGACGCACAGGATTGGGCCAATATGCTTCTTAGAATGTATACCAGATGGGCAGAATCAAAGGGCTGGAAGGTTGAACTTGTTGATAAATCAGAAGGCGAAGAAGCCGGCATAAAATCTGCAACCATAAAAATTACAGGCAAATACGCTTACGGGTATGCAAAAGCTGAAAAAGGCGTACACAGACTTGTAAGAATATCACCTTTCAATGCAAACGGCAAAAGGCAGACAAGTTTTGCCTCCTGCGAAGTCTCTCCGATAATTCCGGATTATGAAAAGACCATTACGATTCCGCCGGAAGACATAGAAGTAGACACAATGCGCTCAGGCGGCGCCGGCGGGCAGAATGTCAATAAGGTTGAAACCGCCGTAAGAATATTGCACAAACCGACAGGAATTGTTGTTAAATGCCAGCAGGAACGTTCGCAGCTTCAAAATAAAGAAAATGCAATGCAAATGCTTGCTTCAAAGCTTCTGGAAATCCGCCAGAGAGAACACGAAAAGAAGCTTGCGGAACTTAAGGGCGAAAATTTTGATATCAACTTTGGTTCACAAATCCGTTCTTACGTTTTCCATCCGTACAAATTAGTAAAAGACCACCGCACAGGATTTGAGATGGGAAATGTTGATGCTGTTATGGACGGCGATTTAGACGGTTTTATTGAAGCATACCTAAAGGGGTAAATGTAAAGCAATACCGGTTTTAATAAGTTGAAGAGCTTAAAAGTTGAGAAGTTTAGTGGTTTAGTCGTTGAGAAGAAGTTATAAATGTTGAAGAGCGGAAGAGTGGAAGAGTTGACAAATAATTATCCCCTCTCCCCTTGTGGGAGAGGGCCGGGGAGAGGGGTCAGCTTGGGTTGAATAGTTAAGGAGTTTGTAACAGTTCCTCCCTAATGAGGGAGGTTAGGTGGGTGCCGGCCTTGGTTGAGGAGTTGAGAAGAAGTTATAAATGTTGAAGAGTGGATAAGCTGAATAGTTGAAAAGTAGTTATAAATTCTTAGTCACTTAGTCACTTAGTCACTTTATAAACGCACGCCTCACGCTTCACTCATTACTTGAATAGTTGAACAGCCGTTATAAATTCTTGATCACTTAGTCACTTGGTCACTTGGTCACTCCATAAATGCCCCTTTCACCCTTCACGCTTCACGAGCAGTAGTCTACCACATTACAGAAAGGTTTAGGAGTTAAGCCGTTTAGAAGAATTTATATATAAAACATTAATAAATTTAAAGCAGTGTGAATAAATCAGCAATTTAAACAATTAAAAATTTTATCCGCACATTTTATAAATTTTTCCACTCTTTTTATTATAAGCAAATATTTTTTCATATATAATAATCATAGAGGAGAGAAAAAATGATAAACGACCTTACCAAAGGCGCACCGGTTAAGTTGATGCTGTTTTTCTCCGTACCGCTTTTGATAGGAAATATATTTCAACAATTTTACAATATAGCCGATATTATTATTGTAGGCAGAGTTCTGGGTATGAATGCTCTGGCAGCCGTCGGCGCAGTTTCGCCTTTATTCTTTCTGATAATGTTTATTATTGTGGGACTGACAAACGGGTTTGCTGTTATTACGGGACAAAAATTCGGCGCGAAGGATTTTGCCGGTGTAAGACGTTCTGTCACTATGTCATCTATTTTGTGCTTTGCTTTTACCATTATTTTTACTCTGTTTTGTGCAATATTTATGAAGTATTTATTGCATTTTATGAACGTACCGAAAGCTATTTATAATGACGCTTTCTGGTATATTCAAATTGTTGTGGCCGGACTTATGATTGCAAGTTTTTATAACCTGCTTGCAAGTATCATAAGAGCCCTGGGTGACAGTCTTACTCCACTTTATTGTCTTATTATTGCCTCTGTATTGAATATATTTCTTGCATTGCTTTTTATTCTCAAATTTCATTGGGGTGTGCCCGGATCTGCCGTTGCAGTAGTTTTGTCGCAGGCGATTTCCGTAATTTTGTGTACATGGTACGTAAAAATCAAATTCCCCATTCTCCACCTTTCTAAAAAAGACTGGATTTTTAATTGGAAAAAGGATTATACATTTGCAATCCTTCACTTAAAAGTCGGCATTCCAATGGCTGTTCAGTTTACGATTTTGGGGCTAAGCATTTTAATTATTCAAAGTGTATGCAATTCTTTCGGTCCGGATGTTATTGCCGCTTTTACCGCAGCACTTCGGATTGAGCAGATTGCAACATTGCCGATGATATCATTCGGGGTTGCTCTGTCGGCTTATGTAGCTCAAAATTTCGGTGCGCGGAAATTCTCAAGAATCAGGTATGGCGTAAAGAAGGCCTCTTTGATTAATATCGGAATAAGTATTTTTATGGCGTTAATTATGCATTTCTGGGGCGGGGCCTTTGTTAGAGTTTTTATAGGGAGAGGAAATGAACATGTTGTAAAAATTGCGCATGATTATTTGTTCATAAGTTCCTTATTTTATCTTTTCCTTGCTCAAATCTTTATATACAGAAACGCTCTTCAAGGACTGGGAAGAGCTGTTATTCCAATGCTTGCATCTGCGGGGGAACTTTTGATGAGGTCTTTTGCAGCAGTTTATTTAGCCGTAAGAATAGGGTATTTCGGAGTATTTTATGCAGGTCCTATCGCTTGGGTTGCAGCATCATTAGTCCTTGCCGGAGGGTATTACACAACCATTAAAACTTTTATTTATAAAACACAAAAAAAATTAAGACAGTCAAGGGGTTAACTGTTTTTTGCCTTTTCCATGCTGTGTTTTAAATTTTGGCAAATAGTATCAAGAATTTTGTCAGAGCTATGTTTGTTTGAGGCAGTCATTATCTTTTGCTTTTCAACACCTTCTGTATACATAATCCCGGTTTTATAATGTTTAAAATAGAGCGGTCTGCCTATATAAATTCTGCCGAGACTGCCTTTTTGTTTTTTTGAATAATCTATTCCAACAGGGACAACACGCACACTTTTTTTGTGTTTTACGGCTTCTTTTATAAAAGAAGCAATACCCGGCTGAATCCGTTCATCTAAAGATTTGGACTGATAAGCGGAATTATTTCCTTCCGGAAATATAAATATATTTGATTTATTTTTTATAAATTCCTGCATAAGATTTTTCATTGTTTTAGCGTTGAAAGCTCTGTCTTTCTTGCCCAGCGAGGCGTCGACTTCAACAAGCCCAAGCTTTCTGTAAATATTACCGATTTTAGGATGAACAATTTTCAGCATGTTCCGGCTCACAAGGATTTTCGGACGCGGACATTTTGTCTGTTTCCCTTGAGAGGCATAGAGCTTGCAGAGCATAGAACTTAAAAATGCATAAATAAATTTATCTTTGTGATAGTTAGGATGATTTAGCACAAAAATAGTACTGTTGTCTGATTGTGCAATTCTATCCAGTATTTTATCTTCTGTATTCGCAATAATGAATTTATTTTCGAGAGTATTTCCGATTTTTGCCAGTTCTTCAATATATTCACCGGACTCCTGACCGGTATTTACAAAACCGGAATTGAGTTCATTTATTGCTCGTTTATTATCAAAAAGAAAAATTCTGTCAGCAAGGATTCTTGAGTATAATATAATCTTTTTTTGAATATTTACAAGCATTTTTTCAAGTAATGTCTTAGGGGCATTAAAGTATTTACAGAGGATTTTATTTTTAATAAATACAGACAAGTTATCAAGACCTTTGACTATAGAATTTTCATTAAACATGGAATCCAGATGCGTTGATTGGGAAAATAGCGGCGTATTCCTTAACATTTCGCGGTTGTTAAGCGGAATTTTTGCTCTGAATTGCGGGGTATAAATTTTTTGATTTGTTACTTGCATACTGTAATTATAAAACACAAAAAAATAAAATTTGTTAGTTTTAAAATCAAATGATGTGACTTTTTTATCTGTTATATAAATTTGAAAGAAAAGAGGCTTTATGTTATACTTTGAATTGCGAATGCAGGCGCAGATATTGAAAATTAACAATTAAATATCACTAAGGGGCGTTAGCGCAGTTGACTCTGCCGAGGAAAAGGTGACTAAATGTCACGTTTTCCGAGAGGTAGCCAAGGCGAAGGCCTTGCGCGCTACGCAACTGCTGAAAATTAACAATTGAATATCACTAAGGGGCGTTAGCGCAGTTGGTAGCGCACGACACTGGCAGTGTCGGGGTCAGGGGTTCGAATCCCCTACGCTCCATTTTTTGGGAGTTAGCCGGTATGCAGCAAAAAAATGAATGGAAACCGGATAAAATTCTTGTCCGTGGTGCAAGAGTTCATAATTTGAAAAATATTGACGTAGACATACCTCTTAATAAAATAGTCGGGATTGCTGGTGTGTCCGGATCCGGGAAATCATCGCTTGCGCTTGGTGTACTATATGCCGAAGGCTCAAGAAGATATCTGGAATCCCTCTCCACTTATACCCGAAGAAGAATGACCCAAGCCTCAAAAGCACAGGTTGATGACATATTGTATATTCCTGCGTCTTTAGCGCTTCATCAGAGACCCGGTATACCAGGCATAAGGAGTACTTTTGGCACGGGTACGGAATTACTGAATAGTTTAAGATTAATGTTTTCGCGTCTTGCAAGCCACAGATGTCCAAACGGGCACTATATGGAACCGACTCTTTTGGTAGCAGCCGGCAAGGAACTTGTTTGTCCCCAATGCGGAGTTCATTTTTATGCACCCGGTGCGGAAGAACTTGCATTTAACAGCCAGGGTGCCTGTGAAAAGTGCGGCGGCGCGGGCTCTGTAAGAACCGTTGATGAATCTACACTTGTACCCGATGAATCACTTACAATAGATGAAGGCGCTGTTCTTCCATGGAACTCTTTGATGTGGTCATTGATGACAGATGTCTGCCGTGAAATGGGTGTCAGAACAAATGTACCGTTTAAAGAACTTACAAAAGAGGAGAGAGAAATCGTTTTTCACGGTCCTGCCGAAAAGAAACATATTTTTTATAAGGCAAAAAATTCCAATCAAGCCGGAGAATTGGATTTTACGTATTTTAATGCTGTATATACTGTCGAGAATGCTTTGAAAAAAGTAAAAGACGAAAAAGGAATGAAACGTGTAGAGAAATTCCTGAAGGAAGATATTTGTCCGGCATGCCATGGCACACGGCTTTCCGAAGCAGCAAGGGCACCCAAGCTCAGAGGAATTTCTCTGGATGAAGTCTGCAAAATGACACTGACAGATGTAATAAAATGGGTGAATGGTGTTCCCGGGTCGCTATCAGAAGAAATGCGTCCTATGGCAGAATCAATCTGTGAATCATTTCAGGTAACGGCAAGGCGATTAATAGACCTGGGACTTGGCTATCTTGCGCTTGACCGAGCCTCTTCAACTCTTTCTACCGGAGAAAGGCAGAGAATGCAGCTTGCACGTTCCGTAAGAAATCGTACAACAGGGGTTTTGTATGTTTTGGACGAACCTTCCATAGGCCTGCATCCAGCTAATATAAAAGGCTTGAATGCTGTAATGCACGACCTTGTATCTGACGGTAATTCCGTTATCCTCGTAGATCACGACACGCAGATTCTGTCTGAATCCGACTGGATTATAGAGATGGGTCCCCAGTCAGGTGCTGATGGAGGAGAAGTTCTGGCAGAAGGAGACATTCCTGCAATTATTAACAACCCTAAGTCTAAAATAGGCCCGTTTTTGGCAGGAAAGGCCAAGACTAAACTGCGCCCGCAGATAAATAAAGCCGAAATGTTTGAAAAAGGTAGTATAAACCTTTCAACATCATCTATTCATACCGTAAAACCCTTGGAAGTTCTTATTCCCAAGGGCAGACTCACTGTAATAACCGGAGTTTCCGGTTCAGGCAAAACAACTTTGGTATTGGAAAGCCTGATTCCGGCTCTGGAAAATCATATTGCGGGAAAAAAACTGCCGGAACACGTTAAGAGCGTGAGCGCAGAGGGGATAAAACACGTAAAACTTATAGATGCAGCACCGATAGGGATTAACGTACGTTCAACAGTTGCAACTTATGCAAATGTTCATGACGAGTTGAGAAAAGTATTTGCAAGAACAAGCCGGGCAAAAGAACAAGGATATAAAGCCGGAGATTTTTCATATAATACCGGCAGTCTGCGCTGTCCAACCTGCGACGGAACAGGATGTATAAGTCTGGATGTTCAATTTCTTCCGGATGTTGATATTCCTTGCCCAGACTGTCATGGTTCCCGCTATTCAAAACAGGCAAATGCTATAAAATATATCTCCAAATCAAAACAAATGTATTCACTTCCCGAACTTATGGATATGGATATAAATCATGCGCTGTGTGCGTGTAAAGACTTGACTGTAGTAAGACAGAGGCTTCAAGTTTTAAAAGATTTGGGGCTAGGATATTTAACGCTAGGAGAAGCCACACCCAGTTTGTCTGGCGGAGAGGCACAACGTTTAAAGCTTGCATCTGAAATGGGAAAGAAGCAGGAAGATTCAGTATTTGTGTTTGATGAGCCGACAATAGGCCTGCATCCATTAGATGTAAGGTCGCTTTTGGGAGTATTTCAACAGCTTATAGAGAATAATGCAACGGTTATAGTAATTGAGCACGACTTAGATGTTATAAAAAATGCAGATTATGTAATAGATATGGGGCCGGGAGGCGGTGAAGACGGAGGCAGAATCGTAGTTTGCGGTACGCCGGAAGAAATATCTTCCTGCCCAAAAAGTATTACCGGGAAGTTCTGCCTGTAAATCTTTTGAAAAAGCAGAGTATGTGAATATGCGGCAGTACATTGGATGGCTTATACTCCATATTAAAACCGTTTTCTGAAATTTCGGGTTATTATTTATTTTTCCAGGGAGTAAGTCTGGGAATCCACATAGGTACATTTTTTTTGTACAGCAAGTAACTCTCTTTAAATCTTTGTTCGAGTTGTTTTTCTTCAAAAACATAAAAATGAATATTATTTATGATAAAAAATATCACAGCCCACCAAATAATCTGTACAGCGCTAAGAAGTAAGCTTTCTGCTGCCAGAATAATTAATATACTTATAATCATCGGATTTCTTACATAGCAGTAAGGCCCTTTAACAACAAGCTTTTTAGGCGGATTCCAAGGGGCTAAAGTTCCTTGCGCATTATTAAATAATACCATTGTCCGGCCTGCAAGTAATAAACCCGATACCAACAACAAACATCCTGTAATAAAAGATGTTTTATGAAAAATAAAGCTATTATAATTTGAAAAATGTAATATTAAATAAGGAATTGTAATTACTACATTAAAAGGTAATATCAATATAGCTTTCAGCCACTCAAACATACAAAGATTATAGCACAAAATCAGCAATAAGATATTCTGCCCGGTTTAAACATTCAAAGTTTTAAAAAAAATCAAACAAATTCCTTAATTTTGAAAAAGCACCTTTCCATTTTGGATGCGGTCTTGACGCAACAAACAGCCTAAATGCCATGGCAAGGGATAATGCGGTAAATCCTGTAGTAGAAATAACATCTTCATCGGTTATACTTTTTCCTTGTTTAATTGTATTATATAGCTTCCCTAATATCGGTCCAAATGCCAGGGCAGAAATTCCTGCCCATAGAGCATTTTTTCCGGTCTGTTTAAAAATTTCTTTTGAAGAGCGTTTAATATTGTTTTTTGAGCTATGATATATATCAGCACAAGTCCCAACCCCCATATCAATCGCAAACCAGGTTGCAGCGCATTTATAAGTATTTTGTTTGTTCATATTATTTGTTGGATTTATAGAACTTAGTGCCATAGGACGATAATAGCATAACTCTAATTTTTGGGCAAATTTTACAGAAAGTTACAGACATTCCCTAATACTTCTTATTTACCAGCGAATTATGCGCCAGATATTCTATTTTGTCATCCAGCGGCTCCGGTTTAAGACCGAGCGCAAGCTCTAACATATAATCCGCAAAATGAGGATTTTTAGGCAGAAAAGAGCCATGAAGATAGGTTCCGAAAACGTTCTTAAACCTTGCGCCCTCTGTCTTGTCCCTGCCATTGTTTCCGTTTCCGACAGAAACTTTTCCAATAGGGACAGTATCTCCTTGAAGATAAGTAAGTCCGCTGTGGTTCTCAAAACCGACCAGAGTATGCGGTTCAACCAAATCCGTTTCGGCGGTTACATTTCCGATGAATCTCTTATTTCCGGCAACTGTATATGCATCAAGAAGACTTATGCCCTCAAGTCTTTCGCCGTTATGAGGCTGGTAATAATGCCCCATAAGCTGATACCCGCCGCAAATGCCTAAAAATACAGCCATGCGGTCGCGCTCTTCCGAAAAAAAATCTTTATTTTTAAGAAGTTCTTTTGAAACCTCTACCTGCTGTAAATCCTGGCCGCCGCCGATAAAATAAATATCATGCCTGCCGATTTTATCTCCAATCCCGATTTCATCAAGTTCAACCGTTATGCCGCGCCACTCACAGCGTTTGATTAGTGCAAGAATGTTCCCGCCGTCGCCGTAGATATTTAATAATTTAGGATACAAATGAGCTATTCTCAGCTTTTTCATAATCAGCCCGCCAGTTCTCTTATAAGCTTAACGGATTTCTGCCGTTTATTTGTATGGGTTTTAATATATTCATCAAGCAAATCAAAACATACCTGACAAACTTTTTCAGTAGCTTTTTTATCATAATCACTTTCAAAATCAAAATCAAACTGAAGCATTGCCTGCAGGAAATCTCTGATTTTGTGGTGCATTTTTAATTTAACACCAAGGTGCTCATTGCATTCTTTGCAAATAATTCCGCCCATAGATGAAGAAAAATACATGTCCTCATCCAGAATTTGTTCTCTGCAGCAGAGACATATATCCAACTCCACACAGAATCCCATAATAAGCAGAATTTTTAGTTGAAATTTTATTGCCGCAATAAGCATATCCTTTTTTTCCGCCGCATTTGAAATTCTGTTAAGAGCTTTATAAAGCAGCTGGTAAACTTCGTCAGCAACAGCCTCCGAACCTTCGCCAAAGTTCATTACGATTTCTGAAATATAAGAGGAAAGCATCAGTTTGTCCATGTTCTCGCGGGTTTTTCTAAAGTGATTAACCGTCTGCGCCTGCACAATCGTATCCATAGAACGCCCTTTGATTAATTGAAGAGAATTTGCAACAAGCAAATCCATCCTTGCGCCTAGCTTGCTTTTTGGCTTTTTTATCCCCTTTGCAACGCCTTTTATAAGACCATTGTCTTTTGAGTACATTACAATTATTTTATCCGCATCATTGAGGTTGTATGATTTTAAATTTATTGCTTCTGTTACATAGTTATTCATAAAGTGCTTTTGTACCCTGATATACGCCCCTGAATATTTTTTCCAATTCAGACGGGTCATTTGAGTTTTCAAGAGCAAGCTCTTGGGTTATGCATCCTTCGTTAGCAAGAAGTGCAAGTGATGAATTAAGCGAAATCATTTCATCAACAGTATTACTGCTTAACAAAGAATAAATCTCTTCTGACTCATCCTTAATCAAATAATCTTTTATTGTAGAAGTTACGACCATAACTTCGCAGGCCGGAAACCTTTTCTTCTGTGCTTCCGAATAAATCAATTTTTGTGCAACCGTAGCTCTGAGAGTTTCTGCCAGCTGCTTTCTTACAATATACCGGTTAGACTCGTCAAACATATTAACAATTCTGTTAATAGTCTGAACCGCATCATTAGTGTGTAGAGTAGAGAAAACAAGATGTCCGGTCTCCGATGCTTTTAAAGCGGCTTCCATTGTTTCTTTGTCACGAATTTCACCGATAAAAATAACATCCGGATCTTGTCTCAATGCGTATTTAATACCATCAGCAAATGTCGCGGTATCAACTCCGACCTGTCTTTGAGAAACAACGCTTTTATGATTTTCATACACATATTCAACCGGATCTTCAATTGTAATAATATGTTTTGCTGATTTTTCATTAATCTGATTAATTATAGAAGCAATAGTGGTCGACTTACCGCTTCCGGTCGGGCCTGTCACCAGTACAATACCGTTCTGATAATTCGCAAAAGAATATAAAACTTCCGGAAGAGATAAATTTTTCAATTCCGGGATTTTATACGGAATGTTTCTTACAACAAGCGCAGGTTGCCCGAGCTGGCGGTTATAATTTATACGGAATCTGGAACAGTCTTTTATCTCATACATAAAATCCAC
The DNA here is from genome assembly GCA_944325815.1 of Candidatus Gastranaerophilales bacterium. Lineage (GTDB taxonomy): Bacteria > Cyanobacteriota > Vampirovibrionia > Gastranaerophilales > Gastranaerophilaceae > CAG-196. The sequence goes on from CALVBV010000012.1 coordinate 21,116, forward strand.
ATCGCACATTGTGAAAATTCTGTCCCTGATAGATGCCGGAACTATATCCAGAATAGCATTATCTACATCTTCTTTAGTAAGCGGAGGAATTTTTGTTTTAAGAATAAATCCGTTTTTTCTTATATATGGTGAAGATCCCACCATGATATGCTCATCCGATGCACCTAAGGCAACAGCCTCTTTAAGGAATTTCAAAATATTGAAATACTCATCCATACTCAATCTCTCCTCCATATTGAGTATATCATTTCCTTTGTTTTTTGACAACAAAAAAAATCCGGTCTCATAACCGGATAAAATTTATTCTAAATTGTGTTGATTAGCAAGAATAACTGCAGCTTCCGCCGGAGAATCCCGAGCTTGAAGATACCGAAGCAGAAGCGATAGAACCGCAGGTTTCGCCGCCGCCTGAGTATGCAATAGTGCCGCAGGTTTCGCCGCTTCCTGCATAAGCTATTGAACCTGTTGTTTCACAGCTTTGACCGAAAGCAATTATAGCTGAATCAGAAGGACCTGAATAGAAACTGCATGTATCAAGCCCCCCGTCAGCAGAAGGTGCTGCAGAGATTAATGAAGTATTATTTGAAATCAAATGCACTGTTTGAGGCGCAACATCTGCACCGATAAATTTAAAACATGTACTTTGTTTTTCATCAGAATTTAATGTCAGCATAACCATTATCCTTACTTAGTGTTTACATATATATAAAGTAAAAAAAATATATGAGATTTCAGAGGCAATATATTTTGTTACAATTCTTAATCTTTGAGCAAATTTAACCGGTAAAATGTTTTTATATATATATGGTCAGTGTGAATTTTCAAAATGTAAATAATATTTATAAAACTGCAGGTATTAAACAATATAATCCCGAAGATAAAACAACCGCAGTTGGTCAAAAAACTGCCGGCACTGCTTTCAGGGCAGATGCGTACACCTCTGCAGTCACTGTAAGAACGGCTCTTACTACCAAAGACGAAAAGAAAAAGTTTGAAGAAATTTCTAATGAGCTGGATTTGAAATACAGAAAAAAATTAGAATTTGCTTTAAAAACGGGACAGCTTTTAAAAAATAATTCAAATGACAAAAGTACAGTGCTTGATAATTTGCATAAAATCATTACTGAAGAAAGAGACCCCGGGCTGGATAAAGTCAATATTTTAAAAGAATGTCTTGATATTCTTGCAAATCCGTACGTTATTACCCAGACCTGTGAAGATATTCCGCCTCAGTATAAAAAACAAATTGTCGGATTAATGACAAATCTTTCCGAAAATCCAAACGAAATCGCGCAAGCTAAGTGGGAGTTAGATAATATGCACACCGGAACTTGTCCGGCGGCAAGTATCGAATTTGATTTAGCAACCAAACATACAGCGGAATTTTTCAGGATGGTTGAAGGCTTAACTTCTCCTAAAAATGAGGTTGTGAAAACAATTAAAATGGACAGCCTGTCTGAAAAATCTTCTGACGCTATCTGGCTGCTTACAAAATTTAAAACGCCTCATGTAATAAATAATTTTGACACGGCAACTGTTCTTCTAAAACCGGATGAAAACGCAATAATAAGGGCTCGGATTCAGAATCATCATAAAGACCCGGGCGAACGCTCAATGATTGATATTTTAATCCAATCAACACTTATGCAGCTGGGCTCACAGCAGACATATAATTCTCTTACGGACAAACGTGCACCTAATGCCTGGACACAAGAGGACGGCGGGTTGATTGATTTTGAGAAAACTTATGTTGAATCTGTGGCAGAAGACAAAAACACAACTTCAGTAACCTATCAGATTGTTGATGAAGAAGGAAGGCTGAAAGGTTATGAAAAAGATTTTTCGACAATAAAGAAACAGCTTCTGGATACACTTAATATGGGGCATAATATTATTATCGGCTATACCTGGCCCGACCCGGATAACGGAAACAGGCTTGCCGGGCACGAAATAACCATTGTGGGTTATAAAACAAACCCTCAAGGAGAAGTGATATTTGTATGCCAGGACTCTGACGACGATGTGGCAGGCCCAATTGAGATGAGCGAGAAATTTTTACTCCCCAAAATTCATCATGCCGGACTCCCTGATGAAATTGCTTCCAGAGATTTTGAGTATGAGGACAGCTGGAAAATAGGACTTGACGAGTTTCAAGAAATGAGACGGGCAGGCTAGAGTTTGAATAAATTTTTTGCATTATGATACATTATGTTTTCCAACAGCTTTTTGTCTTTGTAATGTTTGAGAAAATTATCCGTAAAATCGGATAAATTTTTTCCGTAAAAATTTTTCTGTTCGGAAAAAGCACCGACCGGTGCATCTGAGGCCCACATGATACGATGTGTATAATCTCCTTTGGAGGTGTGCTTTAAACGGTCAATCAGCATAACTGTATCTTCAAAATCCACCCAAGAAATATCTGTGTATAGCAGAGCGGTTTCTTTTTCAATGGATTCAACAATAATGTCTATCGCAGCTTTTCTTGAATAACTTATTCCGGTTGACAGGTGCCCCAGAATTATTTTTACTTTAGGAAATTGTTTTGCTTTTTTGTAAATCAGCCTGGGAGATGAGTATTTGGAGTTAATATGGCCGGCATGGAAAAGACAGGGCATGTCAAATTCTTCGGCAGTTTTCATATAATCATCGTATTTTTCTGAATCTGCGGGGAGTTTGGTAAACTCAGGATGGAGTTTTAAACCGACAAAATCAGAATATTCTTTTAGCAGTGTTCTTACTGCGTCTGCGTTTTTAGTCCTGTCAGGCTCGCACGCAATAAGAGGTTTGAGTTTCGGATATTTTTTAGAAGCTGCCAGCATCTCTAAGTTGCATTCAAACTCATCTTTTCCGACCCAGCCGTCAATTCCTTCCAGATTAGAACAGACCGCATAATCAATCCCTTCAAGCATTGATAAAAGTATTTCGGGAGTAAACTGCCCCCAGAAGGCTCTGCCTATATGGGTATGTGCATCAATTATCATTCCCCACTCCGCGTGTTATTGCTTCTAATATTCTTCTAACTTTTAAAATTTTAATCCCTTTAAACTCTTCTTGCAGCTCATTTGATGCCGGAATTATTATGCGTTTGAACCCTAATTTTTGAGCCTCGTTAATCCGTTTTTCTATATGATTAACCGCTCTGATTTCTCCTGAAAGTCCGATTTCTCCAATTATAGCAGTGTGAGAATCAAACACAACATCTCTGACGCAGGTGACAATCGCTAAAGCAATTCCTAAATCTGCAGCCGGCTCATTGACATCAATTCCGCCTATAACGTTAACATAAACATCCTGTTTAGACAGATTCAGTCCAATTCGTTTTTCCAAAACCGCAAGTATTTGCAGAAGCCTTCCTGTATCAACTCCGTTTGCAATTCTCCTTGGCGCAGGATAAGGAGTCGTGCCCACTAAGGCCTGAATTTCTACAAGTAAAGGTCTTGTTCCTTCGCTTGTTACAATAATCGTGCTTCCCGGGGTTTGGGTTTGACTATATTCTTTCATAAAAAGTTCGCTTGGATTAATTACCTCCGTTAAACCATTTGCCCCCATTTCAAAAATTCCGACTTCTGAAGTGTTCCCAAAACGATTTTTTATTGAACGCAAAATCCTGTATGATTTATACTTATCCCCCTCAAACTGAATAACAGTGTCTACCATGTGTTCAAGAACTTTTGGGCCTGCAATATTCCCCTCTTTTGTAACATGCCCTATTACAATAATTGAAATATTCTTCGTTTTAGCAATCTGCATCAAGGAGTTGCAGCATTCTCTTATCTGAGAAACGCTTCCTGCGGAACTCTGAATTTGTGAAGTATAAATTGCCTGAATACTGTCAATAATAACCAAATCCGGCAGCATATCTTCAATATGTTTTTTAATGAGTTCAAAATTTGTCTGAGGGTAAATATAAAGGCTGTCTGTTTTTACCCCGAGCCTTTCTGCACGGAGTTTAACCTGACCGGCCGATTCTTCTGCAGTAACATATAGAACCTTTTTGTTATTTTTACAAAGCTCGCCGGAAGTTTGTAAAAGTATTGTAGATTTACCTATCCCGGGATCACCGGCAATAAGAACCAATGAACCCTGAACAATTCCTCCCCCGAGAACCCGGTCAAACTCGGAAATATTTGTCTGCATTCTAATTTCAGAACCGGTTTTAATTTCATTTAACTTGACCGGCGGAAAATCATCAATTAAATCAACTGTCTGCTTTTGTGGTGAAGGCAGATTTATTTCCTCCACAAAAGTTCCCCACTCACCGCATTCAGGACATTTCCCCAGGTATCCGGCGGATTCATAACCGCAGTTTTGGCAGACATATTTTGACTTAACTTTTGCCATATTTTATTGATTCATTGGTATTATCAGTTTTTGACCGATTGATAAAGCATTTGGATTTGCCATCTGATTAGCTTCCTGAATGGCATTTACTTTATTCATATCAAAGGTGCCGTAATATCTGATTACGATACTTTCTAATGTATCGCCTTCTTTTACAACATACTCTTCGTTGGTAATAACCGGAGTTGATTTTGTTTTAGTTGTATCTGCAGGGATGAATGTAAATCTTCCGGACGACTCTGCGGCATTACCTTTGGCCGGAACAGCGGAATCATCTTTCGGAGTTGATATATTTATTAATAAACTTACAAATGTTGTAATCAAAAGAGTTATAATAACACCTGCTATCAAACCGGTAACAAAGTATACCTGCGGTGCTTTTTCACTTTTTTGCTGTTTTACACCAAACTGCTGCCAGAGTGCATCGAGTTCTTTATTTTTGCTTTGTTTTCTGTAAAAATCTTCATCCTGATGTTCTCTGTTATATCTGTTCAGAGCTTCCATCATAGCAACTTTTTCTCTGGTAATGTTTGATCTTCTTAGTGTTGTATTATTCATAACTCCTCGCCAACTAGTAATCCTATTGAAAACTTATCATAAAATTTTAAATTGCGCAAATTTGTAATGGAGTTTATGAACTTTTGTAAAGCAATAAGGGAATTCCCTTATTGCTTTACAAGCTTTATTAAATGGTTTTATTTAATATCTTCAATGTTAGAACGCGCTGTAGTACACCATGCCTCAAGAAGATCTCTCTGTTCCTTAACTGTAATATCTATACCTCCGTCAGAATATTCTAACATTGATATATTCATCATCAATTTTATTATATTGTCTTTTGCTAAATCGTAGTCCGGTGAATCATAACCGCAGCTTCCTTTTCCTATATCACTGTATTTAGATAGTTCTTTTATTACATCCTGAAATTCCTGAGTCGTAATATTAGGGTCATCTTTAGTTGAATATTTTATAAAAGCGTTAAATAAAGTTTGGTATTGATAAGACCCACTATGCCCTTCGGCAAGAATTACTTTTCTAGTATTTCCGTCATTTGTTTTAAATTCGTAATAAGGCTGTTCAATAGTAGATGTTCCAAACAATTTCCAGGTCTTTATAGAACGTGTTTTTTTAGCAACGGAAGGTTCTCCGGGCTGTGATGTTTTAACAGGTGTTTTATCTTTTGAAAAAAACAGTCCCAAAGCTTCCCTGTATTCAGTTTCACTGCATTGTTCATTTTTGACAAGCCCCATTGCTCTGTCAGTAAAATCGAACAATTCGGAATTATCAATATATCCGTTTTTATTTTCATCTGCTTTAATAGCTGCTTTTTTCAATGCAACATTTGTAAGTTTACTAATTTCTAATCCCATAAAAATCTCCTTGTGTTTATTACTAAATCCTCTGTATATTTATAAAAGATTTTATGAATGGGAAATTGCTTTTTTTTTCTAGATAACTTTACAAAAATTAACATAAATTGTTACGAATTTATACTGAAGTACACTTCCTTGAGCCGTTTTTTGCTTATATGGGTATAGAGCTGGGTTGTAGCTACATCGCTGTGTCCGAGAAGCTCTTGAACGATTCTCAAATCGGCACCGTTTTCTAAAAGGTGGGTCGCAAAACTGTGCCTGAGAGTGTGGGGAGATATATTTTTATGAATTAATTTTCCCTGAGCATGTATAAAATTATAAACATCCTGCCTGCTTATAAAGTGCCCGTTATCTTTTATCAAAAGTTTTTTTGAATCTATATTATATTTTTTTATTAGCAAATCGCGGGTTAAAAGATACTCTTTGATTACAGATTTGGCAGTATCGCCCATCGGAATAATCCGTTCTTTAGAGCCTTTGCCAAAACAGCGGACATATTTGGAAGATAAATCTATATCATTGAGTTTCAGATTTACCAGCTCAGAAACCCTCAGTCCGCAGCTGTACAACAGCTCAGTTATTACATGCTCAAGCGGAGTAAGATTATTATGAAGAATTTCTTCAACTTCTTTGACAGAAATAACTTTGGGGAGTCTTTGCGGAACTTTGGGCTGCTCTAAGGTTGCTGCAGGATTTGTACTTATAATTCCTGATGAAAATGCCCATTTAAAAAAACCTCTTAACGAAGCAACTTTCCTTATTATGCTTGTAGGTGCGAGTTTATTTTCCCGCAGATTTCTGACATAAGAATTTATTGTCATTCTGTCTACAGTGCTTAAATCTTCTATGGACTCTTTAGATTCAAAATCGGACAAATCACGCCTGTACGCTTCTATCGTATTTTGTGCCAAGCCTTTTTCCAATTCTAAATATTCTAAGTATTCTCCAATAATCTGATGCATTTTAAAGCCTCAAGTAAGCTTCCCTGATTAAGTAATCTTCCAGCGTTTTCATATCGGAAACCGTTGATGTCGGGTCATTTATCATTATACAAAATGCGTATTTATTTCCGTTCTTTGTTGTCAGGAACCCTGCAAGCGAGCTGGAATCACCAAGCGTACCTGTCTTGGCCTTTAAATTGTCTTTTATCGGAAGCATTCTGTGGGTAAGAGTGCCTTCGCCAGGAGTTGGCAGGCTTTCCATAACTTTATTGTCTTTATTTTTTATTAAGTATTCCGATATAAAATCAGCGCTTATTAAATTGTTTTTGGAGACTCCGCTTGCATCCGTTATTCTTATTTTTGAACAGTCCAGTCCGATTTTTTTGCAGTATTCCTCAAAAAGTTTTATACCGGTGATATCTGTTCCGGTGTCATTATAGGCTTTTGCGCCAGCGAGCTTTGCGACAGTTTCTGACTTGAGATTATCGCTGTTTTTCAGAATATCATCTATTGCAGGAGATATCGGATGTGTAATGCTTTCAATTTTTTTATCGGATTCTGTAATTTTATCTGTAACAAAATTTTGTTTTAAATAAATTTTTTTGTCTGCAAGTGTATTAGCAAGCCGCACATTAAAATACCGTTTTAAATTGTTTACGGGGATAGTCAGAATAACAGGCTTATTAACCGTTCCTTTAAGCACAAGAGTATTAGCCGAGACCGAATTGTCCCTGGAAATAGTCACATCATTCTTATCACCTGTAACTACGTGGTTAAAAAAGACAAGAGGATATTTGCTCGGATTAATTATTGCGGGTGTTTGACCTTTTTCTGCAGGCATTATTGTAATTTTTAATAAGTTTCCGTCAAGATTATAAGAATTAAACCTTGGCATAAGGACATTCATGTCATCATCCCACTGCCAGCCTTCTCCCCAGTCTTTCTTTTCCAGAATGCTGTCATCTACGTATATTCGACGTATAGTTTCCGCATTCATTTTGTTTACCAGTTTTTTTAAATCAGAACTTTTCAGATAAGGATCAGCACCGAGCCGTATTACGTAGGAATCCTCTCCCCGTGAATAAACAGAGGTTGTAAATTCATAATTATCACCCAGAATTTCTATTGCAGGAATAAGCGTTAAAACTTTCTGTACGGAAGCCGGATGCATTAAATTTTTTTCATTAAGTTCATATACAGGCTTCCCTGTTTTTAAATCCTTTATAGATATTGCAATGGAGTGTTTGTCAATTCCGGAGTCATTAATCACGGATGAAAAATCATTTTTCGGTGTTTTGGCATCTGCTATTGTACAAATGACAAACATAAATATTAGTATTAGAATTTTTTTCATTTTACTATGACCTCATAAGAGTTTTTAATATCATCAAGAACAGTGCATTTACTTCTAAATTCATACATTTTTTCTAAATCAGCCTCTGCATAAATGGCACCTTCGATTTCTTCGATTTCATCCATAATTTTACCTTCATAATCAATAATCATGGAATGCCCGAGATTTTCTTCTCCGTTTGAGAGAAGCCCGGTTTGAGTAAGAGCAACAAAATATGATTGATTTTCTACCGCTCTTGCAGTAGTTAAGCTATCCCAATGTATTTTACGACTTTTAGGCCAGGCAGCCATATTCACAAGAATATCCGCGCCTGATTTTCTGTACGCTCTGTATATTTCAGGAAACCTTATATCATAGCAGATACTAATCCCTAATTTTACCTCTTCAATATTAAAAATGACGGGATTTTCACCTCTTGTAATATAATTCCCCTCAGTGTCGCCGTAGTATGTAAATAAATGATTTTTATTATACGTACCAACCAGTTCGCCTTTTCTGTTTACCACTGGACAAGTATTAAATAGTTTATCCCCTTTTGATTCAATAATGCTTCCGCCGACAATGTTTACATTGTATTCCTGTGCAATTTCTTTAAGCATAGAAATTGATTTTGCATTATTAATATCTTCTGCGCACTTGGGAAAAACAGCGCAATCCCACCCCGCGGTCCAAACTTCCGGCAGAAATACAAAATCTACGCATCCGTATTTATTAAGATTTGCCCGAAGAAGATTTCTCACTGTATCAATATTCAAGTCCAAATTGCCTATTATTGATTCCATTTGGACTGCAAGAAGCTTTACTTTCTTTTTTTCTTCCATAATCCGAATTGATATACCTCATCAAACGCCTGCGGCGCTTTTTTCTCTAAATCTTCCAGACTTTCCTGCACCTGCTTGCGGATATCTTCATCATCAGCATCCTGAGGTGCATATATAGGTTCTCCATATATATTTATCAAATTAGTTTTAAAAATCGGCGCTCTTAAACTGTCCCAGGAGGGAAATTTCGCCCAGGTGAAATTTTTTGAATACCAATAAACAGGAACAATTGGAACCCCGGCAAGCTTCGCTATTTTAACAACGCCGTCTTTTACGACTCTTGCTGGTCCTTTAGGCCCGTCAACCATCATAGCGCAATTTTCTCCGGATTTAAGAATTGAGATCATCTGCATGGAAGCTTCTACAGCCCCTTTTTTACCTTTTGAACCGCGAACAGTCTTGAAACCCCATCTTTCTACGACATCCGCTATAATTTCTCCGTCTCTTGAACGGCTGACCAGCACATGAAGCTTAGCGCGATGCCGGATTCCGTGCACACAGAATTGATGAGCATGCCACATCGCATAGATACAAGGCATTTTATCCGGATTGTTTACTTCTATTATTTGTGTAAAAAGCTCTTGAAACTTTAAAATCCTAAAGACTAAATGTGAAACCTTATTGATATTTTTTCCTTTTAGTATTCTAACCATGCCTTAATTATACAATAAAATTGAGAAATTATGATATACTGAAAGCAGTGATTAATAGGAAAAGAGTTAATATGATTAAAAAGATATTTTTGTTAACGGCAATTATGATGCAGATGGCAGTCTTTGCAAATTATAACGATGTTTACATCGCAGATATTCAGTACGATTGGATTAATAAATCAGAAGTTGAAAAAGAAGCTATTATAAGCGAGGTTCGGGATATTATATTTGAAGAGCCTGTTGAAAAACAAAAAGATTTCAAAAAACAGTTCAAAGATATGTTAAAAGATAAAGATCATCTTGACCATTATTTTGCGGCCTCTGCCGGATACAAAGAACTCGGGGATTACAATATTTCGGCTTTTTATTACAAAAAAATGAAAAACATCTATATGTATGCCCTTCAAAATAAAAAAGACGTAACAAAAGCATATTATTATGATGCTTTGGGTAACTTAAAATATGTTGATTTTATAACCGGCGAATATCCCGATTTTCCTTACTATGCAATACAGTACCGTATATCCGGAAAACCCGTAAGTGCAGTCTATTATGTTTCAAAAGACTGCCAGTATCTGTTCAAGCCTGACGGAACTTTTGAAGGCGTATGGTATAAACATAATTTATACAACAAAGAATCAGAGATTATTTTAACAAGGACAACATATTAAAATGCTGGAAGAAATAGCCAAAATATTAATAGAAAAAGGGTTAACTATAGCCACAACAGAATCCTGCACCGGCGGTCTTTTAAGTTCAAAACTCACTGATGTGAGCCGGAGTTCTGCTTTTGTTCACCTCAATTTTGTAACATATTCAAATGAGGCTAAACATAAGATTCTTGGGGTAAGAAATGAAACTCTTGAAAATTTCGGTGCCGTAAGCGAAGAATGTGCTTATGAAATGGCCAAAGGCTTATATAAAGCAACAGGCGCTGATATTTGTATCGCAACAACCGGTATTGCAGGGCCATTGGGAGGCAGCGATGAAAAACCTGTCGGGTTAATGTATTTTGCGATTTATTCAAAAAACAATGCGGAGATATTTAAAGTTATTCTGCCTTCAAACACCCCGAGAATACAAATGAAACAAATGTTTGTCGAAGAAGTATTAAAAAAACTGCTTGATACTCTTAATACTTTTTAAATATAATTGAAATATGATTATGTAAATGATACATTTAAATATATAGAGAAGATAAGGAGTAAATATTTATGGTCTGTTTAACCTCAAATAAGATTGATGCAAAGCTAGTATCAGAAGCACTTAAAGCATTAGGAAAAGAGAATTTCGCTCTGATAATTCATGGCGGAAGTTTTCCGTCTAAAAACGGCGAAGATACAGGATTCGGAACATTCAATTCAGAAGCCGGACATGAGCTTATTGATTACGCACAAGGAATATTTAATGCTCTGCAGCTGGGGCCTGCCGGTAAAACAAAAAGTTCTGACTCATCACCATATACAGGCACAATTTTTTCCGGAAACCCGCTTTTTATAGACTTGAAACAGTTGACGGATAAAAAATGGGATAATATTTTGTCAACAGAAACTTTTGATAAAGTTGTTGCAAACAATCCGAAACAAAATCAGGGTAGAACGGCCTATTCTTATATTATAAAAGCTCAAAATGAAGCTTTAAAAGAAGCCTGGGAAAACTTTAAGAAAATTCACGGCGGACTTTTCGGTTCTTCTTTGAAAAAAGATTTCGAAAAATTTAAAAAAGAGAATGATTTCTGGTTAGATAATGACTCTTTATATGAAGCGTTATCAATTGAAAACGGCGGAGATTACTGGTACAGCTGGAAGAATGAAACCGACAAAAAGCTGATGAATCCAAAAACAGAAGAGGAAAAGAAAGTTTACTCTCAAAGAATAGAAGAAATTAAAAACAAATATGCAGATGAAATTGAATTTTATAAATTCTGCCAGTTTGTTCTTGAAACTCAAAATGAAGAAACTAAAAAATATGCATTATCAAAAGGAATAAGAATGATTGCCGACCGCCAGGTAGCATTCTCTGACAGAGATACCTGGGCTTATCAGTCATTGTTCCTGGAAGGCTGGTGTTTAGGCTGCCCGCCGGACTATTTTTCAAAAGACGGTCAGGCATGGGGATTCCCCGTTATGGATCCGGAAAAAATGTTTAATGCAGACGGTTCTTTGGGCGAAGGCGGAATTTTGATGAGAAATCTTTACAAAAAGATGTTCAAAGAAAATCCCGGCGGTGTTAGAATCGACCATATTGTAGGTTTGATTGACCCTTGGGTATACAAAGCAGGCAAAAAGCCTATGTGCGAAGAAGGCGCAGGAAGGCTATATTCATCTCCTGAACATCCGGAACTTTCTAAATATGCAATTGCAAGGAACGAAGATTTGGATTGGTCTTTGGAAGCTGATAAAGAAAAGAGGGTAAAAACTCTTTCAGACGAGCAGGTAAAACTTTACGGCAGATTAATTGAAAAAATTGTTATAGCTGCCGCAAAAGAGTGCGGACTGGATAAAAATGCAATTGTATGCGAAGATTTGGGTACGCTTACTAACCCTGTAGATGCTGTTATGAAAAAATACGGACTGCAGGGGATGAGATTAACGCAGTTTGTTGTACCTGAAAAGCCGGAACATCCTTACCGTTGTAAAAATATTACGGAAAATGTTTGGACAATGGTCGGCACACATGATAACAACCCCATTGAAATGTGGGCAGAGAGTATGATTAATACTCATGAAGGCTATCTGCATGCGAAAAATCTTGTTGAGGACTTGTTTGCAGAAGCTGATAATAAGGATGATATTATTGTAAAGCTTACTCAGGACAAAGATTATTTGAAGTTTATAAAACTAACGGAAATTTTTGCATCAAAGGCAAAGAATATTCAGATATTCTTTACAGACTTTTTCCAGATAAATGATGTTTACAATCGTCCGGGAACATCAGGCGACCAGAATTGGTCTTTAAGACTTCCAAATAACTTTAAGGAACTTAATCCGATAGATTTACACGCTATTTTGAAGGCTTCTATAATCGCAAGAGGGAAGGATTTTGCCTCAAAACACGCAGGATTAATTGAAAGACTGGGGTAAGCAGCAAACAAAAAGGATTGCAAGAAATAAACAGAAACGAAGTTGAAACCCGGCTTCGTTTTTGTTTAATGCGTAGTTAAATACTCATATAAAGTACCTTGAGGGTCAAAATTTTTCTTTTTACTTATCACTTTCTTTTTGTAAGTCAGTTTATGAATTGGCGATATTTGTTTTAATTCTTCATATCGTTTAAGCGAAAATTTATTTGTTAATTCATTTTGCATCAGCTGAACAGGAATAAACGGAGAATAAAAAATTTCATTCCATTCCTGAGATTCCGTTTTTGTAAACATAGTAAAGGCATGGAGGTAGAAAAAATAATTAATCACAAAGTTGTTATTTTTCCAGTATTGTTCAAGAAAAAGTTTCATTTTAGCGATAATTCTGCTATTGCCTTTAGAGGATATAAAATAGTTTGCCATATTTAAACCGTCCGGATCATCGTCTTCATTATTTTTAAACACGAACAATTCTGATTCAAAAATATAATCCGGCAGAGTATCGGTAAGCAGAACTGTCGCGTCAATCCATAAACCGCCGTGTTCATACAGCAGAAAAGTTCTTATTATATCTGAAAAGTGGGCTGGTTTTATTATGCCTTTATTTTTAAGTTTATAGATATAATCAGGGATTTTAATATAATTTTTAAGTGTTTCATCATTAAGGACTATGTGTTCAAGGTTTCCTTTATGTTTTTCAACGCTGTTGATACAGGTTTTAACAATATCCGGCGCATCATTAATATTTCCATTCCAATATTGCCAGATTTTATAGGATTTAGGCGTTTGGGACAGAGGGATATTTTCATTTTTAATCTTACGGATATATGGTTTAAGGTACCATTTACAGAAGTTTCCTTTCAGGATTCTTCTTAATTTTTTATCAAAAACAAATAGTTCAAGTGATATTTTAACAAAATTATTCAATGTAAAATACAGGTAAGATTTTATTTTTTTCATAAACACAACATTTTCCAACAATTGT
>CALVBV010000013.1 GCA_944325815.1 Candidatus Gastranaerophilales bacterium
AGAGAAAAATTCGGTGTTCCTGCAACAGTAAAAACTATTGAATACGATCCGAACAGAAACGTAAGAATTTCATTAGTATTCTATGCAGACGGTGAAAAGAGATATATTTTAACACCGGAAGGTTTGAATGTTGGTGATGTAATAGTAAGCGGCCCAGATGCAGCAATTCAGACAGGTAATGCACTTCCGCTGGATTTAATTCCATTAGGTACAATAGTTCACAACATAGAACTTTTACCTGGCAGAGGCGGAAAGATGGTTCGCTCAGCTGGTAATTTCGCTCAGGTTATGGCAAAAGAAGGCAACTATGTAACTATAAAATTGCCTTCAGGCGAAATGAGAATGGTAAGAAAAGAATGTATGGCAACAATAGGAACATTGGGTAACGCCGAGTTCAAAAACTTATCAATCGGAAAAGCCGGCAGAAAAAGATATATGGGTATCAGACCGACAGTACGTGGTGTAACAATGAACCCATGTGATCACCCGCACGGTGGTGGTGAAGGTAAAACCGGTCCCGGCGGACATCCTAAGACACCTTGGGGTAAACCTGCTCTTGGTTATAAGACAAGAAAACAAGGCAAAGCGTCTGATAAACTTATCGTAAGACGTAGGAAAAAGTAATAAAATTCAGATAGGCGAGGGTAAATTAATTATATTTACCCCAGCTACTGGCAAAAAATATTTTTATAAACATTAATACTAATATACAAAGGAGAAATTAATGGCACGTTCATTAAAAAAGGGCCCATACGTAGAAGAAGCTCTTCAAAAGAAAATTAACAAAATGAATGAAAATTCAGAGAAGAAAGTTGTTAAGACTTGGTCAAGAGCATCCATGATAATTCCTGATATGTTGGGACATACAATAGCCGTACATAACGGAAAAACACACGTTCCTGTATACGTAACGGAACAAATGATAGGTCACAAGCTGGGAGAATTTGCGCCGACCAGAATGTTTAGAGGACACGCAGGTTCTGATAAGACAGCAAAACGTAAATAGATGATTTTAAATAAACAAATATAAGGAAAATAAAAATGGAAGCTAAAGCAAGACAAACAAACATAAAAATGACAGCAAGAAAACTTCGCAGAGTAATTAACGAAGTAAGAGGTAAGGCTGTTAATGAAGCTCTTGATATGTTACATTTTATGCCGTATTTTGCAGCCAGAGTGGTAGAAAAAAACTTAAAGGCAGCAGCAGCAAATGCTTTTGAAAAATCCGGCGTAAAATCAGATGCTTTAAAAGTTTCTGAAATATATGCAGATGAAAGTGTAACGTACAAAAGAGGTAAACCAAGAGCTCAAGGTCGTATATACAGAAGACTCAAACGTACATCTCACCTCACAATAAAAGTTAGTGATGCAGTAAAATAGAGGAAATAAGGAAATGGGACAAAAAACACATCCAACCGGATTTAGAGTAGGTATTATTAAACCTTGGGCAAGCACATGGTACGCAAGATTTAAAGAATACCGCACCTTCGTAAAAGAAGATGATAAAATAAGAAAATTTATTAAAAAGAAATTATACGCAGCAGGTGTTGCAAATATCTTGATAGACAGAAAATCTCAGAGTTTGACGATAACTGTAGTAACAGCAAAGCCGGGCATAGTCGTAGGCCGAGGTGGTCAAGGTATAGAAGAACTCAAAGCTGAAGTTTCAAAATATTTAGGAAAGCCAGTAATCATCAATGTGGTAGAAGTAGCAAGAATTGATGTCGATGCTTTATTGGTAGCCGAATCAGTAGCGCAGCAGCTGGAAAAACGTATACCATTCAGACGTACAATGAAACAGGCAATGCAAAGAACAATGCGTGCCGGTGCACAGGGTATAAAAATAATGGTATCCGGTCGTTTAGGCGGTGCTGAAATTGCAAGAAGCGAGTGGGCAAAAGAAGGAAGAATCCCTCTTCAAACACTAAGAGCCGATGTAGATTACGGTTTTACGGAAGCAGATACAATAATGGGTAAGATTGGTGTAAAAGTATGGATTTTCAAAGGTAATTTGATGCCCGGAGAAAAAGCAGATATGAACATCAAGTCTAAAAACTCAAAAGAATCTTCAGGCGAACGTTTTGGCGGCAGACGCGGGAAACGCAGACCTGTAGAGACAAAATAAGAAAATAACAGGAGAACAATATAATGTTAATGCCAAAAAAGACAAAATACCGCAAAATGATGAAAGGAAGAATGAAAGGTACTGAAACAAGAGGTACAGAATTTGAATTTGGTCGTTATGCGTTAAAGGCTCTTGAACCCGGTTGGATAACAAGCCGTCAGATAGAAGCCGCAAGACGTGCAATGACTCGTGAAATCAAACGTGGCGGTAACGTTTGGATAAAAATATTCCCGGATAAACCAATTACGGCAAAGCCGGCTGAAACCCGTATGGGCTCAGGTAAAGGTAATGTGGAATACTGGGTAGCAGTTGTAAAACCAAACAGAATTTTATTCGAACTTGACTATTTTGATAGAGCTGTAGCTATCAATGCTTTACAGCTGGCAGCACAAAAATTGCCTATTAAAGTAAAAGTTATAGAGAAAGAATCTGTATAATAAGGAAAAATAACAATGAAATTAAGTGAAATGCGCGAAAAAACAGTTGATGAGTTAAAGCAATTTGTTGTTGAGTCAAAAAAACAACTACTAGACTGTAGAATAAAAAAATCAATGCATAAGTTAGAAAATACTGCAGAGATATCAAAAACAAAACGTTTAATAGCTCAAGCAAAAACTGTAATAACAGAAAAAGAAAACGAGGTAAAAAATGCCTAAGAAAGAAAAACAAGGTGTAGTTATAAGCGACAAAATGGATAAGACTGTTGTAGTAAAAGTTGCTTCATATAATCCGCACCCAAAGTATAAGAAAATTATAGAATCAAATAAAAACTACAAAGCTCATGATGAAAATAATGAATGCGGAATTGGTGATACAGTAAGAATTATTGAATCAAAACCGATTTCAGGCGACAAAAGATGGGTTGTAGAATCTATCATAGAAAAAGCTAAGTAGTCTGGAATGTGATTGAGTGACAAAGTGATTGAAATTTGTCAGTTATGGTTCACAAAATTGCAAAACATCATTATTTTATAAATAATGCGCTGTGAAAGAAAGAATGTAGGTTGGGGTTTTCGCCCCAACAACAAATAAAAGGAAATAGAAAAATGATACAACAAGAAACAAGACTGGTAGTAGCAGATAATACAGGTGCTAAAGAATTATTGGTTATCCGTGTTATGGGAAGCTCAAATAAGAAATTTGCGGCTGTAGGTGATGTTGTTGTTGCAACCGTAAAGGATGCAACTCCAAATATGACAGTAAAAAAATCTGAAGTTGTAAAAGCTGTTATCGTAAGAACAAAACACGATATCAAACGTGCAGACGGTTCAGTAATCAGATTTGATGAAAATGCGGCTGTTATAATAAACAAAGATGGCAACCCGCGCGGAACCCGTGTTTTCGGGCCTGTAGCAAGGGAATTGAGAGACAAAAACTTTATGAAGATTGTTTCTCTGGCACCGGAAGTTATCTAGTACGAATAATTCCAAATAAAAAGTAAATGGAGAATAAAAATGGCAGACAATAAAAAAAGCTTGCATGTAAAAACCGGTGACAGAGTTATCGTCACAGCAGGCAAGGACAAAGGGAAAACTGGTAACATAAAGAAATCTATACCATCGGAATCAAAAGTCGTGGTAGAAGGTGTAAATATGATTACAAAAGCTACAAAAGCTAACCCTGCATACGGTATTCAAGGCGGATTAATCAAGAAGGAAGCACCGATTGATTCTTCAAACGTAATGATAGTATGCCCAAGCTGTGAAAAACCTACGAGAATTAAACATGCAGTAGTTGATGGAAAAAAAGTCCGCGTATGCAAAAAATGCGGTGAACAATTAGATGTATAGTTAAGATTACAATATATACGCGGAGTGAAGTGATTTAATAATCAGGTTTACTCCTACCGTATTAACAGAAGGAAAAGAAAAATGACTAGAACTAAAAATTTAAGAGCAAAATACAACGAAGAAGTTAAAGCAGCACTTAAAGAGAAATTTGGTTATAAAAACGATATGATGATACCAAAACTTCATAAAATCGTTTTAAACATGGGTGTTGGCGAAGCTTCTCACAATTCAAAGATTGCTGATTCAATTCAAGCTCAGCTTACAAAAATAGCCGGTCAAAAGGCTGTTGTAACAAAGGCTAAAAAATCAATCGCTTCTTATAAATTAAGAGAAGGTATGCCGGTTGGTGCAATGGTTACTTTGCGCGGTGAAAGAATGTATGATTTCTTGCAAAAGTTAATTTGTGTAGTTCTTCCCCGTATTCGTGACTTTAGAGGAGTTTCTCCAAAGAGTTTTGATGGCAGAGGAAATTATACTTTAGGGTTGAAAGAACAATCTTTGTTCCCGGAAATCACGTATGAGGAAGTAGACTTGGTAAAAGGTATGAATGTCTCTGTTATCACAACTGCTCATACAGATGATGAAGCAAGAGAATTATTGAAATTATTAGGTATGCCATTTAAAGGCATGGGTAAAAACTAGTGTAGATGGATTTATATCCCGATTATGCTAGAATGATTGTAGAAATTAAATTGCGAAAAGGAGAAAATCATGGCTAAAAAAGCGATGATAAATAAAGAACAAAAAAGAGAACAATTAGCAAGCCAGGGCAAATACCCGAAAGTAAGATTGCACAACAGATGCAGTATTTGCGGCAGACCTCACGGTTATCACAGAGACTTTGGTTTGTGCAGAATATGCTTAAGAAAAATGGCACATGAAGGTGTATTGCCGGGCGTTACTAAAGCAAGCTGGTAATTAGAATCTCAAGTTAGCGTTAATAACAGCAGAGTGTTGCTGTTATGGGGTTCTATATTATTGTGTAATTTATAAAACAAAAACTCCTGCAAGTGCAGGAGTTTTTGTTTTAAATTTCTAAATTATTAAGACTTTCATCATATTCTAATTCGAAATTTTGTCTGGCTACCAATACCCGGTTGTTTGTTCCAAGCTTTCTGTAAATGCTTGATAAGTGGGCTTTGGTTGTGTGGTTAGAGATGCAGAGTTTTTCTGAGATTTCTTTGTTGTTAAGACCATTGGCTACAAGATTCATAACTTCCGCTTCTCTTTGTGTTAATTTGCTCATTTTTTACTCCATTTTTTAGTAGCATTAACTATTTATTTATAAATAGTATACAATATTTGTATAATATTTCTATTGTATTGTCTATTGGGCTACTAGCTAATATTTTGATATATTGAGTATATAAATTATTTAATATAAAAATCGTTTATTGCAAGCGGATGCTGGAAATCCTCGTGAGAAAAGACTTGCATGACATATCGTCCTTTTTCGTAAAGAGTAAAATAATTGGCATGATAAAATCTTTCGTCGAGCATGAGCCTGTAATCTTTTGTGCGTACAACTTCATTGCCTCCCCAGGGGGCATCTTCTGTCATTTTAAATACCTGAACACGAATAAATTCATTATTCATCTTCTTTGGTGCTATAAACAGGTAGTACACCCGCTGGCCTTCTAAAAATGTTTTTTGCGGCTGGAGTGCTGTCTCTTGTGTAATTGGCTGTGTGTTAAAAAGAATTAAGCCTCTATCATAGGTACAGGCACAGATAATTATGATTGTGAATACTGCAATTGTTAATAATTTAACTATTCTTATCATTTTTCAAGCTGTTTTATTTTTTGATTGACCATATTCAGCATTTTTTCGTCTTTTTCAATGCCTGCATATAAGTAGTAATATTCAAGAGCTTTGTCAATATCTTGTTTTTGTTCATACGCCATGCCAAGAGAATAGTATGCATAAGGGTAGTCCGGAGAAATGCTGAGCACTTTATCAAAGCATTTTATGCATTCATCATAATTTTTTTGATTAGCAAGAATAAGTCCTTTATTAAAATAAGCATCAACATTATCCGAATCAATGATAAGCAATTTATCATAAAAACTTATTGCTTTTGCATTGTTTCCAAGCAGTTTATATAAATTAGCGATTTTAAGCATAGTAACTTTATCTTGCGGCTTGAAAACAACAGCTTTTGTGTAAAAATCTATTGCTTCATCATATTTTTGCAGTTTGTAAGCTTCGTCGCCTTTTTTTATTAGGTCATCGTAGGTTAATGTTTGAACCGGCAGAATAGTATTTTCTTTAATATTTGTTTGTGCATCTGCTTCTATTTTAGGTTCTGCAAGATTTTTATGTGAATTTCTAAATTCTTTTAGTGCATTATTGTACTGAGCATTGCCCGGGGCTAGTGAAACAGCTTTTTCATAATTTACTAACGCTGTTTCAAGACAGCCCATTTTCTCATTAGAAATTGCATATCCAAAGTAGGCAGAGGCTTCTTTGTTATTGAGTTCTATAGCGTCTTCAAAGTACAATATTGCCTGGCCGTAATCTTCTTTATCATAGAGGCTGTAGCCATAAGCAATTGATGCAGATGTTAGATTTTGTAACAGGCGTTCGTTAGGCTGTTTGTCAAGCAGTTCTTTGTATATTTCAATTGCTGTTACATAGTTATTCATAGCATGCAAAGTAAGAGCTTTATTTGCAAGCAGTTCTGAGTTGTCCGGTTCTGCTTTTAATGCCATATCATAGTATTTAAGGGCATTTACATAATCTTGTTTTTTGTGGTAGCAAAGAGCCAGCTCTTTTTTAGTCTCTATATTTGAAGAATCTTTTGAGTATGATTTTTCAAAGTTAAAAAGTGCCAATTCGTTATTATCAAGTTTTTTGTATACTAAACCAAAATTTCTGTATGCATCTGCATCATCAGGAAAAGCCGTAAGATATTCCTTGTACTGCTCTATAGCTTCTTCGTTTTTACCCATATTTCCGAGCAGGTTGGCATAATCAAATTTTAATGCAATCAGTTTTGGATTGAGTTCAAAGACTTTCTGGAAAGCATTAAGAGCCTTGTCATTTTGATCTATATTTTGGTAAGATAGAGCAAGTTTTGCGATAACAGCTTCATTTTCAGGGTTAGCTTCAAACGCTTTTTCCAGTATTTCTGCTGCAGCTTGATATTGTTTGGTATCATAAAGGGCCATACCGTAGTTTGCATAATCTTTGAATGCTGTCGGGTATTTTTTATAGATATTTGAGTATATTTCGCAAGCTTTATCGGGCTGTTCAGATGCGTAATAAACATTAGCTAAATTCTCGCTTGCCTCCTGATGTTCAGGATATGCCCCTAAAAATGTATTATAATATTCAATTGCGCTTTTATAATTCTTCCTGAAATACTCTACATTAGCAAGGTTAAGGTAATTATATTTGTATTCCGGATAAATCTGCTGGGCTTGCATGAAAGAATTGTACGCATTTTCATAATCACCCATAGTCTGTAGGATATTTCCTATGCTAATATAGATAAAAGCATCATTCGGGCGCAGTTTAACAGCCTTCTTGTAAGCCCCGAGAGCATCTTCATAACGGCCTATATCAGAATACAATCCGGCGATTTTAGTGTATAGCATTGCATCATCGCCGTTGATTGCAATTGCTTTTTGAATAATATTAATAGCAGTATTATAGTCGCTTCTGTATTCATAATTGCATGCCTGCTGATATAGAGCGTGTGCCTCTTTTGTCATCTTTGCATCTGCTTGAAGCGCAGGTAATGAAACTAATATCGCCAATAAAGAAATACAAATTTTTTTGTTCATAACATAAGCCCTCAAGAATATTTTAGCAGAAAAATAAAAAAATGGTGATGAAAAATCATCACCATTTCTAATATTTGATAAGGTAATTGATTTACCCCTAGGATTTACCCCTAGGATTTACCCCTAGGATTTACCCCTAGGATTTACCCCCTAGGATTTACCCCCTAGGATTTACCCCCTAGGATTTACCCCCTAGGATTTACCCCTAGAACATCAAGCCAGCTTCTCTTGCAGCGTCAGCAAGTGCAGCAACTCTACCGTGGTAGAGGAAGCCGCCTCTGTCGAATACAACACATTCAATGCCGGCTTTTTTAGCTTTTTTAGCGATAGCTTCACCGACAACTTTCGCAGCTTCGATGTTACCGCCGTGAGCTAATTTTTCTTTTAAGTCTTTGTCAACTGATGATGCTGAGCATATAGTTACGTGTTTTTCGTCATCAATTAACTGGGCATAAATATGTTTTGTGCTTCTATAAACAGCTAATCTCGGGAATTCAGAAGTCCCTGAAATTTTAACCCTGATAGCCTGATGTCTTTTTTGTACTTTTGGTTTTCTAATTTCTTGTTTAATCATTTTTTCTTTAACCTTTCTTTCTAGTCGGTCTTCTGCCTCCAAGCTTAATCGTGTTGGCTTCAACCTTTCTTGTATTTACCCAAACTTTCTTGATGGTTAGTCAAGGGTTTATACGGGCTTTTTGTTATTTTACATTACTACGTGCGTAGCACCAAGCCGCCTGTGCAATCAAAGATTGCTTCACTCCATTCCGCTATCGCTTCATTTCGTAACGGCGGAATCGTAGAGTTTCGTCCTCAGTTTGCCGGCTCACCGCCGCCAAATTCGGACTTCACTCCGGCGTAGCACTATTTTTTACCGGCTTTACCAGCTTTACGTCTGATGTGTTCGCCTTCATACTTAACGCCTTTTCCTTTGTATACTTCCGGAGGACGTTTGCTTCTGATGAATGCTGCAACATCACCAACTGTTTGTTTGTTAGAACCCTTAACACTGATTTTTGTGTTAGCTTCTACAGAAAGAGTAATTCCTGCAGGAGGTTCAATGATAACAGGGTGAGAGTAACCTAATGCCATATTAAGTTTTGTTCCTTCCATATTAGCACGGTAACCAACACCAACGATTTCAAGCTTCTTTTCAAACCCTTGGGAAACACCGTGAACAGCGTTTGCGATTAAGGTTCTGAATAAGCCGTGAAGAGCGTTAGTCTTTCTGTCATCAGAGTTTGGTTCTACAATGATGTGATTGTCTTGAACAGACACTTTTATTTCATCTCTAAAAGTAACTGATTCAGTCCCTTTTGGGCCTTTTGCAGTTATAACATTTCCATCTATTTTAATTTCTACGCCTGATGGAATTTCGATAGGCTTTTTACCAATTCTTGACATATTATTTTCTCCTTTTTGTTTATGGGCTTTTCTGTCAATTGAACCCATTGTGTGTTTTAATTAGTTATTGTTGGGCTGTGGACCCAACCTACTATTTCTGATAACTCACCGCCGCTAAATTCTGACTTCACACCGGCGACTGGTAGTCTCACATTTGAGGTTGACCTGGAGTTTAAAATCCATCCTGTCGGTTTACCGTTGTCAACCGACCAAATGTCTACGTGCGTAATGTTTTGACATAAGACCTGTAGTTTTACATTTGAGGTTGACCTGGAGTTTAAAATCCATCTTGTCGTTTAACCGTTGTCAACCGACCAAATGTCTACGTGCGTAGCACCAAGCCGCCTGTGCAATCAAAGATTGCTTCACTCCATTCCGCTATCGCTTCATTTCGTAACGGCGGAATCGTAGAGTTTCGTCCTCAGTTTGCCGGCTCACCGCCGCCAAATTCGGACTTCACTCTGGCGTAGCACCTACCAGACGTAGCAGAGGATTTCACCGCCGAGGTTTTCTTTTCTGGCCTTGCGGTCTGTGAGTAACCCTTTGCTAGTTGAAACGATTGCAATACCGAGTCCGCCAAGTACCTGAGGAAGGTTCTTAGCTTTGCAGTAGCTTCTTAAGCCCGGTTTTGAGATTCTTTTTAGGTTTGTGATAACCGGTTTTTTTGCTTCGTCGTACTTAAGATCAATCACAAGTGTTTTGAAGTGACCGTCTACTTTTTCAGAGTAATCAGTAATAAAACCTTCAGATTTTAATAATTTAGCCAAAGCTACTTTAAGCTTAGAAGAAGGCATTTCTACTGACGGATGTGAAACAGCATTAGCGTTTCTGATTCTTGTTAGCATATCTGCTATCGGATCTGTGTTCATCTTTTTTTTTCCTTTTCTTTTGCGAGGCGTTTGGGAGAACCGGAGTTAAGTCTAGGCTCTTGTTTTTATTTAGCAAGCCTGGCTCTTATTCCGAAATCCCTTCCGGGCCCCTTGTACTCGCTGCTTGCCGGATTAATTGTCGCTCATTGAAAAGCGTATTCCGGTAGTCCAACAACTTTACTTTAGCATGAAGTTTTTTTACATGCAAGTGATAAATATTGGATTTTATATATAACTTTACTCTCAATATACTCAAAAATTGCCTGACTTGCTAATAGATTTTGTGCAAAATAAAAGGTTTAATAATTGTATTAAATCTTTTTCATACTTCCAGCTATTCTTAATTCCTAAGAGCCTAACGGCTCTTTTTCTTTTCAGAGCGGGTTCTGACAGAGATTTTTATCGGGGTGCCGGTAAAGCCGAAAGCTTCGCGTAATTTGTTCTCTAAGTACCTTTTATAGTGGTCTTTCAGCAAGTCTTCATTGTTTGCAAAAAGTACAAATGTCGGAGGCTCAATTGATGCCTGTGTGGAATACATTATTTTTAGCCGTTTGTTTCTGATTGTCTGCGGCGGATTAAGCGCATAAGCCTCGTTTATTATTTTATTTAATAATCCGGTTGAAACCCGTTTTGAGCGTTCTTTTTGTACTTCAACTACTCTTGTGAAAATCTGATTCAAGCGTTGGTGTGTAACTGCGCTGATGTAGATTTTAGGAACGTAGTCCAGAAACGGAATTTCGTTTGCAATTTTTTGCTCAAATTTATTAATTGTATTGGATTTTTTATCCTCAATCAAATCCCATTTGTTTATTGCAATAACCATTCCTTTGCCGGCTTCCGTAATAATTGAGGCTATTTTTTTGTCCTGATCGGAAATTCCGTTGACCGCTTCTGTAGCATCAATTACCATAAGTGCAACATCACATTCTCTAATTGAGCGGATGGCTCTGTCTACAGCAAACTTTTCTACGCCGTAATCAACTTTTGATTTTTTTCTGATACCTGCGGTATCTATGATTACAAACTCCTGTTCGTTGTATATTAGTCTTGAATCTATGCTGTCTCTTGTTGTTCCGGATATATCGGAGACTATAACTCTTTTCTCGCCGAGAAGCGCATTAACAATTGAGGATTTGCCGGCATTCGGGCGCCCGACAATTGCTATTTTTATTGTGGTGTCGTCTTCATTATTTTCATCATATTCAAAATCAGAAGTGATTTCTTCCAGCAAATCACCTACTCCGCCTGAACCGTGGAGTGCGCTAATCGCAATAGGGTCGCCGATTGCAAGAGAATAAAAATCACTTATCATAGTGATTTGATTATAAGAGTCAACCTTGTTTACCGCAAGAAATACCGGCTTGCCGGATTGTCTAAGGATATTTGCGATATCAGAATCTACAGGCGTTGCGCCTTCAATTCCGTCTACAATAAATATAATCTTGTCGGCTTCTTCACAGGCAATTCTTGCCTGATCGTATATTGAAATCATTATTTCATCTTCATCTCCGGGAACAATACCTCCGGTGTCAATTACGGTAAAGGGTTTATTTTGCCATTCAACATCAAAATAAATCCTGTCTCTTGTAACCCCAGGAAGGTCATCCACAATCGACTGGCGTTTGCCTACAAGTCTGTTAACAAATGTTGATTTTCCTACATTAGGTCGTCCTACTACTGCGATAATCGGTTTCTTTTTCATAAACCAAGTTTAACACAAAGTTTTTTGGGTAACAAACTATTTTAAAAATCGTGAGATTTCAGACTGAATGTAATTAGCTTTGGTAATATATTTTGACAGTTGAATGTACTTGTCTCCGCCTTCTCCGTAAGGCGTTTGGAGTGTCATAAGCTCATCTACGCTCTTGTTAATATTTTCAAGCTTACCTAATGATTTGCGTATTTCAAGCGCCTGAGAGAATCGTTTCGGAAGTTTTGAAAGTATAAGACCACCCAGCAAGTCTAAACTTTTCCTAATGCCGGAATACTTGGTTTTTAGCCTGTGGGAAACTTTATTGAAGATTCCGCCGGATATTTTGGCCGAAAGACTAGTATTGTTATAGATTTCGGAAAGTTCTCGGTATTCTTCTATTAACTGTTTTTGGCGGATAAAAAGTATCTCTGCATTTTTAAAATCATGAATGTCTTTTGCACTTTGGATTTGTGCTTCAAGAGATTTTAACTCTTCTTCTGTCCGCGTGAGTTTATATTCCAGCTTAAACAGTTCATCTTTGACATCTTTATATGCTTCTTGCTGGAGGATATTAGAATCATAATCATTTAAGCGCCTCAGAGGCTCGGTTACGTTTCCGTGCAATGATAAATTCTCAGGCTGTAGAAAAAAGTTCTCTTTATTTGAATATAGATTTTCTTCATTAAAAAAATCTCTGCTCATAACTTGATTATACTATTAATCCCTATTTTCTTCAATTTTTGCTTTTATCATTTGTGCAGGATAATAATCAGGCAATATCCGCAGGCATTCGCGTATTGAATCGTACGCTTTATCTTCATCGTGAACCTCTTGATAGTACTTTGCAAGCATGAAGTGTAATTCCGGGTCATTATAATGAATTTTTTTTGACTTTTCCATATAGCGCAGTGATGCGGAATACAGCCTGTTTTCAAACATAACGCGGGCTGTGAACTTGTAACACTCCTGATTAATCGTAGATAGAAAATCTAATCCACCGAGAAGCTGTTCTATATAATCAAGTTTTTCATTTTTTATTAAAAAATCTAAGTCTATTTCTAAAAAATTTCTAATCTGAAAATATGTCGGATAATAATGTACAATCCCTTCTAATATGGAACACAATACGAATCCCCAGTGCGACCGCGGTGAGTCAAGCCTTGAGAAAATTTCTTTTGCGCCGGCAAGGTCATTATCTAATACACACAAATAGGCATGTTCCAGTGAACCGGGTTTTATCTCAAGGATGTCTTTACCAAAAAAATAATATTGTTTAAGGTTTGACATCTTTTTTATTTATTCTTAAAGATTTCTTTTTTTCGTCTACGACAATTTCGTCATCCTTGCCCGGCGTGGTTTCCAGTTTGTCGTTCAATGCCGTGTGACCGGACTTTATCATATCAGATACGGAGTCTACTGCAGACACATTAGTATTTTTTCCTATAAGGTTTGCAAGTTTTATTTGATAATAAATTTCTTCACGATAAATTTTGACATCTCTGTCTGCTTGTATAGCAACTTTGCAAATGCCATTTCTTGCTTCGACAATAGTGATTTCAATATTGTCGTTTATCATTATTTTTTGACCGTTTTTTCTAGTAATTACGAGCATTTTTATCCTTAAAACTTAGCTGTTTTTAAACATCGGGAAGCTTATGTCGTATCCCGAGCCTGATAATACAACTTGGCCTGCAAGCTGATTATCTACATTAAATATTAGCGGGGCTAATAAATTTATCGTAGTTCCATGAGGGTTATCCTGCGGTATTGAGGTAATATTCATTACCAATACACTTTCAACTCTCGTTATTTTTAGTTTGTCTACTACATTATCAGGAAGATCTATTGTATAATCATAATTCAGGGCTGATACGGATATTATCGGAAAAGCCAGGGACGGATCTTCGACTGACTGAAGCCATTTAAATAACGTTTCTTTATTTGGATCCAATATTACAAATTTTTTAAGATTATCAAATCCAATAATAGGTAAAACAAAATTAAAAATTCTGTTTTCCTCTATTTCTATTTCTCCAAATCTAACAGTATTTAACTTCATCCTTTATTACTAAAACCCCAATTGATTAGTTAACAATGTTTGTATTACCTGCGGATTTAAGGAATTGTTATTCCCGTTTCCTAATAACATGTTAAGTGTGTTATTGTTTTGTCCGCCCATTAATAAAGAAAGTTCTGTATTGTTGTTGAATAAATTCCCGAGTCCGGCATTTTGCAAAACCCGAAGAGCGTTCACGATTTCTTCATTAGTAGGCTGGGTATTCATACTTGAAAAATCTTTATATTCTTTAAATTCGCCGGGGGCAATCTCTTTACCCCTGTTCATTTCGCGCATAATATTTTCAATTTTTTGTTTTTCATAATCACTGCGTGCTTCTTTTGAAAATCCGCTTCCGAATTTTCTCTGGATAAATGCATCCAATTCTGTTGCATCATCAACCTTATCATTGCAGTTATCCGGGTCTTCTAAGCAGGTTTTCCCTTTTTGTGCATATCGGCCGATTTGACTGTCGGGAGATAGAGAAATTGCTTTATCATAATTTGCAAGAGCATCGTCTTTCTTGCCGATTTGGGCTGATGTCATTGCTAAATAATAATATGCAACAGCATTAGACGGATCTTTTTTAATTATTTTATTCAATGATACATAACATTGAGAATAGTTGCCGGCTTTATACATTCTTATTGCAGAGGCCAGGTCTGTGTTTGTTGTTGTTTTGCCGTTTGCGAGGTTCATTGTTGATGAACATATTACTATACTTAATAATAAAAGAATATACTTTTTCATATCTGCCCTTCTTATTTTTTTGTCACCTTATTATAATATACACCATACTTTATATCTTGATATACATCAGATAATTGAATTATACAATATCTTTATAAGGATAACAAGCTTTCTGTCAATAAATATCCGCAGATTTCTTTTTCAAGACGGATGTTGAACAGGCTGTTAATCTCTTTTATAAAGTAGCATGGACTTGTGACATTAACTTCAATAATCTTTCCGTTGATTACATCTAAACCAGCCATCGGGATTCCCATAGAATTTAATTTTTTTGCAACCTGAGAAAAGTTGCAGTGTTCTTCAGGAGTAAGGTCAGCTTTTGTTATGTAATTATCATTATGCGTATTAAATTTAAAGTCATCATTTGTCGGAAGTTTTTTTATGCAGTATGGAAGCACTCTGTCACCGAGAGTAAGTACTCTTTTATCGCCGTTTTTTACTTCCGGAATAAAATGCTGTACCATGACAAGAGTTGTTTCATTATTTGTCATCGTATTAATTATTGTTCTGGTATTAGGGTCTCCTTCATAGAGATACATTACGCCTGAGCCAAAACAGCGATTGAGAGGTTTAAGAACAATTTCTTTATTAAAACTTAAAAATTCTTCTATATCTTTTAATGAAGAGGTTACAATATTGTCGCTCATTAAGTCTTTAAAATAAACGCTGTGCAGTTTTTCATTAAAATCTCTAATTGCCCGGGGGGAATTGATTACACGCGGAACATTTACAAAATCAAATATATAGGTTGCATTAATATAATCAATATCAACCGGCGGATCCGGACGGAACATGACCAGGTCGAAGCTGTTGATTTCTTTTGAAATAGGTATATCCTTATAAAATATATTATCGTCTGACAAAAATGTCTCATAGCATTTCGTAAATGCAGTATCGCCTCTTAGAGAAAGATTTTGTATAGTTGTTATGTATACATCTTTTTTTCTTTCCAAAAATTCTTTTATAAGCCAAAAATTAGTAACAAGCCGGTTAAATTCAAAATATTTAAGCTCAATTTTATCAATAATAAACAAAATTTTTTTCATAAAAAACCCCTCACAAAGCCTATACTAGCACTAAGAAATTCTATATACAAGTTGACTTGATTGGTATAAATGAATTATGATTAAAAAGGCTTTATGAAAAGATATAAAAAAGATAAAAAGGAGAGTTTTTTCTCAAAAATCATTAATTCCGTCCTGACTGTATTGATAGCCTGCGCAATCGGTACGCAGGTGTGTAATGCAACAAACAACAATCTCAGAATAGCCCAAGTGAGTGATGCTCATTTTTCTTCTTTTGAGGAAAATACTTCTTATAAATTTTTAAAAAAATCAGGAGATTTATTAAATGATGTTATTTTTCAGCTAAATACCTCAGGGCCTTATGATTTTGTAATGTTTACAGGCGATTTGGTTAATAAGCCTAAGGTCAGTGAACTGGAAAAATTTATATCATACGCAAATAAACTCCTGTATCCCTGGTACGCAATTGACGGAAATCATGATATCAGTATTGACGGCCCTCTAACAAAGGCGAAATTTTTAGAGGTTTTGGGCAATTATAATGACAATATGAAGCAGAAAAATCTTTATTATGCCTTTACTCCTAAAAAGGGGTTCAGGGTTATCTGCCTGGATTCTATTATAGATTATAAGCTTACATCTAACGGCGAAATCTCAAATGAACAATTTTTGTGGCTTAAGGAGGAGTTGGATAAGCATAAAAAGGATGTAATAGTTTTATGCTCGCATGTTCCGCTCGTGGAACCTTATAATAGTTCGAATCACAAGTTATTAAATGATTACGAACTCTGCAGGCTTATTAAGAACCATGAAAATCCGGTAGTTGTTTTGCAGGGGCATTACCATGCTGCAAAGATAAAAGAACAGGATAATCTTCTTGTTATATCCTGCCCTTCTCTTGTTACTTACCCGAATGCATTTCGCGTTATTAATATAAACTCTCATAAAAATAAAGTTTTAGTAGATGTATATTTAAAAGAAACAAATTTAAAGGATATACAGTCGCGTTCAAAACTTCGGCTGATGGGGTCAGAAAGGCTTTACGGTGAAGAGGGCGACAGAAATGCAAGTTTTGAATTAGAATTTAGTAAGAAGGATTAATGTTATGGAAAATGATGAATTTAAAATAAAATTTAGAGGCGTGCGCGGGAGTTATCCTGTATCGCACAAAGATTTTTTGAAATACGGCGGTAACACTTCTTGCATAGAAGTCCGTGCGGGAGGGCATTTGATTATACTGGATGCCGGAACCGGTTTGATAAGTCTCGGAAACGAGCTTATGCACAAGTATATTGAATCAGGAACTACAATTACTGACAGAACACCGGTAAGATGTACAATTCTTTTAAGCCATATTCATCTTGACCATATTCAAGGATTTCCGTTTTTTAGACCCTCTCATTTGTCCTCAACCAGAATGTGTATGCTGGGGGGTGTAAATTATAATGAGACTTTGGAAAAAGAATTGTCGAAAATCCTGTTTTCGAAGTCTTTTCCGCTTGATTTAGGTGATATTGCTTCTGATTTAAGGATAATGGATATAAATGAAACAAATTATATTATTTTTAAAGCAGGTGAAGAGCTGCCTAAAATAGTAAGAGTTAATGAATTAAAAGAAGGTGATTATACTCCGGAGGATGTCGTTGTAACATGTTATAAGTCGTATGCACATCCACAGAACGGTGTGTTTATATATAAAATCGAGTATAAAGGTAAATCGCTGGTTTATGCTACAGATAAAGAAAGCTACCCGGGCGGAGATAAAAAGCTGGTTAAATTTGCCAAAGGGTGTGATTTGTTAATCCACGATGCGCAGTATTCTACAGAAGATTATTTAAGTATATATGTCCCCAAACAGGGCTTCGGGCATTCAACATTTGAAATGGCGTTAGAAAGCAAACAGCAGATAGGCGCCAAAAAACTTGTATTTTTCCACTATGACCCGGGATACAATGATGATAAGCTGGATTTACTTGCGGATGAATATGCTTCGGAAGATGCTGTTTTTGCTTATGAAGGACTGGAAATGGATATTGCATGAAAAAAGTAGCAGTCTTATTTTTGTTAATTATAATGATATGCTGTTCGGGGTACAGAAAACCCTATAAGTATACTATTGATGCAGAAAAAGACGCCTTTTATCATAATAATGTCGGATTGAATTACCTAAAAGACAGAATATATTACGCAGCAATCCAGGAGTTTAAAATCGCAATAAGTCTTAGCCCGAATACCCAGGCAACTGCTATTTTCAAAAACAATCTGGGTGAAACATATATGTTTATTGGTTATCCTGATATGGCAAGAGTATGTTTTGAGGATGCTGTTACTCTGTACGGGTTAAATTTAAAGTATTATTTAAACCTTATGGACTGCTATAATACTCTGGGGATAACAAACAGCAAAATAAAAGAATATAAAAATTCCGAAAATCCTTATGATAAGATAAAGCTTGGCCTCTTGTATATTCAATCCGGAAGTACAAGGCAGGGAGTTATCATCTTGGATGAATTTTGCAATCAGGAACCGGATTTGATTATTACACCTGCGGTCAGGCAGTACTTGAAGGAAATTACATCCAAAATGCAGCCTATTTGAAAAATTTCATCATAGTCCTGTCGATGTGTTTATTTAAAGTCAGGGCTGTTTTTTGCGGTTCTTTATTTTGCAGTGCACTTGTGTTAATTATTTCAAATGCACGTTTTTCGTCACCGAGAATATTTGTAAGTGTTTCATAAAAAGTTATAATTACTTTGCGAAACTCAGCGTTTTTGTCAAACAATCCCTGGCTCATAATTCTTCGGGTCAGATTGGCCACAAATGTATAAGCTTTTAGATGAGCATTTTCTTCTTCCAGGTAATGATTTTCAAATCTTGTACCAAGGTTTCTTCTGCGTAATACGGCTAATTCTTCTCCTGAAAATAATCTGCGGTTTCCAAGTAAAAAAAGCCCCGGGTGTTCGGGCATTTTTGTGTATATAAAACTAATCACATCTGAATGATTCGCTTCGTTCAGTGTTCTTTGCAAAGTCTTCCAGGTGTCTAAATCATTGCTTCCGTTATTGTCCAGCTGCATGGCAAGAAATGCAAACTGAAAACCATTGTCATCTTTGACATTATTTACTAATAAGTTTTTATAGCCGGTAAAATGTATTTTTGAATAATTATTATTGACTTTCATATTTTGTTTAAAACCGCTAAAAAAAAATTTTGCTATTAAAAATAAAATATCTTATAATAAATTTATGAATAAAAAGGCAGAGTACGCAGGAACATTTTATCCGGAAAATCCGGAAGAATTAAATTGTCTGTTAGATTCTTTTAAGCAGGAAATAAAAATAGATTATAGAAGCAAAGCTATAATAGTTCCGCACGCAGGATACATTTATTCAGGACACTCTGCAATGGCAGGTTTTCAGTATCTGGAACCGAGTGAAAATATTTTTATAATTGCCCCTTCGCATCATGAAAATTTTAATAATATAGCGCTTCCGGAGTATACTTTTTTTGAAACTCCGTTAGGAAATCTGGAGGTCAATAACCGGCTTATTTCAGAAATTACAGAAAAGTTTCCATGTATTATTGCGGATGAAGTTTTTGATAAAGAACATTCAATAGAAGTACAGCTTCCCTTTATTCAGAATCTTTTTTTTCCGCAGAGACAAAGTGCGGTAGATTTTGTTAAAAATTTAAAAAAAATAGGCCGGAAGATAAGGATAGTGCCGATTCTTGTCGGAAACTGCGATTACAGGCTTATTTCCGATTTGATTTCAACCTATTGGGAGACTTCTTCTTTTGTAATCTCTTCTGATTTGAGTCATTATTATCCAATTCAGGAGTGCCGTCAGATTGACACTTATACGGCAACGATAATAGAGACCGGCAGAATAGAGTTTTTGCAGCCGCAGCAGGCATGCGGAATTACCGGCATTAAAGGTCTGGTTGATTTTGCTAATAACAATGAATGCTCTATGATTAGGGCTGAAATGTATAACTCCGGAGATATTTCTAATGAAAAGGATAAAGTTGTAGGATACGGTTCGTGGTTTTTGTATACAGATACAAAAAACGATTTTATAGAAAGGTATTATTCAAGATATGTAATTGATATTGCGAGACAGAGTATCATATCATCCATAAATCAGGAAGAGTTTATACCAAAAGGGATTCCGCCGGTAATGACACAGTATGGTGCATCTTTTGTAACACTGAAACTAAAAGGTGTATTAAGAGG
Organism: Candidatus Gastranaerophilales bacterium; assembly: GCA_944325815.1. Taxonomy (GTDB): domain Bacteria; phylum Cyanobacteriota; class Vampirovibrionia; order Gastranaerophilales; family Gastranaerophilaceae; genus CAG-196. Next base: position 19,732 of record CALVBV010000013.1, read on the forward strand.
GTGCATAGGTTCAGTATATCCTACAAAACCTCTTATACTGGATATAATAGATAATGCAAAAAATGCCGCATTTCAGGATCCGAGATTTGAGCCTCTGACAGTAGACGAATTAGAGGATTTAGAGGTTTCGGTATCAATACTGTCAGCAATTGAGAGAATTAATTTTAAAGACGAGAGAGATTTGTTATCCAAAATTTATCCTTACGGGATTATACTGGCAGACAGGGATAAGCGTGCGGTATATCTTCCGGTTGTTTGGGAACAGCTGCCGGATAGAGAAATTTTCCTCAATTCTCTTAAGGAAAAAGCCGGACTTCCGCCGAATTATTTCTCAAAATCTCTTGAAGCTTATAAATTTAACGCTTTGTACATTAGTGAAGATTAAATTTTTCGTACTCATAAGCGGTTTTTATGCTATATTCCAAATCTTTTTCAGGAATCCAGTGAAGAATTTTATTTGCCTTGGTGTTGTCAGCTATAAGAACTGCAGGGTCGCCGGCGCGTCTGGGGCAGATTTCTATAGGAATATTTTCTCCTTTTATTCTTTCGCAAATAGTGAATACTTCTTTGACGCTGTTTCCGGTATTTGTTCCAAGATTAAAATAATTTGTCTCTCCGCCAAGGTTTAAATATTCAAGTGCTTTTATGTGTGCTTCTGCTAAATCTTCTACATTAATATAGTCTCTTATACAGGTTCCGTCTTTTGTATCATAGTCATTGCCGAACATTTTAAAGGTCCTCTCTTTTTCTGCTTTTAAAATATTCGGTATAAGATGTGTTTCAGGCTCATGCCACTCTCCGATTCGGCTGTCTGAGCTTGCGCCGGAGGCATTAAAGTATCTGAGCCTTACTGATTTTAACCCGTAAGCTTTATCATAATCATCCATTATTTTTTCAATCATAAGTTTAGTATTGCCGTATGGATTAATAGGGTTTTGGGGATGGTTTTCATCAATCGGAGAATATTGAGGTTCTCCGTATGTCGCAGCGGTTGATGAAAAAACAATCTTTTTTACTCCAAATTCAAGCATTGCATTTAAAAGATTTAATGTTCCGTAAACATTGTTGTAGTAATACTTTTGCGGATTTACTACACTCTCTGCAACTTGAGAATATCCTGCAAAGTGAACAACAGAGTTAATTTTGTTGACAAGAAAAACGCCTCTTATTTCGTCTAAATTTTTAAGATTGCCTTTTATGAATTTTAGATTTCCGTAGTCTTTTAAAACGTTAATGGTCTCTTGATGTCCAAGCTCGAGGCTGTCAAAAACAATAACATTTTCACCTTTTTCAAGAAGAGCCTTAACAAGATGGCTTCCTATGTATCCTGCGCCTCCTGTAACTAAAATCATATAACCATTCCTTTCTCTATATTATATATTTTAACATCTTTTAAAAATTTTTCTTCAAAAAGAATAGTATCAACTGAAGTTATTATGGTTTGAACGCCGTCGTCAATGGATTTTAGAAGATAATTTTGTCTTGTTTCATCAAGTTCTGCCAGAACATCATCAAGCAGAAGTATCGGAGAATATCCTGTTTTTTCTTTTATAATCTCAAGTTCGGAAAGTTTAAGCGCAAGAACAAGTGTTCTCTGCTGGCCTTGTGATGCAAACTTAACGGCATCAATACCGTTGATTTTAAATTCAATATCGTCTCTGTGCGGGCCGGTGCAGGATTGACGACGAGCTATTTCTTCGCCGCGCCTTTTTGACAATTCATTTCTTAGATAAATGCTGATATTTTCAATTTCATCCTCCGGGCAAGTGTAATTTAAGCTGAACTCTTCTTTGGAACTTATGGTAAGATGTTTTTGTACTGCGATTTTTTCTATTTCTTTAAGGAATTTTTTCCTAAGAAATATGATGTTAGCGCCTGTTATAACAAGCTGTTCATTATAGATATCCAGCAAAGATTCATCAAGAAATTCGCATTTAAGAAGATTATTTTTTTGTATACGAATTTTATCATATTTGGACAATCTTTCATCATAGGCAGGATATATCTGTGAGATTGCTCTATCGAGCCAGTCTCTTCTGTCCTGCGGGCTTCCTCTGAGTAGAAGAAGGTCTTTCGTGCAGAAAAGTACTGTTTTTATTATCTGCCGGAAATCACGGGGAGAGGTTTTTACTTTATTAACCTTTAGCTCTCTTTTTTTCTCTGAATTATAAGAAAAATCAAGTTCTATATCCGTGTTATTTTTTTCAACAATGGCATTTATTTCAAACTTATTTTCTCCGAATTTTAGCAAATCGCTGATAATGCCGGTTCTTGGGCTTTTTAGGTCTGATAAAAAATAAATACTCTCCAGGATATTTGTTTTGCCCTGCGCATTTTTGCCAATAATAAGTGTTTTTTGGGTATCAAAATTTAATATGGTATCAGTGCAGTTTCTGTAGTTTTTTAGCCCGAGTTTAGTAATTTTCATATTTTTAGTATATCACAACTTATAATTTTACAGATTATAGAAATTGGCTTGGTGGTTATCAGGTTTAGGGTTATGAAAAATTTTACAATCCATTATCTTATAGTTAACAAAATTAAAAATGAGGTATATATATGAAACAAATAGTTCCAGAAAAAAGTTCAGAAAAAGTTGCTAAGTTCCTGAAAAAAAATTCTCTGCATAAACGAGATTTTGCAGAAATGATAGGTGTAACTCTTTCTTATGTATATAATTTAATCGATGAAACAGTTCCGTTTTCAACACGAGGTACAACTATAGAGCGCATAGCAACAGTAATGGATATTCAGCCGGAGGAGTTTGCTGAATATAGAATCCCGCAAGAGCCGGTTTTGGTTGATGAGTCTGTAGAGATATTGAAAGAATATATTAAAGATAACAAACTCTCAGTGGTGTCATTTTTAAAGGCTTTCCCAAGGAAAAAAAGAATTGATATAGTTGATATTTTAAGAGGGGCTCTTCCTGTTCCAATAGACTATAAAGAGTTGAAACTCATCGGTACAACGTTAAATATGCCAGAAGAAGAAATTTACAGTATGTGGGAAGGCCGTATGAGGCAGGTGCTTGAATCTGCCGGCATGAATATATATTCAAATTCTGCTCTTATTACATCAATGTTTGATTGTGCAAGAGATTATGTATTTAATGAAAAAAAATAAAGGGTAAAGCCCTTTATTTTTTTCAATTTATGTTTGTACTAAAATGGAAGTATGAATTTGGATGCCGTAATAGACAGCTTGCTATCCCCTGTAGCCGACAGGGTTTCAGGTTTAATTTTTTCTTATATAACAATAGACGGAGTAAAAGTAGAGTTACTCACAGCGCTTTTGATTATATCAGCCGTTTATTTTACAATAAGAACCGGTTTTGTCGGATTCTGGGGGTTTAAGCATGCAGTAAAGCTAATAACGAATAATTATAAACATAAAACAGACGGATATCAAAGGAAGAAGAAAGGTGAATTATCATCATTTCAGGCATTGAGCGCCACGATATCTGCATCTGCCGGGATAGGAAATGTCGCGGGTTCAGCTGCCGCTGTTTCAATCGGCGGCCCCGGAGTAATCTTTTGGATGATTATTGCAGGATTGTTTTCTATGGCGCTTAAATTCTCTGAGGTGCTTCTCGGGGTAAAATTTAGGAAAACTAATTCTGACGGTACTGTCTCCGGCGGTCCTATGTACTATATTTTAGTTGGTTTAAGAGGAAAATACTCTCAAAAATTAGCACCCGTTCTTGCAAAAACTTATGCTGTTTGTTGTATTTTTGCTATGATTGGCGGATGGAATTTATTTCAGATTAATGCTATGACAGCACAGTTTACGGAAGTAACCGGAGGCGAGAATAGTCTTTTTGCTAATAACGGATGGATTTTAGGAACTATAGTTGCTGTAATCACCTGGTTTACAATAATAGGAGGTATAAAGGCTATCGGAAAATTTACTTCAAAAGTAACTCCTGTAATGTGTTCATTGTACGTTATAAGCGCATTTTTAGTATGCCTTGTAAATATTCATCACCTTCCCGAAACTCTTGTTTTAATAATAAAAGAAGCCTTTTCTCCGAGGGCAATGACCGGCGGTGCTTTTGCCTGTATGCTCTGGGGCTTCAGGCGTGCAATGTTTGCGAATGAATCCGGATTAGGGACGGCGCCGATTGCATTTTCTGCAGTTAACACCAATAAACCGGTAGCGCAAGCGTTTATTTCAATGCTGCAGCCCTTTGTAGACACAGTAATTGTCGGGGTTGCAACAGCTTTTGTTATTGTTGTTTCTAAAGTATATTTGAATGTAGAGGGAATTGCAGGAATTGAGCTAACATCAAAAGCATTTGCTACTGTATGTCCTTTTTTCCCTCTTCTTTTGACAATAATGGCAAGCTGTTTTGTCCTATCTACAATGCTTTGCGGTTCGTACTACGGACTTAAAGCCTGGAACTTCTTGTTCGGGAATTGTGCTTGGAAAACAAAAGCGTTCCAGGCGATTTATTGTATTTGTATAATCGCAGGTTCAGCGATGAATTTTAAAAGTATTATTAATCTATCAGATGCAGTAACACTTTTTCTTGCCGTTCCAAATCTGATAGCGGTGTTTGCTCTTTCAAATGTTGTAATAAAAGAGTTAAAACGTTATTGTGAGCGATATCAGGTCGGTGTTAAGTTTGTAAAGTATTTATAAAATCTTTACTTGCAGGGTTGTGTGAAATAATGTAGAATAAACCTAAAGTTATTTAGGGGGTAAAATTATGCCAAAAATTTATTTCGTGGATGTTACAAACAGAGATGGGGTGCAAACTTCAAGATTGGGGCTTGCTAAACTCCAAAAGACAATCATCAATCTTATGCTTGATGATATGGGGATTACGCAGTCGGAGTTTGGCTTTCCGACAACTATGCACGAATTAAATTACCTTAATGCCAATTTGGAACTGGTAAGAAGGAAAGTGATAACCAAAACCAAGCTTTCAGGGTGGATGAGAGCGATTGCTTCTGATGTAGAGAAATCTTTTACCAATTGTCCGCTGCTTGAAAATTGTAACCTTTCGCAATCCACTTCCGAACAGATGATTTACGGAAAATATTTAGGCAAAAAAACTCCGGATGATATTCTTAAAATGACCTGTGAAGCGGTAGAATGCGCTGTTTCTAAAGGTGCAAAAATTATAGGTGTAAACGCAGAAGATGCCTCCAGAAGTGATTTAGATTTTTTAATAAAGCTTGCAAAAGAGGTCAAAAAGTGCGGCGCATACAGATTTAGATATTGTGATACATTAGGCTATGAAGATCCTCAGACTTCGTATGAGAGGATTTATCGTCTGGCAAAAGAAACACAAATGCCTATAGAAATGCACTATCATAATGATCTGGGTATGGCTGTAGCATGTTCGGTAGAAGGTGCAAGAGCTGCAGTCGATGCAGGGGTTGACGCGTATATAAACACGGCAATAAACGGTATGGGAGAAAGAGCAGGAAACGCAGATTTAGTTTCCTGTCTGCTTGCAGTATTGAAATCTGCAGGATTTAAAGGCAAATATCAAATAGATGAAAATATTGATTTGAGTAAATCCTGGAAACTTGCTAAATATACGGCATACGCTTTTGGACTTCCTATTCCGATAAACCAGCCGGCGGTAGGCGACAATGCTTTTGCTCATGAATCAGGTATTCATGCTGACGGCGCCTTGAAGGACAGAAGGAATTATGAACTTTATGATTTTGAGGAACTCGGAAGAGGTGAGCCTGAAATCATTGAAACGGGAAGAATGATTACAACCGGAGAATACGGCGGTATCAAAGGGTTTAGAAATGTCTATGACAAGCTGGAAATTGAGTTTAAAGATGAAAACGAAGCAAGAAATATTCTTGAACTTGCAAGGTACGCTAACGTTCACACGCAAAAGCCTTTAACAGAAAGCGAATTGAAGTTTATCTATCATTATCCTGATATAGCTGCAAGAATTATGACAGTATCGCCTTTCTATGAACCGTCCGGAGAACTCCAAAAACGGTTAGATAAAGGAACTCTTGTTATGCCTAAACATATTATTTAAATAAGTTCCGGCAGAAATCAAAAATTTTTTGGTAAAAGTCTTTTTTTATTACCAGCGGCGGAATATCTTCAAATGAATTTTCCGAATATGGTCTGGGCTTGATTTTGTGTGGAATTTTGTTGGTATTTGCATAATACAAGCTTTTAAAAAATTTTACCGGAGATATTTTGTTCATTGTTTTTTCCCTTTTTGAATATAGAAAAACAGCTAAAATTTTTTTTTGCTAGTTTTTGTTAAATTCTATGAAAGTATTTTTAATGACTTCGTATCCTTTAATAATTGTTTTGTAATCAACCATCTCCGCAGCTGAGTGCATATTGTATACATCAGCCAGCCCCAGAAGTGACGGCATTAAAGTATCTCCATTTGCATTTTTATTATGGCAGTAAATGTGAGTTTCAGCCCCGGCGTGGAATGATGAAATATCATTTTTAATTCCGGCCGTTTCACACGCCTTTGTGTGGACTTTTTCAATTCTGTCGTCATCTGCTTTTTCAAACGGAAGCAGGTGTACTTCAAATTCTATAGAAGCCTCTGCAAGTCCTTGATATTTTTCATTGAACTTGTCTACAATACTTTGCATAAGAGCCTTTAATTCATTTTCTTTTTGAACACTTGCACTTCTTATTGAATAAGACGCCATACCGAGAGTATTAATGATGTTTGTAGATGTTTTTTTCATTATTTCGGTTATGTAATCATTTGTTTTAATTCCGTTTTCAACAATTGCAGCTACGGAATTTTGGATTCCGCCGGCAACTATAGCGCCAATATTGCAGGAAGTAATTACGCCCGTTTCATCTGTATAGTATGCCCCTTGCGGAAATTCTGCTATCAGCTCTGCTGTTAATTTAGCAGCATTAAGCCTTGTACTGTCGCCGATATCAATACCGGAGTGGCCGCCTTTCAGGGCTTTTACAGTGATTTTTGCATTTGTATAACTTGCGCCTGATATCTGTAACTGTCCGAGTTTGTCTGCATCACAGACCAAAATATATTTTGATTTAATCTTATTAAATTCAACATGTTCAACCCCGCTCATGCCGGATTCTTCATCTCTTGTAAATGTAATCTCCAGACCGCCATGATTAAAGTTAGAATGTGTCAATTCTTTTGCCAGCATTAAAGCACATGCAACGCCAACCTTATCATCAGCACCCAGCGTTCTGCCTTGAGCTTTTATGTAATCTCCATCCAAATAAATATTTACAGGACTGTCATCGCCGACTACATCCATGTGGGAAGAAAGCATTAAAGGCTCTTTTGAGCTGTCTGCTGCAGGAACATTTATATAAACATTTCCGTAAGAATCTTTTCTTGCTTCAATATTATTTTTTGCGCAAAAATCAAGAATCCATTCAATCACTTTTTCCTCTTTTAAAGATGGTGATGGAATTGAGACCAGATTACAAAAAATATCTAAAACTTCATTTTCTTTTCTTAATTCCTCTAAGCTCATAGCGCCCCCTTTTAATATATTGTATAAATTTAGCTTCCTTTAAAAAATCTTCTGTTTGTGCCTTCACCGTCTTTTCCTATTCTAACATGAACAGGTCTCAGACAGTTCGGGCATCTCCCGACATAGGCAGTCCCTTCTTTATTTTTATATAACCTGCCGTAAGTATGGCAGCATTCAAACCAAATACCAAGAAATTGCCGTTTTTTATTTTCCTCCATTATTTTTTTTGTCCTTTCCTGATTTTTGGGGGACAGACGATTCAGGGATAACAACTTCTTTTCTTACCGGTTTAAATATGCTTTCGGTCAATGTGCTTATATAAGTGTCGTTTAAATGTGCATAATCAAATATTATAAGGCCGTTAAGGCAGTATTTTCGTGCGGCGTGAATCTGTTTTATTAAATCAGACGCAGAGCCGTTCATAAATGTTACGAATAAGCCTGCGTATAATTTTGTACTTGCAGATTTATTTCTGAGAATTTCTTCCATAAGATTCATTGCGGTTTTAGCATCACAGGTTAAGAAAAGAGGCGTAAATCCGTCTATGAAGTTATTTTTAGACCAATTTCTCCAATCTTGAAGTTTGGTGTCTAAAGCGACTTTCCGGTTAGGGAATATAACAGCCGTAAGCATTACGTTATTAGCCCTGCAAAGAACACTGACTTTTCGTACAAAACCGGTTATTTTATTACATCTGTAGAATTTCCAGTAATACCACAGAGAATCATACGGTTTTAGAATAATTGGGTCTACGCCGTACATACGTTGAAATTCTTGTCTTGCGTACTTTGTGTACCCCCAGTTAGATAAATCGTATGACGGATATCCCGGTGCAAGCGACTGGGGATATCTTATATAATCAAGGTTAATTCCGTCGGGCTGGTATTTTGTAATAATTTCTCCAAGCAGTTCATACAAAAATGTCTGCACCTCAGGGTTTGCAGGATCAATAAAATAGCCGTTATGTTCGGATATTGAATATGCAAGTGTTGAGGAATCCGCATTTTGTTTCTGACAGTTAGCCCAGCCGGGTTTTTTGGCTAGTATGTATTCAGGGTTTGTCTCAGGAGGTTTATTTCCTACATAAAATGTTTCAAACCAGATGTGAACTTTTATTTTTCTTTTATGGGCTTCTGTTATCCAAATTTTTAACGGGTCAAAGCCTGTAAAATCCTCATTCTGTTTTATAAAACCATATTTTGCCATTGTTTGCGACGGGAATATTGTTTTTCCGTGGTAGTATGTTTCCAAAAATATGTTGTTTATTCCGGTGTTGTAAAGTGTGTCTAAGACTTTAACGATATCTTTTTGATTATAATAAGCAGGTCTTATCCAAACCCCCTTAAGTTCGCCCGGATTATAAGGTATAACCGTGGACATAGCAAGATCTGCGTATTCAATAGCTCTGGAAGCATACTTTTGTGAATCTTCGCTGTTTTTTTCAGCCTTATCAATGTAATCGTTGGCTTTTTGGATATTTTGCTGGGTTCTTTTAAAATTGTAGCCTGAGGAGTTTTGAGCATAGTAAAGCATCATATCCTGTACTTCTTTAATACGTTCTCTTGCTGTGTATAAAAAAGTATCAGAAGTTATATAGGATGTAATAACTTTTTTGTTTAAATCTATGGATATTTTGGTTCCAACCATAATATTTTCATTTATCCATTTTTTAGCAAGCCCGTGTCCGCTAATAACAAATCCGTTAGCCGGAATAAGCGAATCTGCCCCGCTTAAGGAAGTGACGGTATCTCCGGTAACAATAGCTTCTGTACCGTATTCATTTGTATTAGTCCTGTATCCGAAGGCCGGTGTATATATAACAAGCTGGTTGGTACCCCTCAGGCCCGGATAATTCAATCCTTTCCAGTTGGTACTGACCTGGGGGTCTATAACGTCTATTTTCATCATTGACTGGTTAAAAATTATTTCATTGTTTTTAGGAATATAAGGAGAATAAACATCATGTGCAAATACAATATTACACATAAAAATCATTGCAATAACTATAAATAACCAGACTCTGCTCTTCATTTTCCCCAAATGTCCTTTATAAAATATTATAGAATCATAATACTTTAAATACAAGTCCTATCCTTCGGCTTGATAAGCCCAGGCTGAGTGGTTATGAATACTTTCCAAAGATTCACATTCCACCTCAAAAGAATCAATAATTTCATTGTTTCTTAAAAGCAGCACAACATCTCTTAAAACATCCTCTACGAATTTAGGGTTGTTGTACGCTTTTTCTGTTACATACTTTTCATCTTCTCGTTTTAAAAGCGGGTAAAGTTCGCAGGAGGCGCATTTTTCAATATCCTTAACCAAATCCTCCAGCCATATATGCTCGTCTTCCGGATATGTTATCTTAACAGAGACTATTGCTCTCTGGTTGTGCGCGCCGTATTCCGAAATTTCTTTCGAGCAGGGGCATAGGGTTGTTACAGGAACCTTAACTCCAAGGAAAAAACGGTATTCCTCATCGTCTTCTCCGTAGTTATCCAAAATCCCTTCAAAAAAGCAGTCATAACACATAGGCGCAGAAATTCCTGTAACAGGGGCTTTTTTATCAATAAAATATTTAAAATCAAGTTTTAAATATCCGCTTTTTGCATTGAGTCTGTTTATAATAGCTTCCACGCACCCTTTAATATCAACACCTAAAGTATGTTTGCTTCGCCACTCATTTAAAACCTCTACAAAACGTGACATGTGTGTGCCCTTGTAGTGAGAAGGCAGAGAAACTCCGGCAGTAGCGGAAGAATATATTACAATATCTTCTTTATCTTTGCGCTGGATGATTAAAGGAATCTCTATTCCTTTAATACCGACTTTTTGTATATCAACTCCTCTGGAGTCCGTTTGATTCTGGACATCTTTCATCTAGATTTCAACTCCCTCAAAGCTCTTTTGTTCAAGTGCAATGAGGAGTTTTAAAGCAGCCACTCTTTGAACCTTTGGCGGCGCATTTCGTAAAAGCTCAACAGCTTTAAGCATCATAGGATCATTATCATACCAGCGGTTACCCTTACCCTGATATGTGTTAATAATTTCGTATACATGCTCTATAACCTCGCCGGCGACTTGTTCTTGAAGCTGAAGCATGAAATTTGCAGCTTCGTTTTTCGTCTCATCAGGTGATAGACGTAAAAGTTCTAAGGCTTCTTTTAAAATAGGGTCTTTATCATACCAGCGTTTGTTAATCATTTTTTCCTCGCATTCTTGTAGTATTATTGTAGTATAAAATTGTTATTAATAAAAGGTGTAAGATTATGAAAATTTTATTGATTAATGGTGCCAACCTCAATATGCTTGGGCAAAGAGAGCCTGAAAAGTACGGAACAACGACTCTTAACGATATTGAAAATTCTGTTAAAGAAAGAGCCCGTGAGCTTGGCGCAGAAGTGGAGGCCTGGCAGAGTAACCACGAAGGCGATATTGTTGACAAAATCCAGTCAGCAAAAGGCTTGTATGACGGAATACTTATTAATGCCGGAGGCTATACTCATACGAGCGTTGTAATCCGTGATGCAATAGCTTCTGTTGCAATACCTGCTGTCGAAATTCACATGACTAATATTCATGCCCGCGAAGAATTTCGTCATACATCATTGCTTTCCGGAGTCTGCATTGCTCAGGTTGTAGGTTTCAAGGAACTAAGTTATATCCTTGCTCTGGAAGGACTTGTTAATTACTTACGTTAAAAAAAGCTTCCCCGAGGGGAAGTTTTTTTTATTCTCTCTCTCTTGTCTCGTGTCTAAGCTTTGTTAATGTCTTATGTATATATAAAGTTTAAATACTTTTGTTGATTTCAGAGCCGAATTAATTTGTTACAAAAATTAATAAAAGAGCCTCCTTTAAAAGGAGGCTCTTTTGTATTATAACATTATATTTATTCTTTTAAGAAAGTCTCATAATTTCTTGCAAGCAGGTGTGTTCTGACTTGATTAATCAAATCCAGAGCAACCCCGACCATAATGATTAGAGAAGTAGCACCAATTCCCTGCAGTGTAGTAATCTTTGTGATATAACTTGCAAACGCAGGTACAAGTGCAATAATTCCTAATCCCATTGCCCCAATGAAAGTGGTTTTAGAAAGAATTTTGTCTAAAGCCTCTGCCGTTGGTCTGCCGGGTTTTACACCGGGGATTGAAGAACCGTATTTTTTTAGGTTGTCCGCAATTTCTTTGGGCTGCATATTAGGCATAATTGAAGCATAAAAGAATGTTAATGCGACAATCATTACAAAATATATTGCGTAATAAGTTATCCCGCTTGGGTTAAAGATTTTGTTCAGAACAAGAACCACATCCTGCACCCATCCTGCCGGAAGGTTCGCCTGACCTACAAGGCTCAATATCGTTGACGGGAACAGTAATATTGCAACAGCAAAGATAATCGGCATTACACCGCCCGGATTAAGTTTGAACGGAATAAATGTATTAACTCCGCCGTAAACTTTATTTCCAACCTGTCTTTTCGGGTTTACAATTATTACTTTTCTTATAGCTTCCTGCATTATTACGATGAATACCATTGTAATAAAGAATATAGTAAGTAAAAGTATTAATCCCCACATAAGCGCAGAGTCGTTTGAGACCATCTGCCAGGTTCTTGAAGAGTATAGCGGAATACCTGATATAATACCTACAAAGATAATCAGAGAACCGCCGTTTCCAATACCCTTTTCGGTTATTAATTCCGACATCCACATTACAAGAACAGAACCTGCTGTAAGTGTAATCACAGAAGATATATAAAACATAATATGATTAACACCTGCAGTAATTGCGCCTGGAAGGTGTGCCATATAACCCATAAAGATTATTCCTTGGAAAACAGCAAGAACAACAGTAAAAATTCTTGTGTATTGAGATATTTTACGCCTTCCGGCTTCTCCGTCTTCTTTTTGTAATTTTTCCAATGCGGGAATTATTACTGCCATCAATTGCATGATAATTGATGATGTAATGTATGGCCCGATACCCAGTGCAAATATAGAAACTTTTCCAAGAGCACCGCCTGAAAACAAATCTAAGAATCCTAGAATATTGTTTCCGGAAGCTATTCTTGAAAATATTTCATTATTTATGCCGTAAACTGGCAGATGGATTCCGAATCTGAAAAGTACAAGCATAAGAAAAGTAAAGATTAGCTTTTCTTTCAAGCCTGACGCGTTCCACATTGACATCAAATCTGCCGTGGTAGGCATTCTCATTCCGCCTGTCATTATACTAATTCAACCTTTCCGCCTGCTGCTTCAATTTTTTCTTTTGCTGATGGAGTTACATAATCAGCTTTTACGGTAATAGCTTTTTTGATTTCTCCGTTACCTAAAATTCTTAAGCCATCGCAAGACGGATGAGCTTTTCTAATACCTTTCAATGACTCTAAAGAAATTTCAGTGATTTCTAAATCAGCAAGTCTGCCAACATTGATTTCAGCATAATTACGTTTATTGATTACCTGGAATCCTTTTAGTTTAGGCAGTCTTCTGTAAGAAGGCATTTGACCGCCTTCAAAACCTCTTTTAGAAGCTCTGCCGGAACGTTGTCCTTCACCGTTATGACCGCGGCAGGATGTTTTACCGTGTCCTGAAGAACGTCCTCTGCCGACTCTTTTGGATTTGCCTGTTGCACCTTCAGCAGGTCTTAAATCTTCTAGTGTTATATTTGTCATTTTATAATTCCTCTTTTTTGTCTATTCAACTACTTCAACAAGATGTGAAATTTTATTAACCATACCCATAATTGTAGCACTGTTGTGGTGTGCGACAATCTGGTTTGTTTTGCTTAACCCTAAAGCTTGAGCAACTTTTCTCTGAGCTTCTGAGCAGCCGATTAAACTTCTAACAAGTTTTATTTTTATTTCTTTTGTTTTTTCTGCCATTTTTATAATCCTTATTTTACTAATTTATCTAAAAATTTGAATAGCCTATTAGTTTAATAATTCAGCCATTGTCAAACCGCGTTTTTTAGCAACCTCATTAAACGGTCTTAAAGATTTAAGCGCGTCTAAAGTAGCATTAGCAGCGTTAAGCGGAGATTTTGAACCTAAAGATTTTGAAAGAATATTTTCAATACCTGCAAGTTCAAGAACTGAACGAACAGCACCGCCGGCGATAATACCGGTACC
>CALVBV010000014.1 GCA_944325815.1 Candidatus Gastranaerophilales bacterium
ATGTTAAGGAGTATTTGTTTTTGTTTGTGTTGCTTGGGTTTTTTGATTATGCCTCAAATTAGTGGGGGGGGGGGGGGGGGGTAAAACCTGCTTGTAGTCTGCGTTTTGAGCTCGGCTCTTTTGGTTTAGGAGTTTGTAACAGTTCCTCCCTAATGAGGGAGGCTAGGTGGGTGCCAGCCTCGGTTGAGAAGTTTAGTAGTTTAGCAGTTGAGAAGAAGTTAAAACGCACCCTTCACTCTTCACGCCTCACGTTTCACCCATTTACCCCCAAAAACAAGGAGGCTTGCCATGGTTAGCATAAACACTAATTTATCCTCCTTACTCGTCCAATCAAGCCTTACAAACTCGACAAACGCACTCAATACGGCAATCGAGCGCATGACAACTGGGTTCAAGATTAACAATGCAAAAGATAACGCAGCAAATTATTCAATATTAACAAAGCTTAGCAGTAAAATAAGCGCCTATCAGGTAGCAGAAAATAATACCCTGATGGGTTTGGATATATTAAGAACCGCATCGGAGAATTTAAGCCTCGTAACATCTCATCTGGAACGAATGCGCGCATTGACAATTCAGGCTTTAAACGGCAGCTATGGTGCAGATTCATTGCAAACAATTCAAAAAGAAATGGATCTTCGGGCAGAGGAAATTTTTCGTGTAATGAAGAATACCGAATATAATGAAATTCGGTTATATGGAGATGGCAGCCCTGTTTCAACAGGTAATTTTATACAGGTAGTAAAGCCTTTAACTGAAGCAGAGGCTGTGTCTCAGGGGTATACAATAGTAAAAACTGCTGAAGAACTGGATGATATCAGGAATAATCCGACAGGTAGATATATATTAATGAATGACATAGATTTATCCGGATATAATTGGGAACCTATGAAGTTTTCTGGTATTTTGGACGGGAATGGATATGTGATAAAAAATTTAAAAATATATAAACCCGCTGAAAATTATGTAGGTTTTATATCAAGCGGTACTGCAATAGTCAGAAATCTTGGTTTAGAAAATGTAGATATAACAGGCAAAATCTCCGTTGGAGGGCTAATGGGAGAATTGATTCATTCAATTACTAATTGTTATGTCACAGGAAAAATTGCAGGTGAAGATAATGTCGGAGGTTTGGCCGGCGGAACGAAAGTCTCAACAGGAGTTAATAAATGCTATGTAGCAGCAAATGTCTCCGGTAATAATCGAGTAGGCGGGTTACTGGGAAGTACGGCCGGAGGCGTTTCTAACTCTTTTTCAACCGGAAATGTCAGCGGTAATACTGATGTTGGAGGCTTAGTAGGTAGAGTCTCCGGCGGAGTTAATAATACATGCTATTCTTCTGCAAGTGTCAAAGGTAATTCTAATACAGGCGGTTTTGCAGGCAGTGTTACAGCAGGATTTAAGGCTGAGGGCTATTGGAATAGTGAAACATCCGGCCAGACCGTTGGTGCAGGCAATCCTGCAGGAATCACAAATATAACAGGGGTAACAACTGCAGAGTTGAATGAAATTATAAAAACCGGTGTTTTGCCGTCTATTCCTCCCGAGGAACTAAAAGGCGGGAGTGTGTTCTCTCTCCAGGTCGGGATAGATTCGACAGAGGCTTCCGTAATAAAATTTGACACAACTTTCTCATTTGAACTTCTGCTGGATGTATCGACCCAATCATCTGCAAATGAGACTCTTGCATCAATAGATAAAGTGCTTGCTCAGGTGAATAGCAGGCAGACAGATTTTGGCGCTGCACAAAACCGTTTGGAAAGCGCGTTGGAACAAATTTCAACGGCTTATGATAATCTTGTTTCATCCCGTTCAACAATTCGTGACGCGGATATAGCGGAAGTGTCGAGTGAGTATATTAAGATGCAGATTTTGCAACAAGCATCAGCCACGCTTCTTGCAACCGCCAACCAAACCCCGGCAATCGCCTTGCAGCTGCTATAATATTTAATTGTAAGTATGATTGTTCTATAGTTTGCATAAACCTGTTTTTTGCGCTACAATTGTAAAAAATAAGGAGAGAGTAATGTCAGACGAAAAAGTCGTTAAACTTGGCGCACGAGGTAAAAAGAAAAAAGATAATGAACAGCCGGTTCACCATTTCCGCCACGAGGGCATTCAAGAACCTGTTTACTGCAGTTTCTGCGGGAGACCTAATACAGAAGTAATAAAAATGGTTAAAGGGCCGGGGGTTAACATTTGTTCAGAGTGTACTATGATTGCAGTGCAGTATTTGATACTTAATGACAGGATGCTTTCTGCCGAAGCTCAGCACATTCTTGATGCGTTCTGGGGAAAAGCAAGATAGGATATTTATGAATAAAATTCAAATAAAAGCGGAAATTCTGGCAACACTAACGGCGCTGATGAGTTCAACTCAGCCAAACGCCTCTTTGCTGACTGATTTAAAACTGATAGAGGATAAGAAGACAGTTCTTGAGGTTCTGATAAAAGAGCTGGTTAATGCCCCGGAACAAAAAGCGCTTCTTATTTGCTGGCTTCTGACAGAACTTATTGATAAAGATGTTTTGAACGACGAGCTCTGGAATGTGATTAAGGCGCCTGAGTACAGTGATCATGTTAAAATGATTGCTTTTAATATGCTCAAGGATTTGGGAAATAAAATAGACTACGACGTTATAAGCGGATATTTTGAACAGTTTAATGAACTTATTAATAAAGAAACAAAAGAACTTTTGGAAACCGCTATAATGAATCCGGAAGCTCAAATTGATTTTATGGATTTTTTAAGCGCCATAAATGACAATGATAAAATAATTTTAATAAAATCTCTGGAAGAAGATTATGCAAACGACGCGCTTGCTAATATTCTTATACCGGTATTTTTATATTATATGGGAACCGATGTCGGAAACACAGCTTTAGAAATAATCGGACGTTCAAAGTCGCAGCTTGCTTATCATGCGATAGAAAATGCAATGAAATTCGCACCGGAAGATATACAAGGAAGGCTTAACAAGGCTCTTTCGGAATTAAAAATGTCCGGTATCAGGGTTGATAACACCGAGGAGTTTTATAAAATTATTCTGAAAGAATCAAAACCTTATAAAATCTATGTTTCTTTCCCTGATGGGCACGGCAATATGGCAATAATATTTTCACGTGTCAGGGCAAATCGCTCTCTTCAGTTTTTGGCCGTTGTTGTTAACCCAAGATATGGTATTTTAGATGCGTTCGGGTTTAATTCCATGACAGAGCAGGATTTTTATAAAATTGTAGATAAGTTTTATAACTATCAGGAAAAATATGAAATTAACGCAGGAATTGCAAAATATCTGCTTGTGCAGGCAGAAGAAAATTCGCATCTCAACGGAGAACCTATTCCGTATGAGTATATATGCTGGCAGAGTATTCTGCTTGATGTTGTTCCTGAAAAGCCTGCTATTTATTTAGAAAAAAGAGAATTAAATCAAAAAGATATTGATAAATTGTGTCTGAATGATTATGTTCAAAATTGGTTTTTTGATGAAATTACTTGTCCGGAATTTAAGGTTTTTATTGATAAATTGTCTAAAGAGTTTAAAGATAATAATTTCAATGTGGATTTGGATAAATTTGTTGCGGATAATTATGATTCAATATATACAGCCAAGGAACTTGCGTATAAACTTATAACTTTTAATATAGCAGCGTATTTGAGAATGCTAAAAGGCGATACCGAATTGGCGGAAGTTCTTTATTCTCTAGGCTCAAATTATTCGTTTTTGTCAAATATTATACGAAAAAGTATTTATGAATATTATATCGGCAAGCGCTATTTAGTTAAAAATCAGCGTAAAACTTCCAATATATTTGAAAAGAAAATGTTCCCAAAATCAGATGATTTTGAGCTGCTGCAATTGGATATGATAATCTCCAGTATAGAAGCAAGGTGGGTCGATAATGGATAAAGTGATGGCACTGGATGTCGGTACAAAAAGAATCGGCGTAGCATTGAGTGATTATTTGAAAGTTATTGCAATTCCTCATTCCTGCCTGATGCGTCATCCTGAGAACGAAGCATTAGCAGAGATTGTTAAAATAGCGGCAGAAAACCGGGTTGAAAAAATTGTTGTCGGTGTTCCTGTGAATATGGACGGTTCAATCGGCGGGCAGGCAAAAGATTGTATAGATTTTTCACAAAAAATTACTGGTTTTGATATAATATTAGAAGATGAAAGATTAACTTCCGAAGAAGCAGAAGAAAGGCTTCGGGAAAGAAAGATTGATTTTCGTAAAAATAAAGGGCTTGTCGATATGGAAAGCGCGTGTATAATATTAGAACAGTATTTAGGGAAATGATTATGAGTGAAGAAGAACAAAATTATGTAGAAATTTATGACGAAGACGGGCAGATAACAAAGTGCGAAATTTATGATGTAATAGACTTTGAAGAAAAAACTTATGCACTTTTGCTTCCATTGGGTGAAAGTGAAGATGATGAAGATGCCGAAGTCATTGTTATGGAATATGTAGAAGAAGGCGATGACGGGTATTTCAAGAATATTGAAGATGACGCAGAGTTTAACCGTGTATGTCAATATATTGAGACTTTAGACGAAGAAGATGAGGAATAATAGTTTTGTTTGAGCGTTTTACGGAAAGAGCTGTCAATGTAGTAAGTGAGTCGCAAAAACTGGCTCAAGAAATGTCTTGTTTAGAAGTTCTGCCGGAACATCTTCTGCTTGCGCTTGTAAAAGAGGCTAAAGGCGTGTCTTTAAAACTGTTTAGAATGTATGGCGTTACAGAAGAGTTGGTCCGTGAAAAGATTGAAGCTTGTGTAAGTAAATCAAATAAAGTATCCGCAAATATTCCTTTCAGCCGTGAAGTTAAAGATATTTTAAAACATACGTTGGATTTAGCCGGCAAATCCGGCAATACCAATATTCTCTTTGAACATCTTTTCTTATCTGTTATAACGGATAAAAATCCCAACATTCAGGAGATTCTAAAAAGCTGTAATTTTGATATATATAATTCAAAGGACATTTTAACAAAACTTGTACAGAGGAAAATTAAGCGTCTTGAACATCCGGAAGCTGAGGATGACGAGGATAAAAACAATAGTTTTGAATCTGTATATGAAGGCGAAGCTTTGAAAGATGTTTTGGAAAGCGCTGTTTCCAAACTCTCTGCAGCCGGTTATGAAATCTTAGGCACAGAGCAGATAATGGCTTCTATACTTGAGTTTTCTGATAAAGAGCTGGTTAAGACCATTAATAAATACGGACTTAATGCGGAAATTTTTGAGCAAAAGCTTAAAGAACAACAGTCGCGTCAATCAGAATATGAAGGAAAAAGAATAATTTTTACGCCGAATGCGTTCTTGATGATGAACTCAGCTTTCCAAGCCGCAAAAGAGCTTGGCTCTTCCGTGATTACACCAGAG
Organism: Candidatus Gastranaerophilales bacterium; assembly: GCA_944325815.1. Taxonomy (GTDB): domain Bacteria; phylum Cyanobacteriota; class Vampirovibrionia; order Gastranaerophilales; family Gastranaerophilaceae; genus CAG-196. Next base: position 5,390 of record CALVBV010000014.1, read on the forward strand.
CATATTGTTTTAAGTATTCTGAAAACGAAAAAAGGCTTGGCTTATGATATTATCAAGTCTCTTGGGATAAACAGCGATGAATTATCAACAGAAATTTTAAAACCAATAGAAAAACAAATGCCCGAAACCTTGACTATAATGAAGCTTGCAAAAGAAGAGGCAAGAAGAATCGGAAGAAACGTCGTCGGTACGGAAATGTTTCTGCTTGGAATTATTGCAGAAGGAACAAGCGTTGCGTTTGAGGTTTTGAATGATTTGGAAATAACCATGAAAGATGCAAGACTTGTTGTGGAAAATCTTGTCGGATACGGTAATGAGTATTTTGATAAGGAAATAACATTTACGCGCCGAGCCAAAAGAGTGCTGGAAAAAGCCTGGGTTTCGGCTAAAAAATCCAACAAACAGAAAATTGAGGCAGTTGATTTACTCCTTGCTATCCTGGATGAACCTGAGTCGCTCGCGATGAAAGCGCTGAATCAGCTTGGAGTTGATGCTGTTGAAATTAAACATGGTATTCAAGGTATTAAATAGTGATTAATCGTGTAATAGATTTTTTGAGGAAATACGAACTGCAGGATAAAACAATTATTGTAGGGTTTTCCGGCGGTTATGATTCCATGTGTCTTCTGGATATCTTATCTAAGATTAAAACCCTGCCTGAATTTGCAGAGATGACAATAATATCAGCCCATTTTAACCACAATTGGCGCGGTGAAGAATCTTTAAAAGAACAGGAAGTCTGCAGGATTTTTTCCAGTGCAAAAGGCGTGGAATTTTATACTAAAGATGCCCCGAAAGGATTAAAAAAGACCGAAAACGATGCCAGAATTGCAAGGTATGAGTTTTTTGAAGAAGCTTATGAAGAGTATGATGCAGATGCTGTTTTTACTGCACATAACAAAGATGATAATGCGGAAACAGTTTTATACAGGATTATAAAAGGAACGGGAATCGTCGGATTAAAGGGAATTTCCGAAAAAAGACTGTATTTTTATCGTCCGCTTTTGACAACAAGACGTTCGGAGATTGTTGATTATTGTAACGAAAATAATCTTGCGCCTAATAACGATTCTTCAAATTCTAATATTGCGTACAAAAGGAATTATTTGCGGCTCAATGTAATCCCTGCGCTTGAAAAAATTAATGAGAATGTAAAAGATGCTCTTAATACGCTTTCTGCGGTTGCGACAAGCGAAAATGAGATTATTGAAGAATACTTAAAAACAATAAGACCTAATGTTTTTAAGGGTGATCGTATAATTTCTTCTGAGTATAAAAAACTTTCTAAGCCTGTTAAATTACGGCTTCTGCATGAATATATCCAACAGCTTGATTTGGATTACGACTTCAAGAAAATTTCTGAAATATATGAATTTATAGAAAGTAATATTAATCAGAGAAACGGAAGTACAATGTCTCTTGCCTCCGCCAAATGGCTTTACGCTGATGAAAAGTTTGTGGAGAAAATACCCCGCAGTAATGCAGAAGAAAAAGAGGTCATAGAAGTTTTGATTCCATCTGAGGGCGAGTATGTTGTCGGCAATAAAAAATTTTTATTAAGACGGCATAATGAAAAAGACCTGTTTGTATTTCCGGAAGCAACTGCGAACTTTGCCTATGCAGATTTTTCAAACATTCAGTTTCCATTGACATTGAGAACACGTAAAGACGGAGATATTATTACACCTTTTGGGATGAAAGGTACAATGAAGCTTAAAAAATATTTAAACTCTAAAGGTGTTCCGCGTCATAATCGGGATAAGATGCTGCTTTTATGCAAGGATAACGAAGTTCTCTGGGTCTTAGGCGCTGGAATCAGCGACAAAATCGGAGTAAAAGGGATTCCAACGCATGTTATAGAATTTATCTGAGGTGGTTTATGATTACGGAAAATGATTTGAAGGTTTTGTTCAAAAAAGATGATATTCAGGAAGCTATAAAAGCGCTCGGCAATAGCTTAAATAATGAATATCAAGACGAGGAACTTTATTTAATCTGCGTGCTAAAAGGTGCTGTGATGTTTATGACAGATTTATCAAAACATTTGAAAATGCCTTTGAGAATGGAATTTATCCGGCTTTCAAGCTACGGTTCAGGCTTCTCTTCTACTGGAAAGGTCAATGCCGTTGATATTTCACTTCCGGATTTGAACGGAAAGAATGTTTTGATAATAGAAGATATTATTGACACCGGGCATACTGCAAAGTTTTTGATGGATTTTATAAGACACAATTTCAAGACAAAGAGCTTAAAATTCTGTTCCCTTCTTGATAAAAAAATAAAAAGAGAAGTTGAAATTGACCCTGATTATCACGCATTTGAGGTAGACGATAAGTTTCTTGTCGGCTACGGGCTGGATTACGACGGGTACTACAGAAATCTGCCATATATCGGGTATGTGTAAAATCTCTTTGTTGAGGGAAGAATTTAAAATATTAACTTTTACGGTATAATAATTTTATAAAAGGCTAAGAATTTTTGGAGTATAAAATGCACAATATTAGAAAAATTACGGATGATATAATCTATCTGGGCTGCTCTGACAGGCGTCTTGCGTTGTTTGAGAGTGCATATCCCGTAAAAGACGGGATGTCTTATAATTCTTATTTAATAAAAGATGATAAAACTGTCCTTATGGATACAGTGGATAAAGTCTGCGCAGAACAATTCTACGAAAACTTAGATGAAGCTTTAGGCGGCAAGGGACTTGACTATATTGTGGTTCAACACATGGAACCCGACCATTGCGCTTTGCTGCAGGAGGTTGTAAAAAATCATCCGAATGTTAAAATTGTCTGCTCTCAAAAAACTGTCAGCATGATAAAACAATTTTTCACTTTTGATATTGATTCAAGATCTATTGTTGTAAAAGAAGGTGAAACCTTAAAAACAGGCCGGCATGAACTGAAGTTTATAATGGCGCCGATGGTTCACTGGCCGGAAGTTATGGTAACTTATGATATAAAAAAGAAAATTTTGTTCTCCGCAGATGCGTTCGGCTCATTTGGCGCAATAAACGGCAACCTTTTTGATGATGAGGTTAATTGGGAACGTGATTATCTTGATGAGGCAAGAAGGTACTATACAAATATCGTAGGAAAATACGGGCTTCAAGTCCAAATGCTTCTGAAAAAAGCCTCAGAACTTGATATAAAACTCATTTGCCCCCTTCATGGTCTTATGATAAGGAAAAATACAGGCTTATTTGTCGAAAAATACGATAAATGGTCAACATATACTCCGGAAGAAAAATTCGTTTTGATAGCATATTCATCAGTCTATGGCGGAACGGAAAATGCTGTGAATCTTCTGGCATCAAAACTTGCTGACAAGGGGGTTCGAAATATTAAAATGTATGATGTTTCAATCACACATCCGTCTTTTGTTCTGGCAGAAGCTTTCAGATGTTCTGATATCGTTCTTGCAACAACTACATATAATGCAGGGATTTTTGAATCTATGGAAACATTCTTGCATACCTTAGTTTCTCATAACTTACAGAACCGCAAATATGTAATTATTCAAAACGGTTCTTGGGCGCCTAATTGCGGAACTTTAATCAGAGAAAAGCTGGAAAAGCTGAAAGGGACAGAAATTTTAGATGATTCAATTTGTATCAAATCTACATTAAAGCCTGAACAAATTCCCGAGGTGGATAATGTTGTAAATACAATAGTAAAATCTTTGGGAATATAGTAGTATAGAAAAGCAGGTGATTTGCTTCACCGAAAACTATAAGGAGGAATGAATTATGCAAAAATATGTATGCACAGTATGCCATTATGTTTATGACCCTCAGGCAGGCGACCCTGATAACGGAGTAAATCCCGGAACTGCATTTGAAGATTTGCCGGAGGATTGGGTATGTCCTCTGTGTGCAGTAGGAAAAGATATGTTTGAAGCAGAAAACTAATTAATAAAAATCATACAAAATAAAAAAGGCTTAGTTAATAACTAAGTCTTTTTTTACTAATCTCTGTCACGTCTGGCGTGATCTTCTGCGTAATCGACCCAGCCTTCATGCTCAGCAGGCGATGCATTTTCTTGTATATCAGCCTCAGTGTGGGCAGCGCTTCCTGCAACCCCTGCGCCGATAAGGGCACCCAGCGGGCCTCCAAGTGCAAATCCTGCAATTGCACCAGCTATTGCACCAAGAGATGTGTAGACTGTTTTTCCGGTTCCGCCTTGGAATGTTATAGGCGCACTTACAACAGGGTCAACAACTCTGTGTGCTCTTGGCATTACAGATGTGCGGGTTAAATTTGGGTTAACTGCATTAATTCTCATATTTCCCTCCTGTTTATCGTTGAATTATATAATGCGCATGGCATTTTGTCAATAGTTTGTAAAATCTTTATTTTTTATGTGAAAATTTGGTTTAATAACTTGACTTATTTTGAAAAATTTATTAGCATGATTTTGAGGATTATGATTACTTCAATAACAAATATCAACAAACATAATACTTTTAGGGAATCAAACAGACGGGAGAATGCGCTCTATAGAGAGAAAGCAAAAGTCGTTTTGAATGCGATAAATACGGTTGACAGAAGAACTCAAAATCTTGTATCACAGACGGATAATGCTAATAATACATTAATCTTTTTGCCGACTGTTCTATGTGCAGGTCTTAGCCTCGGTTCAGCTCTTTCTTTGGCGGAGAAAACAAAAAGTATTTCCGGCAAGGCATTTGCTGGATTGGCGGCCGTAGGTACGCTTTTGTATTCACAGTTTGCCTTAAAGCGAGGTAAGGATGACGCCAGAGCCTATCATACTGGAGTTTATGAGGCTATCGGAGAAGATTTGCAGGATTCTAAGCTCTTTGCAATGCCTTCTGAGGAACAAATGTCTAAGATTGAGAACAGCCCTGTATACAAATATTATAAAGAATATGATTATACGAAAAGTCCGGATTTAATGCCGGATTTTCTGTTTTTAAAACACATAAAATTTTTAAAAGGATTAAAAAAGGAAGAAAAATCTATTGAAAGTAAAGCTCTTCTTAAAGAAAATATTCAAGCCAATAATACTGATAAAGAATTAATAGAAAATTTATCACACAGAATTGATAGAGAAACAATTGATTATTCCAATAAGGTTGCCTTGGGTTTGAACTACCTTGTTTCCGGGGGCTTGGCCGGCGGGCTCGCTTTGGCGTCAATATCCGGAAAAGCAGCTAAAAAATCAAAAGCACTTGGGTATGGAGTCAAGACGGCAGCAGTGGCTTTATGTGCTTTGCCGGTCTGTGTTCTTTCTAAACTTACTAACATACCTTTTTTCAGAAATATTGAAGAAGTGGGAAGGTACAAATCAAAAGAACGTATTTACAGGGAACTTGCCGGACAGGAGGCAAAGCCTAAACTCCCTGATAATGCTATAAGCGCCCTTGTAGAGCATATAAAAACCAAAGATGAATACAAAACAAAAATAGAGAGACTAAACCAATTAACCGAGACAAAAAATAATATTGTTAGAAAAATGGATTTTACGGAAGAACAACTGAAACAGGGTAAAGCTTTGAAAGATAGTTTTGCGGCTTCTGCTGATAAAATAGACAGTAATGAAAGGCAGCGCCATTTTAAAACGAAAAGCTTTTATAGAGACTTCTTCCTGCTCTCTGCTACTCCGATAGTGTCAGTACTTTTTAATTCCGTTTTATATAAAAATACTTTTAAAACAAATATTAAGAAACCTCTGATAACATCGGCATACCTGGCAGGAGGTGCAGCCATACTCAATACATTATTTATAAAATCGTACGCATCAAAGGTTGAAAAACAAAACTAGTCATTTCACTATTACTTATTTTATGCTATAATATTTTGTGCGATTAACCCAAGGATAATATCATCCAAATTAATTATTTGTGTAAAATTTTATGTAATGTATAATGATATTGTCATTTGATTAAAGAAAGGAAAATAAGAATGAGTTTTGTACCTGTAGTAATAGAACAATCAAGCAGAGGGGAACGTTCTTTTGATATCTTCTCAAGATTGTTGAGAGAGAGAATAATCTTTTTGGGAACCCCGGTTGACGATATGGTTGCAAATTTAATAGTTGCGCAATTATTGCTGCTGGATAGTGAAAATCCGGAAAAAGATATTATGCTGTATATCAACTCTCCGGGCGGAAGTGTAACTGCAGGTTTAGCAATATATGATACAATGCAGCACATAAGAGCAGATGTATGTACAATCTGCTTAGGTCAAGCTGCTTCAATGGGTGCCTTTCTTCTTTGCTCAGGTGCTAAAGGCAAGAGAATGGCTCTTCCTCATTCAAGAGTTCTTATCCACCAGCCTTTAGGCGGTGCGCAGGGTCAGGCTACCGATATTGAAATTCAGGCACAAGAAATCTTGAGAATCAAGAAAACCCTGAACGAAATTATGGCTGCAAATACAGGCCAGTCAATTAAGAAAATTGAAAAGGATACTGATCGTGACTATATCATGACACCTCAAGAAGCTCTTGAATACGGTATGATTGATAAAGTCATTACCAAAGAGGGGTAGGTAATTAACCTCATCTCTGCTGAATGCGGAATCTGTTTCAGCAGGATAAACTATCTAACAATAGGAGAAATCTATGGCATCACAAGACAGGCTAAAATGTTCATTTTGCGGAAAAACGCAGGATCAGGTAAAAAAATTAATTGCAGGACCTGATGTATTCATTTGTGATGAATGCGTTGAGCTTTGTAATGAAATATTAGACGAAGAGTTTTTTGAAGCCAAAGAAAAAACGAGCGGAAAACAGGATTCCAAATCTTCCGATATGGAAGATAAACCTATTCCAAAACCACATGAAATCAAAGCGTACCTGGATCAACATATAGTCGGTCAGGATGATGCCAAAAAAGTTCTTTCTGTAGCGGTTTATAATCACTACAAACGTTTGAAACATAACCAGAAAGAGGATACAAACGGAGTTGAAATCCAAAAATCCAATATTCTTCTTGTAGGACCTACCGGAAGCGGCAAGACACTGCTTGCTCAGACATTGGCTAAAATGCTTGATGTTCCGTTTGCTGTAGCTGATGCTACAACCCTTACTGAGGCCGGTTATGTCGGGGATGATGTAGAAAATATTCTTCTCCGTCTTTATCAGAATGCTGATTATGATGCTAAAAAAGCAGAAAAAGGTATTATCTATATTGACGAAATCGATAAAATCGCCAGAAAATCCGAAAATACCTCAATAACAAGAGATGTGTCCGGTGAAGGGGTTCAACAGGCATTATTGAAGCTTATTGAAGGCACAATATCAAATGTACCTCCACAGGGCGGAAGAAAACACCCTCAGCAGGAAATGATTCAGATTGATACAAGCAATATTCTGTTTATTGTAGGCGGTGCGTTCGTTGATTTGGATAAGATTATTGAACACAGAGTAAAAGACGGTTCTTCGATTGGTTTCGGAAAATCTGCACCGACTCAGGCAGAAAAAGAACAGGCAGCAGCAAGACTTCTTAAGAAGCTGCAGCCGGAGGATTTGCTTAAATTTGGTTTAATACCAGAATTTATCGGCAGAATTCCTGTTTATGCAGTACTTGATGCTCTTGATGAAGATACTTTGAAGATGATTCTTACAGAGCCAAAGAATGCTATAATTAAGCAGTATCAATGTCTGCTAGCAATGGACGGTGTAGAATTAGAGTTTGAACCTGATGCAATTGATTTAATAGCTAAAAAGGCTATAAAACGTAAAACCGGAGCCAGAGCATTACGTTCCATTGTAGAAGAATTAATGCTTGATGTAATGTATGATATTCCGACAAAACATGATATCAACAAGTTTGTTGTTACAAAGGATATGGTAGAAAAGCAGGATGAGATAGATAATCGTGCTGAATTAATCCATTTGCCTCACAATAAACCTGCAGATATTTCAGAAAAAACAAGAGCGGAAATTGCATAAATTTAGACATTTTCAATTTTTTCAATAATGTTATTTTTAAAATAAATTCTTGTAAAGATATCATTATGTTTAATTAAAAAATATCCTTGTTTATTATTGTCTTGGCAGTAAACATTAATAAGGCAGATTTTAAATTTTTGAATATTTTTTAAAACATCTTGTTTTGTTTTGTATAAATAAAGATTAAAATCTTCTTTGAGGCTAAGTTTTTGTGCGTTTTTTATATTTTTTAAAGTTTTCACTAATTTGCGAGGTATATGTTTAACTCTATGTTTTATTAGATTAACTGCTTCCGTATAATTTTTGTCAAGACAGAATTTTTGAATAGTGTCAATATTTTTTTGATTAAGCTTCCAGGTTATTTGTTCTTTTTTGTGCTTATAATTTAAATTTTGCCATATAATTCTAACCATTCTTGCGATTTTTTTATCTTTTAATAATTTTTCTTCAATACACATTCCCCCAAAATCAACGATTTTGCCAAATAGGATATTTTCCGGCTTTTGTTCTTCCTTATCAATAGTAAGATGGTGAAAAGGAATAGAGTCTTTTGCTATATTATCCTTTGTTACCCAGTCGCAAATCATATAACTGTATGGCTCATCAAATGCAGAGATTTTACCCGCATAAAAGCGCGTAAACAGATTTTTACTCGTTGATTTATATGCATATAATCCTGCCTGCGGTTCAAAAAAGCATCCGTGATATTTATTAATATATGTATCGGGGAACTTATTATAAGGAAAGAAAATTTTACAAGCGTAACATTTAGTATTAGCAGAAATTTTGAATACATTCCCAAAAGTTCCGTGTTCTATATACTTTATTGATACTTTTTGTCCAATGATAAGTGATAATTCTTTTTCCAATTTCTTCAGCCCGGAGTTTAATAATGTTTTTAATTCTTCTGTATTGTCATCCTCCGCTTCAAAGTCTAAATTAAGGACATACGTGTATTTTAAGAATATGTTAGAAAGCAGAGTCGCAGTTTCTCTTTTTTCGTGTTGTTCAGCCTGGCTGAAAAACTCTCCCGGCATACTGCCTATAAATTGATTTTTTATATCATATTTATTTTGCAGTTTATTAATATCATATCCGGAGAATAGTTTCTTGCAGATAATTTTATTAAGATTAAAAGTCGGGTTTGTATTTTTAATGCACAACAAAGCTTCTTTGGCTTTCAAACAGGAAAAAAATAAATTTTTGATTAAAATTTTTTTATTAGAAAGAGTTCCATCCCGCTTAGAAATATCAATATCAGCTATTTTTTGTTTAATTTTTTTTAGCTGATATTGATTTTTTGCAGTATATATTTCTTTAATAAAGTTTTCTGTTTCAGAAAAGAGCTCATAGTATAGAGAGCTCTTTTCAATAAAATTTTTATTATAAAGCTTGTGCATAGAATTTATTGAAGATGTCCATTACGCATCTCATGTTGACGACTACCTGATAAGTACTCGGACTGTTGTATGATTCATTAAGTGATAAACCGAGCTGGTTGTTAGCGGCGGATTGGCTTCTTGCTTGTTCTGTATTTTCAGCAGAGCTTTCTCTGTACCATTTTTTAGTTTGGAATGTATAATTTTCGCCGTCATAGCTGATAGTGCTTGTTTTATCTGATTTTTTGCCAGCCATATCACCGTTTTGGATTTGGGTGAGTGCTGCCTGATATAATTCAATAGTTTTTTGTGCGGCAATTTTCAGTGCATTTTCGTCGTAGTTTCCTGTATTTCTTACCGCATTGCACAGTGTTCCGTTAATGAAATCCGCAAGGCGTGTTTTGGATGAATTTATTGTATTGTTCCAATCTCTTGTAAATTCTCCGTTTGTGCCGTTAAGAATTAAACAAGCTGTATTGCTATAAGCTTCTTGTAGAGAAATATTTCCGTTGCTGCCTCTTTTTTTTCTGTCTCTTGCTATGACACCGGTGTAAGTGTCTGCCATATTGCCCCAATTAAAGCTTTGATTTACAGTTTTAACTTTTATAACTTGTTCACCGAGTTCTACGCCGTCGACCAGAAGGCTTATTGTTATTGTAGTATATCCGTTATTTGAAGCGCCTGTAACTGTTAATGTGTTGTTGTTAACAGATACCGTTGCATTGCCAGAAGCACTGACTTTGTAGCTGATTCTGTCGCTGCTGATTGTTGTATCTCCATTCTTGACGCTGGTATTAAGCTGATAATTCTTAGCAGCATTTTGTGCAATGGTGATATCAGCAGGGATTTCGCCCCAATTATCAATTCTAAATGTAGAAATGTCGCCAATTTCAAGAACTCTTTCTTTTAATTCGTTTATTTTGTCTTCAATTTCACTGGGATATAATTTGTTAATTTCTGTTGTATAATTTTCTCCGAAAATATCTTTAATCGCTTGCTTCATAAGAGCGCCTTTATCACATACAGCGTCACAATACTGTATTGCGGCTTTGCGTGCAAGAGATAAAGATTTGTCATCATCAGTTTCATTTATAGCAGATTCAGCAAGCTGATCATACATAATATTTAAGTCTTTCAGAGGCATATCTCCCAAGCCGTTAGGATAAAACTCCGAGATATTATTTTTGATTTCATTTGCAGCCCATTCTACAAGTTTGGCGGAATCAAATGCACCATCTGTATCAAAATCACCGGCTTTTGCTTTTTTAATAGCTTCTTCAGTAATTTTATCGTAAGCGTCAAAGTATCGTCCGTCATTTTTTATTTTATCCGCAAGCGATTCACTTACACCGGAAGACAATGCTTGATAAAGTTCATCACCCTGAAGAACATTTTTTACTTCTATCGTTGTTTCAATATCTTGATATTCTTTTGTTGCTTTAAATTCTTCAATGCCGTATTCCTGAATTGCTTCTAATTCAGAGAATTTTGCGTTGGCAAGTGTTTTTGAAATATATTCATTAACTGCAGCATCATACAATTCTGCATAATTTTCATAATTTGATTCATTCTTTATAGCCTCAAGGTTGTCTTGAAGTTTCTTTTGAGCGATACATTTTTGCAAATCATTTAATGCCGAGTTTTCGGTTACAGTATATCCGTATTCTGACAAGTCAATCGGGCTTTCATCAGCCAGACCGGCTGTTGCCATATAGGCGTCAATTATGCCTGTAACGGTTGCTTTAATCTCTTCACCGTCCTCTTCTCCGGCAAGAGTTCCTATATACGCGTCAATTATGTTCTGTAATGTATTGTCAGATGCGTAAGCATAACCATATTCATCTACCAAATCCGCCATAGTCGCATCCAGATATTCTGTAGCGCAATAATCAGCAGTTGCTTTATTCATCACTTTGGGTGCAGCTTCTTCTAGATAAGCTTGAAGTTCTTCTGCGGGTTTTCCTTCCTTGATATAAGCCTCAACAAGTGCGGCCAAACCTTCTGAAACGGATTTTTTCCATTCTGAAGTCGATGAAATGACTGTCGGGGCATTAAGTGTTGAGGTAAAATCATTGAGTATTTCATACATCTCAATGCGTTTTTCCATATTTGCAACTTCATTTTTGTCTAATGCATTAGCATTTTTGAACTTAGTATTCTCAATTTTAGTTGCACTTCTGTTGGAATCAATGGTTTTCCAGAAAGAGTTTATCAGGTCATTCTTCCCGGCTTCTGTGGTTTCTCCGTCCCATTCAAAATTATCTTCCATAAAAGAACGAAACTCGCTTTTAATAATTGTGCCGTCACCGTTAGAGTCAACTGCATCCTGCCAGCTGTTGCCGTTCTCGTTAAATTTTGCTAGAAATTGATAAACTCTTGATACGTCAGTCATTTTTTTAATACTCCTTTAAAGTTTTCCCTATTTTATATTATTGTTTACGGCATTTTTAGAGAAAACTTTAGTATAGAATACAAAATTGTTACAAAAGTTAATAATAGTAGTTGTAAGAAAGTGTAGTATATAATTAATATGTATGGTATAATGCTTTTGTAGAGAGGTGTTTTTATGAAAAAAGGATTTACTATAGCGGAACTTTTAATAACTTTGGGGATTGTCGGACTTCTCGCTGCAATGACAGCACCTGCCGTAATGAATATGATGCCGAATGAAACAAAAATAAAATATATGAAAGCATATAATGCTATTGCTGTAACAAATGATGAAATATTAAACAATTCAGATTTGTATTACCAAACAGTTTATACCGAAGGTTCTGTCTCATTATTAGGAGAACCAACCTGTATGGGGCTGGGCTGTGTACAGAAAACAAAATCCAATGATCCTGATTTGAACGAGGCCACTGCTTCTGAAAATTCAAGTAAATACGGAAAAATACTTGCTTATCAATTTGGAGTGCCTTTAGACGATGTAACAACTACGGGAAATAAATGTATATTTATCCTAAAAGACGGAAGTCAGTGGGAAATAACTGCTAATTTAAAAACGGAAGATAATGCCAAAATTTTAAATGCTAATATAGTAGTTGATTTAGATGGTAAAGATAAGGGCAAGAATTGCTATTCTTCATCATCGTCTTGTAAAAAACCTGATAAATTTAAATTTAAAGTAGATACTTACGGCGCTGTATCTGCCGATGACCCGCTAGGAGAAGAATTTTTAAAAGATGCGTCTAACGTAAGTTCCGATGACGAAGAATAGAGAGGTTATGTTATGAAAAAAGGGTTTACTTTGGCTGAATTATTGATAACAATAGCTATTGTAGGAGTCGTTGCGGCTCTTGCGACACCGACTATTGTAAAATTAAAGCCGGATGAGACAAAAGGGTTGTATCTGAAAGCTCATAATATTCTTGCAAATACAACTGTGGATATTGTAAGTGACACATCTTTATATATGACTGAATATAATACCTCGGAACAAGCTGTTTGCACGGGGCTGGGGTGTAATAAAATGCCGGATTATATTGATAATGAGGAAGCTTCTGAACTTATAAATACTGATGCCTCCGGCACTAAGTTCGGCTCTTTGCTTGCTTTAAGACTGGATGTTGATAAGGATGATGTAGAGACAGCTGATAATAGTGTTACATTTACGACAACAGACGGTATAGAATGGAAAATAACTTCCAAAGAAGGGTCTGTTGCCCCAAACGGATTGAATTTGAAAACAGAAGAAAATGAAGTTGTTATTGATATTAACGGAGAAGATAAAGGTAAGAACTGCGAGTATTCGTCTACCTGCAAGAATCCGGATAAGTTTAAATTTAAGGTTGATAACAACGGGAATGTTACCCCTCAGGATGCTTTAGGCAAGGCGTATCTAAAAAATTCTACTAATATGAAAGCCTCTGATGAGGATAAAAAAGAAGCTGATAAACTTTTGAATACTAAAGATTAAGTTTTATAAATTTTTACTTTATAATTAAGCATTTTTTGTATACACTAAAGTTGTATGAAAAAGGAGGTTGTTATGCCGAAATTTAATTTGTTGTCGTATATTATGCCGCCTGAGGATAAGTTGTTTTTTACTCTTTTTCAAAACAGTGCGGAAATTTGTAAAGAGACGGCGCAATTATATAATGATATTATGAGAAACGGCTTTTCAAGCGAGAAAAAAGAAGAGATTTTAAAGTATAAAAAGAAAGGGTCTATATCGATTAAACTGATTTTGAAGCAGTTGAATAAAAGTTTTATAACACCGCTGGAACGCGAAGATATACAGTATTTAGCAGTAACACTGAATAAAATTAATAAAAGAATTATTAAAGCCTGTTTGAATTTGGAAGTATACAGATTAACAAAGTATACGGAAGAAATGAAAGAACAGGCTTTAACATTGGTCAGCGCATCTGAAAAATTGGGTGAAATTATAAAAAAACTTAAAAAAGTCAGTGATGTGGAAGAGATGACTAAATTAAATATTGAGATGAAAGAGTTGGAAACTCACGGTGACGAAGTTCACAGAAAAGCCATGTTTGACCTGTTTTCCGGTAAATATGACGCCCTTGATGTTATCAAACTCCGTGATATTTATAAAGAAATTGAAAACGCCTTGGATGCGTGTTTTCATGTTTCTGATACTGTATTAAATGTTGCATTAAAGCAGAGTTAGGATGGCTATGAGTATTACAATATTACTATTAATAGCTGTAATCATTGCAGCACTGGCGTTTGAATTTATAAATGGTTTTCATGACTGCGCAAATGCAATTGCAACAGTTGTTTCGACAAAGGTTTTGGCACCGAGACAGGCTGTTTTATTTGGTGCATCGCTTGAGTTTATCGGTGCTTTGACAGGTACGCATGTTGCTAAAACTATTGGTTCAGGGATTGTCAATGCAGAGTTAATTACTCTGACAGTTATTTTCTGTGCTCTTTTAGCGGCTGTGTTGTGGAATTTATTAACCTGGTATTTAGGGCTGCCCTCAAGTTCTTCGCATGCTTTAATCGGGGGGCTTTTAGGCGCTTCAATTGTAAAAGCAGGGGTGAGTGTTGTGCATTTCAATACTTTGATGGACAAAGTACTTATTCCGATGTTTACATCTCCGGTTCTGGGATTTTGTACCGGTTTTTTAATTATGCTTTTGCTTATACGAGTCTTTTACAGGTTTCATCCGCAGACAGTTAATAAGCGTTTTAGAAAACTTCAGTTGATATCCTCAGGATTAATGGCTCTGAGTCACGGTTCCAATGATGCCCAAAAAACTATGGGGATTATTACTCTTGCCCTTATTGCAAGCGGAGTGCTGAAAACAAACGGAGAGTTTGAGATTCCATTATACGTTATTATAGTATGTGCAATGACAATGGCTGCCGGTACTATGAATGGCGGATGGAAGATTATTAAAACAATGGGACATAAGATTATCAAGCTAAAGCCTATCCACGGGTTTGCAGCTGAAACATCTGCTGCGGGGCTTATTCTGACTGCTTCCCACTTCGGGATTCCGTTGAGTACAACTCATGTAATTTCAACTGCAATTATGGGGGTAGGATCTACCTTTCATGCACATGCAGTTAAGTGGAGAATCGTAGGGAATATTGTTATAGCCTGGGTTTTAACGATTCCGTCTTGTATGATTCTCTCATCAATTATTTATTATCTGATATATAAAATTTTTTAGAAAAAAAATCCGGGTTTATAACCCGGATTTTTTTTATTTATCTGGCAGATGCCGGCTCTTCCATAGGTGCGCCTATTCTGTGAACCCTTATAAAGTTCGTGCGCCCTGTTATAAGTTTAGGGATAGAACCGATGATGATTATTCTTTCACCTTTTTTGAAGTTTGTATTTTCAAGAATATAATCATCTATTTTTCCGAGCAAGTCTGCATCCAGAACCGTATCCCATTCTTTATAGTCAGCAAAAATATCCCAATACAGGCATAATCTTCTGCAGGTAGCCTCAGAATCGGATATCGCAATTATCGGAACAGTCGGTCTCAGTTTTGATAAAAGTCTCGGAGTATATCCGCTGTGTGTGAATGCCATAATTGCTTTTGCCTGCAAGTCTTCCGCCATTTTTATTGCAGCATTTGATATTGCCTGGGGAGAAAGTTCGTATTCATTGCTCATTTCTAAATCAAGATTAGAAAGACAGAAACTGCAGTCTTCCACATTTGAAGCTATTTTTTTCATCATTTTGACTGCTTCTACAGGGTATTTTCCCATTGCAGTTTCTCCGGAGAGCATAATTGCGTCCGTCCCGTCAAAGATAGCATTTGCAACATCGCTTGCTTCAGCTCTTGTAGGAATAGGTTCTTCTATCATAGATTCAAGCATTTGGGTTGCTACAATACAAGCTTTCCTGTTTCTAATAGCCTGATCTACTATGTATTTTTGTACAATTGGAACTTCTTCCGGTGACATTTCAATACCTAAATCGCCTCTGGCAACCATAATTCCGTCTGAGACTTTGATAATCTCTTCAAGTTTTTCAACTGCCTGCGGTTTTTCTATTTTTGCTATAACCGGTATTCGTCCGCCGTAATCTTTAATATATTTTTTTGCAAGTTCAATATCCTTGGCTTCTCTTACAAAAGAAAGGGCGATATAATCTGCATCATATTCTACTGCAAATCTTATATATTCAACATCCCTTTCTGTAACAGCAGCGAGGCTGGCTGTGGTTCCGGGCAGGTTTATCCCTTTTCTCGGACGGATTAAGTCGCCGTATAAAACTTTTGTTTTAACTCGGCCGTCTTTTACTTCCAATACTTCAAGCCCGATTTTGCCGTCATCAAGAAGAATTTTATCTCCAGGTTTGACATCTTCCGCGATTCCTTCATAATCAACAGGAATAATATCAGGATTTGCAGTATTGTCTGTTGCTTCCAGAACAACTTCGCTGCCGGGTTGAATTTTTACAGGCTCGGCTATATTGCCGACTCTAATTTTAGGGCCTTGAAGATCTATCAAGATGGGAATATACCTTCCGGTTTCTTCAGATATTTTTCTTATGATTTGAATATTTTCTGCATGCCCTTCTTCTGTACCATGCGAAGTATTAAGTCTGAACATTGTAGCACCGGCATCTACCAGTTGTTTTATCATTTCATAACTTGAGGTTGCCGGACCAAGAGTCGCTACTATCTTGGTTTTTACACGTTTAAATTTCTTTTCCATTTTAATTTCCTCTAGTGTACTCTTCTTTCATACATTTTTATTATATGTCAAACATACATTTCAAGCATAAAAAAGGAGGAATTATGTTCCTCCTTTTTATTATCTTTCGCTTGATTCAGAAAGGTTTTTTAATATCATATAAGAAGCGTCCCATCCGCTGACTCCTCCTGTTGCTTTATACTGAGCGATATTTTTAGCTCTCTGCGCTTTGTTTTTAGCTTGTTCTTTATGGAATTTTTCCAATTTTTTCTCGCTGGAATTTCTTTCCTGAACAATAGGGTCAGCATAAGTTAAAAATGCACGGTATTCCTGGCATCCGTATCCGGCTTTTACTTTAGAAGGGTAGTTGTATGTTAAATAATCAAAAATATTCATTGCCCTTTCTGAGTTTGCAGGTTTACCCATTATTGCCTCAATAGTGCTGCCGGGTTTTTTGGTCAGAACTACAATCATTGCAAGCGGATTGTAACCTGCCTGTATCATTAAGTCTACGCCTGTTATATCGGCTTCTTTATCATCTTTCATGCTGGTTTTGTTTGCTATAAATTCACTGTTTGCCGTGGTATTTAAAACATTGTCTGCGCTTAAATTTTCGCTTAATACAGCTTTTGCAATATTTCTCATTTTATCTTTTGATGCTTTTCCGTTTATAATATGTCCGATTTCGTAACAGATTACTGATGCGACTTCATTGTCGTTGCCTGTGTAGGCTAAGTCGTCGGCGGATATTTCAATAACATTTGTTTGAGAAGTATTAGAATTATTAGAGGCGCGGTTTACTACTTTGAATGTTGTTTTAGCCGGCAGATTGTTTTTTGTGATAATATTTTTGCCGACGTCTGCAACTCTGTCAGAAGCTGACCAGTTTGAAGCATTTGCAGGCATAATTAATAATGCCATTGAAAATAATGAAATGATAATCTTGTTCATATTTCCTCCTTCTTATAATTTTTCTTCTATCAAAGCACAGAGAATGTGTCCAATCATCATGTGTGCTTCTTGTATAACAGGTGTATCTGATGACGGGACTTTTATTAAATAATCGCATATTTCATCCATTTGACATCTGTTCTTCCCGGTAAGCCCGGCAACAGTAAGCCCTCTTTTTTTTGCCTCTTTTATTGCCGTAATTATATTAGCGGAATTCCCTGAAGTAGACAGCGCCAGAAATACGTCTCCCTTTTTACCGCAGGCTTCTATTTGTCTTGCAAAAATATTTTCAAATGAATGGTCATTTGCAATAGCTGTAATAACCGAACTGTCTGTAGTAAGTGCGATAGCAGGAAGAGCCCTTCTTTCTTTATAGAATTTTACAACAAGTTCTGCTGATATATGCTGTGCGTCTCCGGCAGAACCGCCGTTGCCTGCAGTTAAAACCTTGCCGCCGTTTTCAATACATTGATATATGCAATCAGCCAGACTTTTTATTGACTCTACTGCCGGCTCAGAGTCTAAGATTAACTTGCGTACGGCTATTGAGTTATTTATATAATTTTCTATAAAATTTTTCATTTTAACCCTTTCCGATTTGGTGGTATTCAAAACCTCTTTGGGGCAGTGAATAACTGCTGTATTGATTTCTGCCGTCAAAAATTACAGGTGTTTTTAAAAGTTGTTTTATTTTGTTGAAATCAGGATTTCTAAACTCGTTCCATTCTGTCAGAAGTAACAGGGCATCTGCATTTTTAAGAGCATTATAAGCTGATTCTGCGTATAAAATCCTGTCTTTGAATATTAATTTTGCATTGTCAAAAGCCTTAGGGTCAAAGGCTTGTATTTGAGCGCCTCTTTTAAGGAGTTCTTCTATAATAGTAATGGCCGGTGCTTCTCTCATATCATTTGTTTTCGGCTTAAATGACAGTCCCCAGACAGCAAAGAGTTTTCCGGTTAAATCACTGCCGAAACGATTTGTTATTTTGTGTACGAAATTTAACCGCTGTTGTTTATTTATATTGTCAGCCGATTTAATAAGTTCACACTCGCAATTATTATCCAGTGCTGTTTTTATAAGGGCTTTAATATCTTTTGGGAAACAGCTTCCGCCGAATCCGATTCCCGGATAAAGAAATTTGGTGCCAATTCTTGTGTCAGAACACATGCCGAGGCGAACCTGATTGATATCTGCACCTGTTTTTTCGCATATATTTGAAATTTCATTAATATATGAAATTTTTACAGCAAGGAATGTATTGGAAGCGTATTTTACCATTTCAGCAGATTTATTGTCCATTGTAATTACGGGGTTTTGATTTCTTACAAACGGACTGTAGAGTTCAAGCATTATTTTCTTAGCCTTTTCGGATTCTGTTCCGATAATTACTCTGTCCGGTCTTAAGAAGTCCTCTACGGCAGAGCCTTGTTTTAAAAATTCAGGGTTTGAGACTACGTCAAATTCTTCATTGGTAAAATTTTGGATAATTTTCTGCACTTCCCCGGCTGTTCCAACCGGAACCGTAGATTTATTAACTATAACTTTATATCCGTTAATTGATTTGCCGATTTGTTCTGCCACATTAAGAACATATTGCAGATCCGCAGAGCCGTCTTCTCCCTGCGGAGTCCCGACGGCAATAAAACAAACAAGCGAACTTTGGACTGCTTGAATGATATTATCCGTGAATACAAGCCGGCCTTCTTCAACATTTGTTTTTATAAGGGCTTCCAGCCCCGGTTCGTATATAGGTATAATGCCCTTGCGCAGAAGAGCGAGTTTTTCCTGATTATTATCAACACAGATTACATCATTTCCCATCTCTGCAAGACAAGTGCCTGCGACTAATCCGACATATCCTGTTCCAATGACGCATACTTTCACGTTTTTCCTCCTATTGTTTCCAATAGCTGTACAAGTTTTTTATTGTTTCATACTTCATTGTTTTAACCCTTCTGTCCGGCTGTTTTATTGCCCAGGAAAACATTTCGTTAATCGTTTTTTCCAAATCGGTTTTATCTTCAAACCCGAGCAGTTTTTTTGCTTTTGTATGGTCAGCGTATGCATATTTCGCTTCAACTCTGGGCTCAAGGTGGATTATTTCCGGTTTGAATCCAAAATTAGATGCACATTTTTGCACGAGTTTTGCGCAATCTATTAATGTGATTTCTTTATCGGCGCCAAGATTAAAGATTTCGCCGTTAAATTCTGTCATTAGTTGTTCAAATGGTTCATTATAATAAACCATATCAGAGAATGCCCGTTTTTGTAGGCCGTCACCGTAGACTGTCAAAGGTTCATTATGAAGCGTCTGGCGAATCCAGATACCGACGACATTCCTGTATTTATCCCAAATATTCTGATATATACCTATAACATTATGCGGTCTTATTATTGAATAATTAAGCCCAAACTGTGAGCGTGCATTTTTTAAATCCATCTCTACGGCGTATTTAGCAATACCATACGGGTCTATGGGTTTTGGAATCATATTTTCGTTAAAAGGAGGGAGATTATCTTCTCCGTACACACCGTTTGAGGAGGTGAATATAAACTTTTTGACACCATAATTTATAGATGCTGTTATAAGATTTGCGGAGGCTATTACATTGTTTGTATAATTAAATGTTCTGATAAAAGGGGACAGGCCTTCTGCAGCGTATGCCGCAAAATGGTATACATAGTCGAATCGTTCTTCGTTGAAAAAATTATCGACGGCATCAAAGTCTGCAAGATTAAGCGTTGAGCAGAATACTCCATCAGGAAGGTTTTCTTTATACCCGCCGGAAAAGTCATCTATACCGGTCACTTTATATCCTTTTGCGAGTAAATATCTTGAAAAATGGCTTCCCAGAAGTCCTGCTATTCCTGTTATCAGAATTTTTGCCAATGATTATCTCCCTTTTTTATATTGTAGCATATTTATTGTTTGAATGCGCATTTTCTACAAAGTCGCGTTCCCAATAGACATTGCGTTTTACAATTACTGCAGGCGTGCCTGCAATAATTACATTCGGTTCCAAAATTGATTTTGTAACAACGGAATTACAGCCTGCAATTATGTTATCGGCTAGTGTTACTCCTTTTAAAATTTTGACGTCTTCGCCAATCCATACTTGCGAGCCTATTGTAATATTTTTCTGCTGGTTTATAAGTTCTTTTGTTTCTAAACTGTATATCGGATGGAAGTCTGTTGTTCTCAGTGTTATGTCTTTTGAAAACATACAGTTCTTTCCGATTTTTATCTTGCTGTTAACACCTATAAGAAAGTCGCAGCCGGCACAATTAAAATTATCATCTATTTCAAGTTCGGAATTGTTTTCTATAAAAACAAACAATTTCTTTATTTTGTATTTATTAACTTTACCAATACGGAGTTTGCAGTTGCTGTTTATATCAAGACATGTTTTTTCAAAACGTTTTTTAAAATCACCGGCGGAAAAGATAACAGAGGAGTTTTCACCGCGGAAACGGATTTTTACACCGTTGGGCGGTTTTCGTACAATCCTGAGTGTATCTCCTTCTTGAGCGTATATTTTGTTGGTATTGTATTTGAAATTAAATTTTAACCTGCATATTCCCATATTAATGATTGTATGGGAACCTTCTTTTTCTATAAATCTCATACAATCTCTCCGAAAAGGTTTAAGGCGCGTTCTACAGCGTTATCTATATTGTAGTATTTATAGTCGCCAAGTCTGCCCAAAAAGTATACATTGTCCAATTTCTCCGCTTCTTTCAGGTATTTGTTGTAAAGTTCCGTATTTTCCTTGCAGGCGATAGGGTAATACCTTTCGTTTTTTCCTATTTCAAACTGTTCTGAATATTCTTTTGCAATCACGGTTTTTGAGCTTTGGTCTTTCAAATAGTGTTTGTACTCATGAATCCGTGTGAAGTCATAGTTGTTTGGATAATTTATGCAGGCATGTGACTGGTAATAATCCATTGCATATTCTTCAAATTTAAAATAAACGCTTCTATATGGAAGTATGCCGTATTTATATGAGAAAAATTCGTCAATAGAGCCGGTGTAGAAAATTCGTTCAAAACCTTCGCTGCTTTCAAATGGCGTGTTGAGCCGGACTTCAATGTTGGGGTGATTAAGCATATTTTCAATAACTTTAGTATATCCTTCAAGCGGAATCCCCTGATATTTATCCTGAAAATATCTGTTATCTTTGCTTAGATAAACCGGTACTCTGGCCGTTACTGCGCCTTCCACTTCTTTGGGCGAGAGGCCCCACTGTTTTGTGGTGTAGTTTAAGAAGATTTTTTCATAAATGTAGTCTGCAAGAAATTTCAACTCTTCGTGTTTTTGAAATTCTAAAATCGGAACTTTTGTATTGTATTCAAAAGTCTTAAGCAGTTTTTCTTCAAACTTTCGAGCCAGGCTCTCCGGAAAAACCTGATAGAGTGTGTTAAAATTAAACGGAATATTTGCTTCAATGCCGTCAATAATCCCTGCAACTTCGTGCATATATGTATTAAAATCGGTAAAGCGTTTTAAGAAATTCCAAACTTTGTCGGAATTGGTATGGAAAATATGCGAACCGTATTTGTGAATCATAATTCCGTTTTTATCTCGGAAATCATAGCAGTTTCCTGCAATATGGCTTTTTTTATCTATTACAAGAACGGTTTCATTCAAGTTTTCAGCTAAAAGTCTGGCGATTACCGCGCCTGAAAATCCGGCGCCGGCGACTAAATTTTTTTTCATTTGTTTTTCCTGAATCTGCTTTTTAACCAGCCGAACAAGTCCCTTCTTACTACTTTATACAGATACTCATCCGGATTTTTGATAAGCATATTATAATCCGATTTGTTGATAGAATCAAAGAAATTTTCTTTGATTTCGTTTTCAAAATTTTTGAATGTTTCTGAAAATTTTTTAAGGAATTCTTTTTGCAAAGATTTATCGAGTCTTCTGATGTTCCACAAATACGCTCTGTACTGGTTCACAAGTTTTTGCGTATTATACAGTTTTTTTAAATCTGGATTGTTGTTTAAAAATTTTGTAATTTCTTCATATTCATCGCAGACACAATAAATTTTTTGGGGATTATTGACGGAAGAGCTTGGATTATCTTGTCTGTAATAAAGCAGTGGTTTGTTTATCAGTTTAATCTTTTGGCAGGAAGTTATTACTTTAAAGTTAAAAGACATATCCTGATAAGAAGCCCCGGGAGTTTCTAAAAATCTTATGTTATTTTTATCAAGAAAACTTTTTTTGTAAATACCTGCCCAGACACTGGCGTGATTTGTGAGCATTAAGAGATTATCTTTAGGATTAAAAACTTCTTCTCTTGCTGTTCGTGCAACCAGTCCGCTTCGTTTTATTTTATTTTTCTTTGCCCAATAGTTATAAAAGTTGCATTTTACGACATCTAAATCATTTTCAACAGCTTCTTTGTATAGAATTTCATAGATTTTTTTATCCAGAATGTCATCCGGTTCAAATATAGCAATAAATTCCCCGCGAGCATTTTCAATACCCAAGTTTACGGTTGCGCCGTATCCGGAATTGGGTTTATCAAATAGTTTTATCCTGGAATCTTTGAGCGAATAATCTTGCAGTATTTTTAAAGAGTTGTCTTTTGAACCGTCGTTAATGCAGATTATTTCTAACTCCTGCAGGCTTTGTGCAATCACGCTGTCTAGAGCTTCTGTTAAATATTTTTCGGCATTATAGACCGGAATTATTATTGAAATTTTGGGCATTCAACTCTTCCTGATAATAGTCGACTCTTATTTATATTAAATAATAAAACAACTCTATTTGCAAATATTTGATTTTATCTCATATTCTATTAAAATAATTAATATGTTGAAGAAGAGTTTGATAGTTTTTTTATTATTTTTATCTTTGCCGGCATTATCAGTTCCTGTGGAGGATAGAGGCGCAGGTACACCGCCGGGATTTTATGATGATATTGATCCGGCTTCTTTGGAACAGGAAGATGCAGAATCGGAAACTATTCAGACACCGGCTGAGGAAGAGATTATTATACCTCCTCCGGCAGAAAAAGCCAAGCCTTCCAGGAATTACGCGGAAATATATAATAATTTGGAAGTCCCGGATTTTTCGTATCTTCACGATATTGATCCGGATCAGTATTATGATATAAAAGATACAGCCTGGTCTCCATATCCTTTAATCCGGTTAAATTCTCCGATATATTTTAAAACCATTACCGTAGAGCCGGGCTACTACCTTTTAACTCCTCGTGAGCATGAAGATAAGTGGTATATTTTGTTTAAACAGAACGGAATTGTAAAGTATATAATACCTGTTTATGAGAGAGATTATACACCTGAGATGTTTTATGATGAGCACATTCCGAAGCCGAGGCTGACATTTGCCCAGAAGGTTCATATGGGATTTTTGGATTTTATAGGCAATTTTAAAAGCACAAAGCGTAAAGAGCCTGTTCAG
This sequence comes from Candidatus Gastranaerophilales bacterium, assembly GCA_944325815.1. Taxonomy (GTDB): domain Bacteria; phylum Cyanobacteriota; class Vampirovibrionia; order Gastranaerophilales; family Gastranaerophilaceae; genus CAG-196. The sequence continues at coordinate 29,196 of CALVBV010000014.1, forward strand.
ACGTATATGGAAATAAATGATTTGGAAAATTATTTTGTATCAATAATAATTTATTACGGTGCGCATAAGTATTCCACTATTTTCAGAACAATAAGATTATAGCCTCCAGGTTTTGCGATGGTAATATAGTTGGTCAGTTTAGATGTTGAGGAGTAGGGAAGACTTTAGTCTACCACACTACAGAAAGGTTTAGAAGTTGAGTGGTTTAGGAGTTGAGAAGAAGTTATAAATGTTGAAAAGTGGATAAGTTGAATAGTTGAAAAGTAGTTATAATAAATTCTTAGTCACTTAGTCACCTAGTCACTTAATCACTTCATTAACGAACCCTTCACCCCTCACGCCTCACCTTTCACCCGGTAAAAGCATCAATAAAATCCCCTCTCCCCTTGTGGGAGAGGGCCGGGGAGAGGGGTCTGCTTGGGTTTAGGAAAGAAAAAGTTTAGTAGTTTAGATGAAGTTTTTTTCTATTCTTCTTTTTTCAACCCCCAAACACCCCTCCCCGAAATCAAAGATTTCGACCCTCCCACAAGGGGCGGGTTAAGCTTAATCACTTGATCACCTGGTCACTTGGTCACTTCATTAACGAACCCTTCACCCCTCACGCCTCACCTTTCACCCGGTAAAAGCACCAATAAAATCCCCTCTCCCCTTGTGGGAGAGGGCTAGGGAGAGGGGTCTGCTTGGGTTTAGTCGTTAAGAAGTTTGTAACAGTTCCTCCCTAATGAGGGAGGTTAGGTGGGTGCTGGCCTTGGTTTAGGAGTTGATAAGTTTAGGAGTTGAGAAGAAGTTATAAATTCTTGATCACTTGATCACCAAGTCACTTAATCACTTCATTAACGAACCCTTCACTCTTCACACCTCACCCTTCACGCAATCCCCCTCAAACCCAGCGCCCGCCTAAGTCTCCGCCTAAACAACCCAACCCCAATTGTAAATTTTTGTAACAATTTGCCCTAAAATGCGTTATAAATCTCCAAAATGTGGAATTTAAAAAATATACGACAAAAACGCGAGGATACAAATTATGAAAGGATATCAAAACAGAAAGAGCTTAAACACTTGCTGTGAGCAGATTTTGGCCGCCGAACCCTTAGGGGGGGGGGGTAAAACACACTCCGGTAAAGGGTTTTAGCCCTCTGGGGAAATTATCCGCTGTTTTGTGTTTATCCTTGATGGCGCTTCCTGCCGCAGCCGGCGAGAGCCCGACACTTGATGAGCTGCACAATAACGGCGTAATCAACCCGTCAACAATGGAACAGGATGACGAGGGAAACCCGATAGAGGGAACGGGCGAAGTTTATCCGGAATCCGCTTATACACTGACTCGCGTAGACGAGGCCGGGGTAAATACTATAACCAAGTATGAATACAATGAAGAAACCCAAAAGTTTGAGCCTGTGTATTATGAGCTCACCCTGAAGCAGACTGAATACGGCGAGGGCGCTAACAGCAAGTATTTTGAGTGGGGCGAAAATTCAGACGGCAATTATGAGTTTAAAGAAGTTGCAGCGCCAACCGAAGGCAAAACAACAATTACAGCCTATTATGACACGAATCATGACAGAATAGATACAGACCAGCAGGGGCAGAATGTAGTAGGAGATTTTGTTGGAAACTATGTAAGTAATTCCGGTTATGCCAGGGGCGGCGCGATTGATAATGATGGCACAATTGGCGATATCACGGGTGATTTTATCGGCAACTACGCACAGAGTGAGTCCGTTTATGTCTCTGGCGGTGCGATTTATAATTATGACACAATCAGCAATATCACAGGTGACTTTATCGGCAACTATGCACAGAGTGATTCCAATTCTGCCCGTGGCGGTGCGATTTATAATTATGATGGTACAATCGGCAACATCACGGGTGACTTTATAGGAAATTATGTACAGAGTGATTCCGGTTATGCCGAAGGCGGTGCGATTTATAATGAATATAGTTTTATTGGCAACATCACGGGTGACTTTATCGGCAACTACGCCAAGAGCGATTCCGATGATGCCAAATACGGCGCGATTTGTAATGATTACATAATCGGCAATATAACTGGCGACTTTATCGGCAACTATGCACAGAGTAATTCCGGTTATGCCCATTGCGGTGCAATTTATAATAATGGAAGAATCGGTGATATCACGGGCGATTTTATTAGTAACTACGCACAAAGTGATTCTGGTTCTGCCTCTGGCGGCGCGATTTATAATTACTCTGAAATCGGTGATATCACGGGCGACTTTATTGGTAACTATGCGCAAGGTGGGTCTCATTCTGTCCATGGTGGCGCGATTTATAATGATGGTATATTCAGCAATATCACGGGCGACTTTATTGGTAACTATGCGCAAGGTGGGTCTGATTCTGCCTATGGTGGCGCGATTTATAATGAAGATACAATCGGCGATATCTCCGGTAGTTTCATAGGTAATTATGCGCAAGGTGGGTCTGGTTTTGCGCAAGGCGGCGCGATTTATAATGAAGATACAATCGGCGATATCTCCGGTAGTTTCATAGGTAATTATGCAGAGACTTCTTCTAGTTCAGAGCTTGCCATTGGCGGCGCAGTGTATACAGAGTATGATATGACCTTTTTAGCCAATAATAAGACAATTGAGTTTACCGGCAACTATACAAAAGATTCCAGAGGCGCGATCCCAAACGCAATCTGGGTTGATACTAGTTATTCTCCGCCTAGCATTATTACTCTCAAAGCCCAGAATAACGGCAATATTGTCTTCAACGACCAGATAGATGGGGGCAAAGTAAGAGGAACAACTATCGACCGCACAAAACAGTATAAACTCTCCCTCACAGGCGACAAAACCGGCAATATTTATTTCAATAACGACATAATAAACGCGGATATCACGCTGGATGA
>CALVBV010000015.1 GCA_944325815.1 Candidatus Gastranaerophilales bacterium
AACGACGAGGCTCGAACTCGCGACCTCATGCGTGACAGGCATGCGCTCTAACCAAACTGAGCTACGCTCCCATATTCAATTTTCAATTTGTTTTAAGAAGTCAGTAGCTCAGTTTGGTCCTGTATCCTGAACGGCTTCCCGACGGGGTTTATCCCCTCTGGTCGCCTAGTGAGCTACGCTCCCATATTTAATTTTCAACTTTGAAGCCCGAAATACAAGCTACATTTTCTATCTTACCTGCTGATTTTTTTTTTGCAAGCTTTTATTTTTAATCTAATCTAAAAGATTATACAATTAGGTAATTACATATTTATCAAATATTTTATTTAATGTAAGTATTAAATCTTTTTCATACTTCCAGCTATTCTTAATTCCTAGAGCCTTTATTTAAGGCTCTTCTTTTTTTTGTGGTATTATTAAACCATAACAGTATAAGGAATAATTAATGATTAATAATTGGAAACTTCCGCTTTTAATGACGCTTTTGGCCGGATTTGCAACAGTAATCGGCGGATTTATTACTTTTTTAGTTAAAAAAAATAATTTGAAAATCCTCTCTCTCGGTTTGGGGTTTTCGGCCGGAGTGATGATATTTGTTTCATTTACAGAAATTCTTACTACAGCGGAAGGCCTCTTGAAAGTCTACTATCCGGTCGATTATCACTGGATTATGTTCGGAGGATTTATCGCCGGAGTTATTATATCAAAGCTTATAGATACTTTCATTCCTGACCACGTTGAAGGCGATATGCTCAATAATAATGATAATTCTACACGTTCTCACAGGATTAAAAGGGCCGGACTCTTGACTGCAATAGCAATTGCTGTTCATAATTTCCCGGAAGGGCTGGGCACATTTCTGGTCTCTTCTCAGGATATTGCAATCGGAGTTTCTGTAGCTCTTGCAATTGCTCTTCATAATATTCCTGAAGGAATTGCAGTCGCGCTTCCGATTTATCACGCTACAGGGAAGAAGAGAATGGCTATATGGTACTCTTTCTGGACAGGCATGACAGAACCTATCGGGGCTTTAATCGGGCTTGCTCTGCTGCATTGGTTCCTGCCTCAGGTCTTTGTCGGATTCTTTATGGCTGCAGTTGTTGGAATTATGATTTACATATCTTTTGATACCCTGCTTCCGCTTTCGCACGAATACGGGGACTGGCACTATGCAATAACGGGAATAATGTCCGGAATTATTGTTATCTGGGCAAGCCTGTTGTTTCTTAACGGATATTAAAAACTTTATTATTCCAGCTAAAGCATATAAAAATAGATTTGTCAGTATTATGTAAAACTTTTTTAGGGTATAATTTAAACAAAAGAAGGAGAAATTTTTATGACAAATTTATCACCATTACAAATCGAAAGACTTAAATACCGTCCGAAGTTACCGGCTTCTCTGGCTAACGGGATTAACCATCTTATTGCAAAAGAAGGTTCGGCTACCGAGGCTGTTGCTAACAAAGAAGAAATTAAAGCTTTGTTTAAAAATACTTATGGAAAACCTACAATAACTTTCCAGACTGCAACAGAATCTTTGCCTAGCACACAAAGAAATGTCGGAGTTATTCTGTCAGGCGGTCAGGCTCCCGGCGGACATAATGTTATTGCAGGGCTTTACGACGCCTTAAAGCAGGCAAATTCTAATAACAAATTATTTGGTTTCTTAGGCGGGCCATCAGGAATTATCGACGGGAAATATGTCGAGTTCAATGATGAATTTATCAATGATTACAGAAACACCGGCGGTTTTGATATAATCGGATCCGGCAGAACAAAGCTTGAGACAGAAGATCAATTCCAAAAAGCTCTTGCAGTTTGCAAAAAACTTGATATCTCTGCTGTAGTAATCATAGGTGGTGATGATTCTAACACAAACGCAGCACTTCTTGCCGAGTGGTTTGTGAAAAATAATGCCGGAATTCAGGTTATCGGATGTCCGAAGACTATTGACGGCGACTTGAAAAATGAACAGATTGAAATCTCTTTTGGTTTTGATACAGCTACAAAAACGTATGCGGAACTTATCGGAAATATTGAAAGAGATGCAAATTCCGCTAAAAAATACTGGCATTTTGTTAAAATTATGGGAAGAAGCGCATCTCACGTAGCTTTGGAAGCTGCACTTCAAACCCAGCCAAATATTACATTAATCTCAGAAGAAGTTGAAACAAAATCAATGTCTCTGGAATCTGTTATTAATTATATGGTTGATATAATTGTTAAACGTGCGGATATGGGTAAAAACTTCGGTATTGCGGTTATTCCGGAAGGCTTAATTGAATTTATACCTGAGATGAAATCAATGATTGCAAATCTTAACGATATTATGGCAGAGCTTGAAACAGACCCTGATTTTGCTAATGCGCCTACTATTCGTGAAAAATTTGCAATTGTAGAAAACAGACTTTCTGAAAATAATGCAAAAGTTTACAATTCATTACCGGCATTAATAAAAGGTCAGCTTTTGGCAGACAGAGATCCGCACGGCAATGTTCAGGTATCTAAAATTGAAACTGAAAAATTATTGATTGAAATGATTTCACAAAAACTTGACGAAATGAAGCTTGAAGGTCAATATATCGGTAAGTTTAATGCTCAGGCTCACTTCTTCGGCTATGAAGGCCGCTGCGCTTTCCCTTCAAACTTTGATGCAGACTACTGCTACTCACTTGGATTTAATGCATTTGCATTAATCAATTTTGGGTTGACCGGCTATTTGTCATCAGTAAGAAATCTGACAGAAGCTGCAAACGATTGGATTGCAGGCGGCGTTCCTCTTACTATGATGATGAATATGGAAAGAAGACACGGCGAAATGAAACCTGTCATTAAGAAAGCTTTAGTCGAGCTTGACGGTCCTGTATTCCAAAAGCTTGAAGCTAACAGAGAAGATTGGGCTTTGAATGACAGATATCTATTCCCGGGTGCTATCCAATATTTCGGCCCTTCATCTGTCTGTGACATAACAACTGTAACATTACAGCTGGAAAATGAAAGAAAATTAGCAACACAAAGCGTAAAGGCTTAGTTTTGCGGAATGTATAAAGCCGGCAGTTGAGAATCAACTGCCGGTTTTTTTATAATTTCGTGCTAAAATTTTTATATGCCATTAATTGAACTAAAAGATATAGTAAAAACTTATCAAACAGAGGATGAAAGTTTTAACGCTTTAAACGGCGTGTCTTTTTCAATAGAAAAAGGTGAGTTTGTTGCGATTATGGGAACATCCGGTTCCGGAAAATCAACCTGTATGAATACTTTGGGAACACTCGACAGACCGACAAGCGGGAGTTATCATCTTGACGGTGTAGATGTGTTTTCTCTTAGCGCAGATGAGCTTTCTCATATCAGAAACCAAAAAATCGGGTTTGTATTTCAGGGATTTAATTTGATTTCCCGTACCTCGGCGCTCGAAAATGTTGAGCTTCCGATGATTTATAAGGGGATTCCGGAGGAAGAACGGCACAGGCGGGCTAAAGAGGCTTTAGAAATAGTAGGATTAAAAAACAGAGAATCTCACATGCCAAACCAAATGTCAGGCGGTCAGCAGCAAAGGGTTGCAATAGCAAGAGCTTTGGTTAATGATGCCCCGCTTATTCTTGCGGACGAGCCGACCGGAAACCTTGATACTAAGACAAGTATTGAAGTCATGGAGTTTTTTGTAAGATTGAATAAAGGTTTTAACGGAAAAGAGGGAAAAACCATAGTGCTCGTAACTCACGAACCTGATATTGCCGAATACTGCTCAAGAGTAATTAAATTCAAGGACGGCAACATAGTTTCAGACCTTCCGAAAGAAGAATGGATGAAAACGAGAAACAGAGAAACTTAGGCAAAAAAAATTATGTTCGGGTTTTAAATGAACATAATGAGAATTGAAAATTATTACGGGATAAAATCTTATAATATTCAAAATACAGTTCCTCAGTTTTACGGCTTCAAATTTAATCGCGGACTTTTCGCGGATATTTTTACCCGTTCGGGTGATGGATTACACGGGATTAGCGGAATAAAGCCCGGCGTTTTTGGGGGAACTGTGTGCAGAGGGTCGATTCCTCTGCCTGAGTTTTGGAATTGTGTTTCTAAAAAAGAGAGGCAAAAGCTTCTTCAATCAGGAATGTCGACAAACAGAGATGGTTTTGCCGGAAGCTTTCTAAAGGCGGATTCCGCTGTTCCTATATCGACATCTTTTGTACACGATTGCTCGGTAATGTATCTTTATAATGAAAAAAAGCATACCCATTCTCTTTACCATGCTTCTTCTGATACTTCCAAAGGCACCTTGGCTTCTGTAATATCTCTTCTTATGGACGAGGGGTTTTCAAAGGGTATTATCATTCCGGGATGTTCTGAGTTTTGGGAGGATCACAAGAATAATATGGTTAATATGTTTGAGTTAATGAAAAAGAGAGAGCCGAAAGCTGTTATACAGGTATATCATGACTCAACGCCATTCCCGGAGATTGTAGGGTATCAGGGAAAGGTTTTTGAAATTCCGAACATGGATATTAAAAAGCAGAAAGAAATTGGTATCAAATATCCGGAAGATTGCGGACAGGCCAGCTTTAAGATTGTTGATGTGCAGCATTTTAATAGTTTTGACAAAATAGTTTACGGTTGTAATCAATCATCTGAGGGCGATGGGTTAAAAAAAGAGTTTAAAGAGGCCGGTTTTCCGAAGGAGATTTTAAAAATATTAAATAAGCTTATTGATAAGAAAGTTGATTTCTTGAAATTTATAGAAAATTCCGACAGTCTTTTGGCCTTAGAGTTATTTGAAAAGACTGTCGGATATGATATGAATATGTTTGACACTGCGCTTGTCAGTCAGTATGAAAAACTTCTGCTGGAAGAGCTTGAGTATGTTAAAACAAAAGAAGGGCTTGATTTATTTTGTGAAAAAGCATCCTGCTACAGCGGGTTTGATTATATGAAGAGTTTAAAAATCGCAATTAAACGGAAGGAAGAGGAATTTAACGTATAAAAAAACGAGCTATAAGCTCGTTTTTTTTAGGCAATTGCCATAAAATTGAATTCCTTCGGGTCTTTATGTGCAAGTCCTACGCCGTCTTGTCCGAGAGAGATTTTGTTTCCGTTTTCGTCAGATACAAAACCTACCTGTCCGGGAATTGAGATTCCTGTTGTCGGCTCAACTGTCGGGGTCGGGGTGACACGCGGTTGTATGGTAAGTCCGCCAAACGGCACACTTCCGCCTTGTGCATATTGACCGTATAGATAATTTTGTTCTAGTCCTGGTACACCGCCCATAGTCATGTCCTCTTATTTTCTGTATATATATAATAACGTTTGAAAACTTCAAAAATTGCGCTGTATTTTAAGAAATTTTACAAAAGTTAATAAATCATTTATAATCAAATTATGAAAACGATTGGAATTGTAGCCCCCTCCGGCGGGGTAAACGGGGCAAATATAAATAAACTTGAGATTGCGGTTAATAACCTTAAAGAGTTAGGGTTTGAAGTTAAACTTGCAAAGAATATATTTGATAATAAACGCTACCTTGCCGGAAGTGATGAGGATAAAATTGAAGAACTGCATAATTTTTTCCAAGCCCCGGATGTAGATTTGATTATGTGCGCAAGAGGCGGATATGGTGCAATCAGGCTCATTAATCAGATAGATTATGAGATAATTAAAAGTAACCCCAAACCGTTTGTCGGCTTTTCTGATATAACTGCATTACTGCTTATGATTTACAAACGAACCGGCATGGTGACTTATCACGGGCCGATGGCATGTTCTGATTTCGGGGAATTGACATCTAACCCTCTTCTCAAAGGTGAGGAAATGATGTTTTCTCATAAGTATCTTATAAAGGCTCTCGAAGGTGAGCGCTTGGAGTTTGAAGGGAATAAAAGTTATCATAAAGGACCGGCAGAAGGTATAATTTGGGGCGGAAATCTTGCGACTGTCGTTTCTCTATGCGGACAGGAGTTTATTCCGGATGAAGATTTTATCTTTTTTGCAGAGGATTTGAATGAGCCTGTATACAAGATTGATAGGATGTTTCAGCAGTTGTTAAATATTCATGATTTCAGGGATAAATGTAAAGGTATCATCCTCGGTGATTTTCTGGATGTTGATAACAAAGATTGGCTTGAAGAATATTTCTATGAACTGGCTGACAAATTAAATATTCCCGTTGCTGCCGGATTTAAAATAACACATAATCAGGAAAAAATAACAATTCCTGTCGGAAAAAGATGCAGGCTTTCTGACGGGCTTCTTGTAATAGATTAACATTCATGTTACAATAAGCCTGCCGTACTCCACGGGGACGTAGCGTTCTCTCGACCCGAAGCGATTGCGGGGTGCAGAGCCTGCTGTGAGGGGTACAAGAAAATCGCCTATGTTTATAGGATTGTTGATAACTTAGATTATGGCGGCGTAAGATATCGAACCGTGTCAGGATGGAAACATAGCAGCACTAAGGTAACCCTTGCGGGTGTCATGTATTTAAGAAGGAGATTCTCTAAGCAAAATCGCTTTTGTTGTATTTCGATAGGCAGTGGTACGGTTTTTTATTTAGATAAACAATATTTTTCCATTGCTTTTACAAACCCGTCATTTTCTACCGTATCTGTTATGTCGTCTGCAATTTTTTTTAGCTCGTCTGTGGCATTTCCCATGGCAATCTTTATTCCGCCTGATTTTAGAAGTGCTATATCGTTGTTTTGATCCCCGATTGTAAGAGTCTCGTCTTCGGAAATCCCCCAGTATTTTTGCAAAAATCTCACGGCACAATACTTTGAAGCCTCTTTGTTTGAAAACTCCAGAAAATACGGAGTTGATTTTACAATATAAAGTTCCGGAAATACAGACGGAAGCTCTTTTTCAAATTTGTTTATTTTCCCAGGATTATTGTAATCAATTGCAAGAAGTTTATTAATTTTATTTTTTTCTATATCGCAGAACTGTTTAACCTCATACTGCGTATGAAGGTTATTGCAGTAACGCTCTATTTCGTAGCACTTCTTTTCAGAATACAAAATATCATCATTATATAAGTTTATGTGAATCTTTTCCTGCTTAGCCCAATCAAGAATTTTTTCTGTCTGTTCTTTTGTCAGGCATTTTTCATATAGAGTCTCGTTATTATGCTTAATCAAACCGCCCTGATAAGACACAACCGGCGTATCCAGTCCTAAATCTTTTGCAATCAGGCTCGCCGCAGCGTGCATTCTTCCGGTTACTAGAACCACTTTTATACCTTTTTGAGAAAGCTCTTTTATACATTGTTTTACGCTGTCTGTAAAAGTTTTTTCCGGTATGATAATCGTACCGTCTATATCTGTTGCGACAAATTTTATCATAACTAAATTTTAGCATAAAAAAAACGCCTTTCGGCGCATAAGTCGGTTAATTAATAAGGTATTTTATAAGGTTATTTTTTATGTCTAAACCAGTTTACAGGATTCAAATTAGACCAAAAGCTTTTCTTTGGCTCAGGCGGTTTCTTTTTCCCTTTAAGACAAAATGCCAGAGTCCCTAAAATAATTGTGCCTGTAAGAATCCCTTTTACAGCTGTCGGAAGTTTATCAAAAAATGAGATAGTTTTTTCAACGCCGTTTCCCAGTGTTTCAACACCGCCTCCGAAAGCATTTATACCGCTATGTCCTGCCTGTCCGATACCGGCTTCTCCAAAACCGTTCAAACCTCCTTGCCCTGCCTGACCAATACCGGTTTCTCCAAAACCGTTCAACCCGGGGGTAAATGAGGGGGTAAATGAAGGGGTAAATGAAGGGGTAAACGAAGGGGTAAACGAAGGGGTAAACGAAGGGGTAAACACATCATTTGTAGTGCCGTGAGTTTTATACAAACTACCCTGCATTGCGTTTTCCAGGTAGGGGTTTCTTCCTATCGGCGCGGGTGCGCCGCCTAAATCATAAGGAACATAGTCAATGATGCCCTGACCGTACAAATTGTTCAATGTATATGGGTCGATTGTCATACTAAATACCTTTCACTAACACATATATATAAAGTTATTTTCTGTTACAAAATTGCTTTATTTGTAACGCTTTGTTAAGATTAATTTATGGATATAATGTTTTTTAAGAGGTATTGGAGACCGGCTGTCATAAATTTTTTGATTCTGTTCGTATTTATACTGGGATACGGCAGATTTGGCGATGTTATTGTAGATTCTTTCAGGGAAGCATATATTCCGGCTCAGGTTATTGAGGGTAAAATATTATACAAAAATATTTTTACTATTTATGCCCCGTTTTCATATTTATTCAATGCTCTTTTGTATAAGATATTCGGAGTAAGTCTGAATGTTTTATATGCAGCGGGGCTTCTGACAGCAATGGGTATAATGAATATAGTTTATTTGATATCAAATAAATTTATTGATAAAAATTATACATTTGCGGTTCTTTTATTTACCATTGCCGGCAGTATTTTATCTCCAAATGTTTTTAATTTCTTTTTTCCGTATTCTTACGGAATGACATACGGGCTTTTGTTTGTATGTTTGGGAATATATTTCGGATTAGAAAAGAAGTATCCGCCGGCTTATCTGATGTACTCTTTTGCGGTATGTTCAAAGTATGAATTTGTGTTTTTACTTCCGCTCTTGATTTACGTAAGTTTACCGGAATGGAAAAAAGATTGGCTGAAAAACTTAATCTGTTTTATTACTCCTTTTATCTTTGTTTATATGCCGTTATTTATACAAGGAGTAGGTCTTGAGAATCTTTTTACCTCATTTAAAATTGTAACCGCGATGTCTGCCGCAAAAACTCTGCATTGGTTTTATTCTGTAACCGGACTTATTTTTAGATGGGATTTAATACCGGTGTATCTTTTTAATATTATAAAAATTGCTGTTCCGTTTTTGATATTAAACAGATTTAAGTCATACTGGCTTTTTCCGTTGATTCTGGTTTATCTTTATTATACAGTGACGCCTGCAATTCTTATTTTTGCCTTCCCCTTGATACTGGGAATGTTTATTGCAAGGTATAGAAAACTTAATTATGACGAAAAATTTTTTATAGTTGCATCGATTCTTATTTCCGTAAAAATGTTTTTTGCATTAACTCTCAAAGCGTATGGAGTCTACTTTATCCCGTTTGCCCTGATTTCTGTTTATATTCTGACTCCCCCAAAGTATAAAGAAAATCTTTTTATTTTAACCCTTATGTGTTCATTGATTCTCGGCATGCAGAACTGTTCGGGATTGCTAAAGAAAAGAGTTAATATAAAAACGGAAAGAGGGAGTTTTTATACAACAGAATTTTACGGAAAGTCCGTGAAAAAACTCATAGAATTTGCAGATACAGTAGATAAAGACGATAAAATCCTTGTGTATCCGGAATGCCTGGCAGTGAATTTTATGTCCGACAGGGATTCGGATAATAAGTTTTATTCGCTTATACCTCTTTATGTGGAGACATTCGGAGAAAATATCATAATGGACAGGCTTTATATAACAAAGCCCGAGTACATTGCGGTAAGCAATTATGATACGTCGCTTTATTACTACTCCAAATTCGGAGAAGATTATGCCGGAAGAATTATGGATTATATAAAAGAGAATTATGAATTAGTACAGACAATAGGTGATGAGTTTAAATTTGATGTCTTTAGAATTAAACATCATCATCCTTTTCCATAGCTCTTTTAATAATATTTCTGTCTAATTTCTTAGTTCCGTACTTTTTATGTGATTCTTCCATAAGTCTTTCGCTTGGGCGTTTTTTCTTTGATTTAGTCTTTTTTTCAGGATTTTGCGCCGGAATATCAAGTTCTCTATACCACAGCGCCCAGAGAATAGAACGTAATGGAAGTGTGTACTGAATCAAAATCTGTGCTATAAAAGTTTGAATGGTAAATATTGCAATTTCGTATGCAGTGATTTGTTTCGCGCCGTAAGAGGCCAGCAGAGTATTTATTCCGTCAAAAGGCAGCTCATTAACCAGCGGAATAATCCAGTTTGTCAGGCAACTGTTTATCCCTGCAGTATCAAGAATTTTTAAAAATACTTGCGGGATAAAAATATAAGTGAGAGTACCGATAAGAGCCAAGAGCATAAATGTCGAGGCAAAATGTCCTTTTACAAGAATCAGGCTTCTTTTTACGCAACCTAGCGGAGATAAATCAGGTTCGTAGGTAAAGACTTGAAATACCAGTACAAAATATACTGCAAAAATTCCGCAAATTATCCAAAAAAGCGGGCATATTGCAAAAAGGGAAAATATTCCGAAAAGAAACCACAGGCCTATAAAAGAAAGGGTTCTTCTTTTTATTAATTCTGTATGTGCGTTGAAATCGTATACTCTGCCGGATTTAAGCAGGTTCTCAACCATGGAGTTTACCGCGCCGTATGCAACCAGATATTCCCAGAATGCTTTGACAAAAATTATAAGCCCCGGAAGAGTTATAATAATTGAAATCAGTATAAGTGCATTAAAATTATCCAGCGCCGGGTATTTAAAAACTAATGACGGCAGATTTTTTGTATAGAAAAATGTGATTAAAAATACAAGTGCAAGCCCTGCAATCTGCCCGAGAACAGGAAACGACATGTACTGTATAAACTTATCAAAATTAGAAAAATAGAGCCCTATGGATTCTGTGAAAATTCCGAGTGGTGTTTTTGTTTTTTTAGCCATTTTTGTCTCCGCTTCTTTTTTATATTCAATTGTAGTATAAAGATATTATTATGAGAAATTTTACAAAAGAAGAGTTTTTATCAGGCAGGGTAAATCTTCATATACATTCTAAATTTTCAGACGGAAAAGCTGACTTTAAGGATATATTAGAAAGCGCAAAGGCTAAAGGTTATGAATGCATTTCAATAACTGATCATAACACTGTAGAGGGGCACAAGCTTTATCAGGATGATATTTTAATCCCCGGAGTTGAGTTTGATTGCTGGTTCGGGTATGTTTATATTCACCTGCTTGCCTACGGTATTGATGTTAATAATGAAGAGCTTGGACATTTTATGGCAAAAACAAAAGCCGAGACAGAAGGTGATATTGTACGTCTTTTTGCAAGAAGAAATGTTCCGAAGCTTATACAGGCAATACATAATGCAGGCGGAATAGCAGTTTTAGCACATCCGGCGTGTTATTGGGCATTGAGCTTGGAACGTTTGGTAAAAAGATTGATAGACTGCGGACTGGACGGTATAGAAACCTATTATCCCTATCCGCGATTCAGACGTATTGTAAAATTTCATTCCGCAAAAGATGTAATAAAAATAGCCGATAAATATCCGCATTTAATACGTACAGGCGGAGATGATTTTCATGGTGAAAAGTTTTAATCCCTATCAGTTTTTACACACAAAAAAAAAGAGTCTTAACGACTCTAAAAACCTAAATGTGTGAAGTGTAGTATTAAATGTGTATTTTGTGTATTCAATATCCTTATATATATAAAGTATTTTCCCCATCAATAATTGATAGTTAAATTATTAATCTTTACAAAAGTTTACAATTAATTGATTTCGAATACGAAAAAATTAAATAAATAACAGAGGTAAAGACATGCTATTAACAGATATATTTAAATTAACCAAAAGTTGTACTCATGAAGGTATTACTCCTGATATGGAGTGCGGATATTGTCCGGATTGCGGAAAATTTGTAGAAAATGAATGGTATATAACAAGGTGTTCCTGCTGCGGGGTAAAATTACGGGCATTCAACAGGAACGGGAATATAATCCCTCAATTCAGGTACTGCGCAAATTGCGGAAGCAATGAGTTTACTGTAGAAAAGCTTGAGAAAATAAATTTTGTAGACATAAATTTTGCCGTTCTGGTAAAAAAAGTCATTGAGAACAAAAAATTTTGTACAACTACACAGTGCTGGCAAGAAAAAACAAGCGCGAAACCCATATTGACAGTACGATACCGGCAAAATCCGCAATAAGTCCGGTCAAAATGGCATACCTGTATTTTTTTATCCCTACCGCGCCGAAGTATACCGCAAGTACATAAAAAGTTGTTTCAGAGCTTCCGACCATGACTGCACAGAGTTTAGCCGTATAGCTGTCAGCCCCGAAATTGTGTACAATTTCGGAAAACAGTCCCAATGTCGCCGAACCGGAAAGAGAACGGGTTATCATTACCGGTATAATGTCGGCCGGTATTGACAATTTATCAAGCAGACCGCCGAAAATCCCGGTAATAATATCTATTGCCCCGGATGCTCTAAACATTGATACGGCAGTGATTATTGCGACAAGATAAGGTATTATTGAAACAGAAACCTTGAACCCGTCTTTTGCACCGTCTATAAATTCTTCATAAATTTTAACTTTTTTTACAGCACCGGCAGTTAAAATTCCGAGAACCATAAGAGGAAGAATATATAAAGAAATTTTTTCAATCATATTTCCTCCAGATTTTTTGCAGAATAAGTGCTGTGATTATTGCGATAAAAAATGATAATGTTGTAACAATAAGAGCCGGCAGAATGATTTCAGCAGGTTTTTCGGCACCGGCGCCGGCTAAGACGGCAACAACAGTGGCAGGTATTATCTGAAAACCGGCAGTATTCATCCCAAGAAACATGCACATCGCATCAGACGCTTTGTCTTTGTGCGGATTCTCTTCCTGCAGTTCCTTCATAACCTTTAAACCAATGGGGGTGGCTGCGTTTGTTAAACCAAGAGCGTTGGCAGTTATGCTCATAGAGATGTCACCTATTGCAGGAGAATCCTTTTTTATGTCTTTGAAAAGAATTTTCGCTGCCGGTTCTAAAAGCTTTGATAAAATTTTTACAATTCCGGATTTTTCAGCTATTCTCATTATCCCAAGCCAAAAAGCCATTATCCCGATTAGAGAAAATGAAATTTTCACTGCTGTATCGCATGCCTTGAGCATGGAATTTACAACTTCACCGAGTGTATTATTAAAAATCCCGATAATTATCGATACCGCTATAAGAATAAAGAATATATAATTCATATCTTTATATTAAAAAAAATTTTGGTATTTGTCACTATTTTTATATTAGTATATAATAAGTTATAAAAGTATAAGGTGGGATAGAGTAAGAGTATATGGCAGATATTAACAACTTCACAGCAATTGCAGAAAATTTTGATACAATTAAAACACTACTGAACTCAATAAGGGCGCAGGGTATACTTAATACTTCCGATGTAGACAAACTCCTGGCAGGGATAAATTCCAAGCTGGAAAAACTTAATACTGAAGAAGATATTGATTTGATTAAAATATTTCTTTCCGAATTAAAACAAAATCTGGATGAACGGCACAGTGTTCTGCTCTCCAAGTTCGGCGCTATTGAATCGTTATTTTCTAACCTGCTTAAAAACAGCTCAGAAACTTTAAAATCTAGCGAAGTTAAAGAATTGTTTGATATTGTGGCGACGAATCTTTCCGTCTTTTCAAGAGAAGTTGTCTCGCAGAAAGAAACTCTCTCTGATATAACTCTGCGGCTTGATGCAATGCGTTCTGACGACAGCCAGAAGCGAGATATTATAAAAAGCGTCTCAAGTCTTAAAACTGATTTGGAACGCTTAAATAACGGATTTGATTCTATCGTTTTGAGCCTCAATGAGAATTTTAAAACAATTATTCGAAATATAACAGAAGCCGATAAATCGGATTCTTTAAATAAGTTTGAAAAAGAACTGGAAGAAATTGCAAATTCTTCCGGTACAATTTTGTCAGCTTTGCAGATGATAGATAAAAAGAATCTGCAAATCGAAGATTCAATAAAGAATCTTGCGACTCAGGATGATATCTCCGGCGCAAAAAGAGTTATATCTGAACTGACTCAAAAAAACAGCGAGCTTGTAAATTCAGTAGAGCTTTTAAATGAAAAGTATTACAAAATTGACAACTTGTCTGAAAAAATTGATGCATCCGTCAGCATTATTGCCGGCATGAAGTCTTTGCTGGAAGATAAAGATGAAAAGAGCGCAAAAGTCGTTTTAGATAAGCTGGCGGTTTTGGAAGAAATGGTAAAGGAAATTTCTTCCGACAGCAAATTTGAAGAGTTTAAAATTAAGCTGGAGTCCGTCCTTGATGATATAACTGCAGATACAAAGAATTTACAGGAAGTTCTCAGCACTTCGGCTGAAGAAATTAAGAAAATTGATTCAAGTATAAAGGCGCTTGATTTAAATACCGGATTCCAGACAGTTATAACAAATCTGCATAAAACCGAACTTGATTTAAAAAGTCATGTGGATATGACTTCTGATAAAGTAGTTCAGCTTGTTGATGTCGGGGTTACAAGGACACTGAACGAGATTTCTTCAAATGCGGATGCTTTGAGCTCTGCTCTTAAAGAAACTCATTCTGCTTTGACAGATTTGTGTGAAAAGAGTTTTGCCGATGTGACAGATAATATTTCCGGTTTAAGAAATGTTGTTGCACAAATAGATGAAAATAATGTTTCGGCAAATAATGCTATATTTTCAAATATTACAGACAGACTTGCCGTTTTTGAAAACAGTTTGAAAACTTCTTTGGATAAACAGGAAGAATATGTGGCTAATTCATCAAGCAAGCTTGTTGAAGAGATTAATAATCTTAAAAATTTATCAGGAGTGCTTGATTATAAGCTGGATTCTTCCGTTATAGAGGTGAATAACGCAAAACGTGAATTTGAAAGTCTGAAAAGTTCCGTAGATTCAGTTTTGGCTCTGGATTTTGTTAAAGCAGTAAAGGATTTGAGGGTAGATTTATACGCCTCAAAACAGGAGATAACTTCTGCTGTAGAGACCTCTTCCGGCGAACTGGGAGAAAAATTTACCAATGATTTGTACGGCAAGTATGAGTTGTTAATCAGCAAACTTGATAATGTGGAAGACGAGTTAAAACAGGTTCAAACATCGTCTCTTACCGGGTTGAAATCTATCTTGGATAACATTTCTTCTTCTATTGTGGATATATTATCCTATGTGAGCGTAAGAAATGATTCTGCCGGCGGTGCACTAGATGTAAGACTTGCGGATATTACAGAGGCTGTTAAGAATAATAATCTGGATTATATAGAAAATGTGCGCGATATCGTTGATGTAATAAGAGCCCAGGTAGAGAACAATCTGATAGAGCTGGAAAAAGATACCGCAAAGAAGATTGATAGTATAAATTCTGTGATTTCTAAAAATTCAGAGGCAATAAGAGACGAGATAAAATATTCATATAATAAGCTTCTGGAAGTTCAGGATAATTTTAACGAGGTTAAAGATGCTATCGGTCTGAACAGTAAAACCTTGAGTGCTAATTATGAAAATATAATTTCGGAAACAGATTCATTGAGACAGAATTTTGAAGTAAAAATGTCTGCTTTAAAAAATGAGCTTCTTGAAAGTGTTACGAATTTTAAACAGGAGTTTACCTGTGAAAATGCCGATAAGATAAGCGAATTGAAGTTTGTTTCGGAAAATTTGCATACAAAAAGCCTTCAAAATGCTTCGGATTTGAAAAATGAATTGAAAAAAGAACTTACTCTTGTTTTAGAGACATTGAAACTTAATGTAAAGACATTATCCGAACAGCTTACAGGCTCTGTTTTAAATATAGAAGGCTCTAATAAAGATGTAATAAGCTATATTAAAAATGAGTTTTGTTCTGTCGTAGACAGCTCGATAGAGGCAATCCGCACGAATCTTTGCGATTTTTCGGATGAAGTGTCTGCAAAAGTTGATAAAACGGTAGAAGGTTTTGAAGCTCTGGAAACTTCTGTCAACAAGCTTTCAACTAATACAACAACAGTGTTGAGTTCAACACTTGCACAGATTTTGGACAATTTTGTCGCAATGAAGGCGTTGATGACCAGCTTGAACGAGAAAGCTTCTTTGGATTTATCTAAAAATGTTGATAAATTAATTCAGGATTTTGCGCAGCTGAGAGATGCAGTAAATGACGCAGATGCCAATCTTGATGAAGATTTGACAAGACAGCTTTCTTTAATCGAAACCGGGTTTGAGACAATGTCCGGCAGGCTTGTGGAAGCATTTAGTGCAAATAATAAGAGTTTACAAGAAAATCTAGGCAGCAGGATTGATACTGGTTTGTCGGAAATATCATCGGCACTCTCAGAGGCTCTGATGCAGAGGCTGGAAGGATATAAATCCGGAATAGAAAAGCTTTTTGATTCGATGGAAGGACGTTCCAAAAATCAAGCTGAGTTTATTCAGGGACGCGTGATTGAATTAAATTCCGTTTTGGAAAATGCAATTGCCAAACAGAGTCAGCAGACTTCTGAGGATGTTCAGAAAATTGCGGACAAGCTGAAAGCGGTGTTGGATGAAAATATAGAGCTCACATCGGCTGATTATGGCTCTTTGAAAGAAGATTTCAGTAAACTTGTAACAAAAGTAAGCGAAGAAAATAAAAATTTTGCACTTAATCTGAGAGCTCAATTGGAGGATGTTGTAAAGTTTATTGATTCAGGGTTTGAAATAAATGCGCAGGAAGTAAGTGCCAAATTTGATGAGATATCTTCTAATATAAAGAATGTCTCCGGTATTATTGGGGAATTGAATAACGGCGTCCGGCAAAAAGTTGACAGCATAAAAGAATCTGTTAATACTTTACAAGCGGGTGTTAATTCAGCAATGGATTCTAAAGCTCAGGCAATAGTCAACAAGCTGGACGAAATTCTGGAGGATATAATTTCAAAAAATAATGAAATTAATGCTTCTTTTGTCGCCGGATTAACAACGCTTGGAAATAATATAAAGACAGAACTTGCAGAGCAGGGAGAGAACCTCAATTCTGTCCTTGAAAATCAAGCGTATGCTCTTCTTACCAAGCAGGATGAAATATCAAAAGATGTTGCAAGAAATTCTTCTGAAATCACTGAATCGGTTGCATCAAGTGCGGCAGATGTTATAAGCAGTATCAAAACTTTAACAGATGTTCATTCAGAAACTCTTACAAAGTCTTTAGAGGATAAATTTACAGCAGTAAAGGAACTCTTAAATCAGGCAATTGCCGAACAGAATGAAATGGAGAGCCGGGCTAAGTCAAATTTGGATACAGCTCTTCTGAATCAGCAGACAAGTATAATAGCCCAGGCCAAAGATATTTTATCTGAAATGCTTTTTAAACATCAAAGTGAAATTTTAGATAAATCAAAAGAAGAACTCAGTACAGCAGCAAATGCTGCCCAAAATAGTGTACTTGTGCAGTCTGAAAGTATTTTGAAAGAATTGCAGACTATATACGGCGGGGTTACAAAACAATTAAGCGTAATTAATACTTTAATAACAGATAATTTAAGCCAGGATGTAGAGAGTTTGTATGAAAAAATTCAAAAATTAATGGAAGAACATTCTCTTAATCTTGTCACCGGCGTTGGTAATACTACTTCAAAACTTATAAGCGAGATGGAAGTCCAGTCGGCTAATTTAAAAACCCTGTTTGAATCTTTAAACGACAGGCTCGATAAAGATGAAATCTCGCAGATGAATTTGTTCCAGGCACAATTAAAAGAGCTGAGTAATACATTTAATACCTTGATAGAAGAGGCTAAATCCGTAACAAAAGAGGAAGTTTCCTCTATTTCCGAGACATTAATCGGAAACAGCAAGGCTCTTATGGATGATGTTGAACAATCTATCGAAGAAAAAGTAAATTCAATACTTGCCGTTTGTGCTGACATTTCTGCCGGCGAACTCCAGTCAATGGAGGCTTTTGCAGATAAAATTCTTAATCAGGTCGAAAATGTAAAACAAAATTCGCTTGAATGCAGAGATATCATTTCGGATTTAGTAAATAAAACCGGCGAGATAGTTGTAGATAATATTGAAAAAGAAACAGATGTTATTGTTAAGGATTTGATAGAACAATTTAATCTTTTGAGAGATTCTCAAAAAGATGAGTTGTCAAAATTGACTGTACATATAGAAAGCTCTGTTGAGGATTATATCTACACTCATATAAATGATTTAAAATCGTATCTTGATGTCAAGACAGATTCTTCTATAATGAACAATAAGCTTGATAACTTGAAAACAGATATTGATAAATCGGTTGAGGATGTTTTAGATAATATTTCAAAACTTATAAGTGCCGGCGCTGATTCAAGAGCTGCCAATGAAATTCTTCTAACATCAATGAGCGAAAAAATTAACACTCAAATACAATCGTTTATAAGCGTGAATGTTGCTCAAAAATTTGAAGAACGGTTAAATATACTGGATAAAAAGTTTGTGGATACACTTGTTGATAAGTATGAAGAAATAAAACTTATATCCGGGCAGTACAATAATTCCTTTGAGATAATAAAATCAAATTTGGACAGTCTGGTTAACGGTTTTTCTGAGTTCAAAGACGAGCTGATTCAGGCTTCCGGACGGATGATTAGCGGAATAAGCGGTTCAATCGATGAATTGGGCAGAAGTTTTGCTGATTTAAAAGCTCAGATATTAAACAAGTCGTTTGACGAAGCCTTTCAGGCATCTATGAATAACCAGATATCAGGTATAGAATCTCTTGTCAGAGAACAGCTGGGTTATCTCAATGACATTAGTGATTTATGTTGTAACAATCTGCCTGAGTTAACCGAAATGAATACTATTGTTAAATATGGTATTCAGCAGTCTATTTCGGATTTAACGGCAAAAGTGGAAAATCAAGACAGTGTTCTTGAAAAAGATTTGAATGAACTAAAGTCTGATATTATTACCCAGATTTTGAATATATTTAATCAAATATCTTTTGTTGCAGAACAGGAAGAAATTCTTGATTTTATACAGGAAAAGCATTCTGATTTAATAACAATATTAAGTCATATTGTAACTTCTGTTGATACGGTAAAAGATGTTGACAGGAAAGTCAGCTCGATAAAAGATGAAATCGGAATAATAAATAAAAAAATATCATCTATTATATCATCAGAAGGGGATGTAGATTATGTATACAGTCTTCAGGATTTGGAATCTGATATAGCAAATCTCCGTCTTGTTCTAAATGAGATGAAGGATGATAACAAATCAAAAGAGTTTGAAGAACTTATCGCCTCTACAAATGATATATATAAACTAGTAGAGACAATAAAAACGGAAATTCCTAAATTTGAAATAGAAGAATTTAAGCAGGATTTTGAGGCATTGCAGGAGGATATAGTAAGTATCAGTACAAGAACGAATAAATTGATTCTTGCGTCCGATGAATCATATAAGACATTACAGGATAACCTTCAAGATTTTAAACTTGTGATTAACGATTTGGATGAAAGAACACGCAACTTTGCGCATGAAGCAGGCATTGACCGAATTGACGACAAGCTCGGCTCAATAAGTTCAATGATTCATAGCGGTGCAAAAACCAATCAGGTGTTTAATCAGGTTTTTGAATATCTTGCAGAATGGGTTGATAAGGCAGGAGAACAGATATCGACAATTTCTGATAAGGTGGAAACTCTGGATGATATAGGCCAGATAAAGGTAATGCTGGAGGATTTGAAGGCTGAAGCTGAGGACAATACAGACAGTGTAGAGCTGATAGAAGCTTTAAGCAATGTCTTTGACAAGCAGGCAAAGAGGATATCCTCATTGGAAGCAAAACTTGACAGAGTAATTGTTGAGACTACAATTAGTAATAAAAATAATAAAATAGATTTGTCGCCTTTTGAAGAAACATTGAATAGATTTTTGGTTGCAATAGATGAAAAAATGGCATCCCAGCAGTCAAAAATAGATTCTTTGGAAGATAAGCTGGAAGCTGTAATGTCTAATTTTGACCCGAAAGACACTGCCCAGCTGACGAAAAAGGTTGGCGGTATGGACAGACAAATAGCCAAATTAAATAAAAGTATCGAAAAAATAGCTTCACATGTTGTTGAAAAATAATACGGAAAAAATAACATCAGTATTAAAAAGCGATAATGTTCTTACAAGTTTGGAAGAACGTTATTGCTATGCCCAGGATTCTACGAACACCCGCAGACATTCTGTTTTACCGGAGGCCGTGGTTTTTGCGGAAACGGCAGAGGATGTGCAGAAAATTTTAAAATCAGCAAACCGCTGTAAGATACCTGTTGTATGCAGGGGGGCCGGTACAAACATGGTCGGCGCCTGTACTCCGGAAAAGGGCGGTATAATTCTTAATTTTTCTAAAATGAATAAAATTTTGGATTTTAATGCAGAAAATATGACAGTCCGTGTACAGCCCGGTGTCATTGTCGGAGATTTAAAAAAGTTTGTGGAGAAAAGAGGTTTGTTTTATCCTCCGGATCCTTCAAATATGCGTGTGTCAACTATAGGCGGCAGTATAGCCCAGTCTTCCGGCGGACCGATGTCTTTTAAGTATGGTACAACAAAGGATTATGTTTTAAACTTGACGGTTGTTCTGGCAGACGGAACTTTAATGAAACTCGGGGCAGGAACAATAAAAGATGCCGTAGGCTATCATTTGAATCAGCTGATAATAGGAAGTGAAGGCACACTTGCGGTTGTAGTAGAAGCAGAATTGAAGCTTATTCCTAAACCGGAAGCTTCCAGGGTTATAATGTCATATTTTGATACTCTGGAAGATGCTGTATCCGGAGTAAATAATATTATTGCCGAGCGGATATTCCCTGCAACAATAGATTTTATGGATAACAATTCAATAACTACGGTAGAGCGTTTTTATCCCTGCGGTTTATTAGTTGAAAAGGAGGCAATGCTTCTTGTAACTATAGACGGGTTTGACTCGTCAATGGATGAGCAGGAAAATCGGGTGCGCAGGGCAATGCAGGAGTCAGGGGCTTCAAGTATAGTAACTGCGGTCACAGAAGCAGAAAAAGAAGCTGTATGGACAGCAAGAAGGGCGAGTTTTGCCGCAACGGCAAAACTCGCCCCGGATGTTGTTTCTGATGATATTATTGTTCCGCGGGATAAGCTTGCAAAAATGATAAGAGAATGTAAAAATATATGTGATAAATATTCTCTTTCAGTATGTATGGTAGGGCATGCCGGAGACGGAAATATTCATCCGCAGATTGCGTTGAACTTGGAAGATGACAGGCAGTTTAAAAATTATATAAGTGCAAAATCAGAAATGTATGAACTGGCGGTTTCTTTAGGCGGTACAATTTCTGCAGAACACGGCGTCGGATATGAGAAAATTCCGTATTTAGAAAAGACTGTTGATAAAGAAGCTGTAAATTACATGAGGAGTATAAAAAAGATTTTTGACCCGAATAATATATTAAATCCGGGAAAAATTTTTAAAGTTTAAAAGGAGAAGCTATGGATATTATTGTTGTTTATTGTACTGTACCGGATAAAAAAATTGCAAAAAATATTACAAAGATATTGATGAAACATAAGCTTGCAGCGTGTGTAAGCATGATAGAGAATGTAAAGTCTGTTTTTTCCTGGGACGGCGAGGTCTGCGAGGAAAAAGAAATTTTGATGATGATAAAAACCCGACGAGCTAATTATGGAAAAATAAAGCTTGTAATAGAGGATATGCACCCTTATACGGTTCCGGAAGTTATAGCGCTTCCTATAGTAGACTGCAGTGAAGATTATTTAAAATGGCTGGTGAAAGAGACAGAATCTTAAAAATAAAAAAGTTCTTAAATACATTAGGTATAGATGTAAATATAGGAAGAACAAAGGCAAGAGGCAATAAGGGTATTTTCATCGGCAGGCAGAACAGTTTTCGTATAGATATATCAAAGGATTTGCCGGAAGAAAAAATTCTGCCTGTAATAATTCATGAATTTGTGCATTATGTACATTATCTTCATGATAAAAAATTAAAATCTTTGAATTTTGTTTTTGAAGAAATTACAGAGGCAGAAGAAGAGGAATTGATTAATATAACAGTACGTGAAATTCCTAAAGATTTTGCTTCTTCTTTATATTTGCAGAAAGAAAAATTAAGGGCGGAAATAAAAACAATAAGCGGCTTTATAAAGTCGGAGTATCCGGATTTCAAAAGTTCAAAGGGGGATAAAGCATTGGAGAAGAATCTCGGGCTGCCTTTTAGATATTTATTAAAATATGACAGAATAAAAATTTTTAATAAAATTTATTCAGTAGGAGATGTATATGAAAATATATCCGAAGTTCAGCGGAATTATTTGCTTTTAAAATCCAAGCAGAGAGCCTTGGCAAGAATTAATTCCAAAATTAATCGTTTAAATAAGTATTATAACACTCCATCAGAACTTTTTGCCCGTTTTTGCGAGTTGTATTTTTTGAATAAAGAAAAATCTTATGAACTGGCGCCGAATTTAAGCAGTGAGTTCTGCCGCGTTATAGAATCCGGTAAAATCCAGGAGTTTTCGGATTTGGATAAATTGATAAGTAAAATTTGATTAAGAATCCTAAAAATACTCTTTATTTTTTTATAAATATTATATACAATATAAATAGAGAAAGAGAGTTATAGAATGATAAAAAATTTCAACAAACCCAGCCGTAAAGATGATATAAAGCTGCTAAGCTGGATTATTGCCGGCTTTATCTTTGTCGCATGGCTTTGTACTCCGCCGGGCAATAAATTTTTGCAAATGTGTTTCTGGGGTAATCATGTAAAGTATTTTACCGCCAAGATAATGCGTCCGACAGAAGTTAATGATTATATTTTTTATCGAAACAATGCTATATATCTTGCAAAAATGTATAAAAAAAATCCGGAACGTGCCGTTGCCGAGATGAATAAAGCAATATCATCCGTCCCTGCTTATATATCAGATGAAGAATTAAATAGTCTGTATAAAGAGCGGGCGCAGATAAAACTTTTCGCAGGTGATTTTAGCGGTGCGCTGGATGATTTTTTGCACTCCGGAAAAATTAGTTTTATGGATAACTTAACAGTGGCAATGCTTTTAAAAGAGAGGGGCAGATATAAACTTGCCGGATCATATTGTAATGAAATATTGAATGCGGATTCTACCGCTTACGCCGGTTATGCTTGTCTTTCGGAACTTTATGTATCATTGGGGCGTCATGATGTAGCACAGCGTATATGGGATTTAGCAATAGACAGGAAGAAAAACAATCCCCGTGCATATATGGACAGAGCCAAGGTAAAGAAGCTTTCCGGTGATATAAAAGGATATGAAGCGGATGTTGCAAAAGCTAAAGAATATTTACCGACAATAAAAGAAGAAGATTCAATTATTTATGATGCTTTGCATCCAAAAATGCTGACATTACAAATCCGTCCGTTGTAATATATTTGTGAAATCAAATCTTAATAATAAATTTATGTTCTCATCTCTGTTTTTGGTTTAAAATAATATTAATAATAAGACAGGCATAGGGGTGCAGAATAATGAAATATTCCGAATATTCAGTGGTAGTAGTAGGAAGCGGCGCAGCCGGGTTATATTCGGCATTAAAGATTTCGCAGCAGATAAATTTACCTGACGGAATTATAATAGTAACGAAATCTTCCCTCGGCGAGAGTAATTCAATGTACGCTCAGGGAGGGATTGTCGGAGTATTGCATCAAAATCCTCAAGACAGTGTAGAATCTCACGTTGAGGATACTTTAAAAGCGGGTGCCGGGTTAAATGACAGAAAAGCTGTAGAATTTATATCAGAAGCCTCTGACGAAGTAATCAACGATTTGATGGAAAACGGAGTGGAGTTCGATAAAAATCCTGACGGCAGTTTAACATTTACATTAGAGGCCGCCCACAGTGTAAAAAGGATTCTGCATTCAGGCGGGGATGCAACAGGGCGCGGTATTACAGAAGCTTTAAGGCGTGCGGTTCTGGAAGAAAATATTTCTGTTATGGAACATACAATGGCGGTAGAGCTTTTGGTAAATTATGACAACGAGTGTAAAGGCGTTATTGTCTATAATGAACTTACCGGCGAACATGAAATTATTTATGCGGCTGCGGTTGTACTTGCAACAGGCGGTGCCGGCCAGCTCTATAAATTTACAACAAATCCGGAGGGTGCAACGGCAGACGGCATTGATTTAGCGTATAATGCAGGTGCGGTTATTCAGGATATGGAATTTATCCAGTTTCATCCGACGGCTTTGGCTTTGAGCCCTGATAACAAAAACAGATTTTTGATATCCGAAGCAGTAAGAGGGGAAGGCGCAAAACTTGTCAATAATACCGGTGAACAGTTTATGTCAAAATATCACGATAAGCGGGAACTGGCACCCAGGGATGTTGTTGCAAGGGCAATTTATAGTGAAATGCAGAAAAATCATGTGTTTAATGTGTTTTTAAATGCTTCAGTAATTGATTCCAAAAAATTATTTAATCGTTTCCCTACAATATCCAAGCGTTGTCAGGAAAACGGTATTGATATTTCCCAAAAACCTATACCGGTTGCACCTGCAGCACATTATTCAATGGGAGGAATAAAGGCAACTGTTGAGGGTCGTACTTCAATCAGGGGGTTATATGCCGTAGGAGAATGCGCATCTACGGGCTTGCAGGGGGCGAACAGGCTTGCAAGCAATTCTCTTCTGGAATGTGTAGTTTGTGCGTACGAACTTGCGGATTATCTTTCTTTTGCGAATCTGACACCACCCAAAAAGATTGATGAGCATATAAGAAAAGTTATAGATTTATATTCACGTTCTTTAAGTGAGAATGATTATAACATAGATGTTTTGAAGGATAATTTAAAAAATATAATGTGGAATTATGCCGGAATAGTTCGCTCAAAGGAATCATTGGAAAAGGCTTCTGCTCTGGTTGGTGAAATGAAAAGAAATTTCAAACGCAGGAGAAAATGTATAAGTACCGAGGAATATGAATACAGAAATATGCTGACAGCAGCATCTTTAATAATAGAAGGCGCTCTGGAACGTAAAGAATCCCGGGGGGCACACGCAAGAACGGATTATACCCGGACAGATTCTGCTGCAAAACATTCTGAAATGGTAAAAGGCAGGGAGATGGCGTATGCTTAATAATTTTTTTATAGAGGAACACGTAAAAAATGCTCTTGAAGAAGATATCGGGTTTGGAGATATAACAACCGATTATCTGACAAGTGAAGATGACGTAATGGCTTGTTCTCTTAATACTCGTGTTGACGGGATTTTTTGCGGGAAAAATGTCTTTGAGACAGTTTTTAGAATCCTTTCTCCCGAAATAGAAATAAAATTTTATTTCAAAGACGGTGATAAGATTAAAAAAGGAGATAAAATTGCCGATATATCAGGGCCTGCAAAGTATATCCTTATGGGTGAAAGAACAGCGCTTAACTATGTACAGAGAATGAGCGGAATTGCAACGGAAACAAATAAGTATCAAAATGCCGT
The DNA here is from genome assembly GCA_944325815.1 of Candidatus Gastranaerophilales bacterium. Classification (GTDB taxonomy): domain Bacteria; phylum Cyanobacteriota; class Vampirovibrionia; order Gastranaerophilales; family Gastranaerophilaceae; genus CAG-196. Next base: position 25,220 of record CALVBV010000015.1, read on the forward strand.
TGGTGAATATAAGGCAAAAATTGTCGATACGAGAAAAACAACCCCAGGTTTTAGGGCTTTTGAAAAGTATTCGGTTAAAATGGGCGGTGGAAGCTTACACCGATTTAATCTTTCTGATTGCGCAATGATAAAAGATAATCATATAAAATTTGCCGGCTCTCTTACTAAAGCAGTTGAAAAATTGAAACAGCATATTTCCCATGCGCATAAAATTGAAGTTGAGTGCGATACTATAGAACAGGTAAAAGAGGCTTTAAGTTGCGGTGTTGATATAATAATGCTAGATAATATGACAACTGAGGAAATGCGTGAGTGTGTAAAGCTGATAGCAGGCAGAGCCATTGTAGAAGCAAGCGGTAATGTAAATCTTGCAACAGTTCATGATATTGCATCGACAGGTGTGGATATAATATCCTCAAGCGCTATTGTAGCAAAGGCGCCGACTCTTGATTTAGGGCTTGATATGTAAAATTATTTTTGTATGTCAGCAAGCTCTTTTTCCAGGTCTTTTTGTTCACGCTCAATTTTGTCCTGTTCTCTGTTGAGTTGGTTTATTTGCCGTTCAATGCTTCTTGATTCGTTATCAAGTCTTTGTTCTTCATTTTTAATCTGTTGTTCGGTTCTGCTTCTGAATCTCGGTGCTGTGAAATTTGTAATACCGGATGTACATAAAACTTTCATACACACTCCTTTTTTAATAATATAAAACTCCTGAAAAAATAATTTGCCTTTTTGCCGGATGGTATAAAAATTTTAGCATAAAAAATAAAACAAATCCGAGTGTTTGAAATTGCTTTAATTATATAGTTATTTATAATCCGCTCGGTATTATTTTCATCCTGTATTGACATTGTATTGACATGCGTTATAATATAAGTATGAAAGCTAAGTATCAAATTTTCAAAATAAAAGGCAAAAAGTTTATAGTAAAGCTTGATTACAATGAGTTAATAAATGATTATGAATATCATATGTATATAAGGCATTTGATTATGCCGTAACAAGCCATAGCAGCTTATTTTACAAAAACTTATGAAGCTTATAATGAACAATATAATCGATATGAAGCGTACAGTGAAAAATATGATATTACTGTTTTTTATACGTATTTAAAAGATGAAGATATTTTGTTGATAACAGCTTTTAGCAAAGGAGGTCTATATGGATAAAAAATCTGTAAATATTCCTGATATAGGTATCGCAGAAGTTTCAGATTATATCCCGAGTTCAGAAGAAGAACAAAAAATTTTTGAATTTGAAGCACAGGCTGAAAAAGATGTAATAGAAATAAAAAAGTCTGTTAACGTCAACTTCCGCTGGTCTGAGTTTGAAGTAAAAAGAGCAAAGAAGATTGCAGCTAAACTTGGTATGCCATACCAAACTTATATAAAATCAATTCTTAAGCAAGCTATGGATAGAGATGAATTAAAATTTAATTAACCATTCAGAAAGCTTCAATTTTATTGTCAGACCAACTATATTGTCTGTGAGAAGTTTTGCAATTCCATATTGGTGAAAGCTGGATTTCAGCAAGAGAATGTGATACAATTGTGCTAAGGCCAGAAAAATAGTTTTTGTGGATAGAACTTTTAAAATCAAAAATAACGACAAGTAAAAATAATTTTACAATTGCAAAACAAAATTATTATAAAAAAAAATACCCACAAATTACATACGGGTGATTTTTGAAAAAGCTGACGATAAAGCACCTCCTTGTAGCTCAGTTGGATAGAGCGCAGGTCTCCGAAGCCTGAGGCCGTGGGTTCAATTCCCGCCAAGGAGGTTTTTTATTTATTAAGGCCTCGGGATATTGAAACCTCTATTCGATATATGTTATACTAAAACAATAAATCAGAGGACATTTCACGTGGGTTTTTTTGATAATATAAAAAATTTTAAAAATAAGCTGGATCAGGTAGAATCAAGTGTATATTCAGGCAAGCAGTCACTTCTGGAAGTTTATGAGCGTAATGCCAAACTGGAAGCAGAAATTGCTTTAAGAACAAAAGAACTGGATAGGGCAAACCGCCAAATGCTTACTTTACAGCATATATGGGATATGATGAACTCTTCAAAACCTTTATCCAGCGTTTTGAATGCAATTGTAAACAGCCTGCAGGGCGATTTGGGATACATGTTCAGTTTTATTGTAAAACAGATGGATGATGATAATGGTACTTATCTTCAGGTTGTAGCATCATCTGGCGAGGATTCAAAAGTTAAGATAAGCAATAAATTTTTACAGTATTTTAACTGCGATTTGTCAGATTACAGAATGCAATTCCCGGATATAAAAGAATTAAAAGATGCCGTTGCAAATAATACAATATATAAATCCCGTGATTTATTAAGCCTTGTCTGCGGTTTTGTCCCTGCGTTCAGAAAAGACAGAGTTGCTTCTTTTTTACAGGAAGTGAATATAAAATCATATATATTGGTGCCTTTAACTTCAAAACAAGTTCATTTCGGCTCATTGCTTGTATTCTCCTCAAGAGAAGATACAAGTGACAGTGAATTAAATTTTTTAAGTCTGTTTGCAAAGCAGATAGAGCTTGCAATCACTATTGCAGATTTATTTCAGGCAGTAAAAGAACAGGCTGTTACGGATAGTATGACCGGACTTTATAACAGAAGATATTTTGAAGAGTTTATCAAAAAAGAAGCTGTCCGTTCTAACCGCCAAGGCCAGAAATTTACGGTAATAGGGCTAGATTTGGATCATTTGAAACAAATTAATGATGTTTACGGCCACAATTACGGTGATATTGCAATAAAAGCAATTGCCGAGGTTTTAAAGAGTAATGCGCGTTCAATTGATGTCGCTGCAAGAATGGGCGGAGAAGAGTTTAACCTTATTCTGCCGGGTGTTGACTCAGCAGGCGGTCTTGTGGCCGCAGAACGTATAAGAAAGGCAATAGAAGCCGTTGAGCTGGATAAAATAGGACATATTACTGCAAGCCTGGGTGTTGCAACGTATTTAGAACATTCAGAAGATATTGAAGAGCTTTTGGAACTTACGGATCAGGCAATGTATGAGTCAAAACGGAATGGCAGAAACAGAGTAACTGTTGCAAAACCTGCTTATGAAACATCGTGGCAGGAGGTTGCAATTAATACATTTATCGATATTTTATCCAAGCACAGAATCCCTCTTGATGAAACAACATCCATGATGTTTATAAAAAAACTTCAGGAGATGAATATCAATAATGAGAAGCTTTATCAGGTTGCGGATGCTCTGGTGTCTACTTATAATCCTGATCATGCACAAGGGGCTGTAAAAAATAAAGTGCAGATTGCGTCGCTTCTTGCAAAACGTTTTGATTTACCCAAAGAAGATATTGATAAATTAAAAATAGCAGTACTTCTTTATGATATAGGAAATACAATGCTTCCCAAAGAGATTTTGCGCAAAACAGAGCCTTTGACAGAGGAAGATAAAATGTCAATAAAACAGCATCCGATAATAGGTGCAAGGGAAATTTTGAAACCCATAAGCAATATTGTTGACATTATTCCTATAATAGAGAAACACCATGAAAATTGGAACGGCACGGGGTATCCCGGACAAATTTCCGGAGAGAATATTCCTATTGAGTCTCAGATTATATTAATAATAGACTCTTATTTTGCATTGCTTGAAAAACGTCCGTATAGAGAAGCTTTATCTAAAGATGAGGCATTAAAGGTGATAGAAGAAGAGGCTGATAAAAAATGGAGTGAAAGACTTGCAAAAGAATTTATTGCAATAGTCAGAAACGATTTAGAATAGGTATATATGATAGAGCTTTTAATATTATTTGAATTGAAAAATAAAGTTTTAACAATGTATGGAATCTCAAAAGAGATTAGAGAGCATTTTTCGGTTCTTACAACGCCGAGTTACGGAACGATAAAGCCGGCATTAACGCGTTTAGAGAAAGGCGGTTTTGTAAAGAGCCAAAAGACAATGTCCACGGGCGGCCGTCCTTCCGTGTATTATTCGATAACAAAGGACGGTGATACGGAAATAAAAAGGCTAATGTTGTCACCGCCGCTGGAGAATCCTGTTCAATTTTTAACCTTTGCCCGAATTAAGCTTGCCTGTTTGGATTTATTGGATACAAACGAGCAGAAAGAACTTTTAGGTCAGTTAAAATTAAAAGCCGAAAGTATTTTAATTGACACTCAGAATCTTTTGAGGACAAAAGATTTGTCCTTCTATCCAAAGATGGTTTTTGATAATCTTACCTGTGAGTACAAAAATTTTATATCGCTATTGGAGGGATTTGAGCATGCCTGCACTCATTAGCGGAGTTGTAGAAGGCTCTATTGCGGAAGAGCTCGATATACAGGAAGGTGATATTCTGCTTTCAATAGACGGCGAAAAATTGCAGGATTTGATTGATTATAAGTTTTTTGAAAAAACAGAGCTTATGACAATAGAGATTCAAAAAAAGGATGGCGGGATAGAAGAAATCGAACTGGAGAAAGATTATGACGAGGATTTGGGCATAATATTTGAAAGTGCGGTGTTTGACAGAGTAAAACCCTGCTTAAATAATTGTATATTTTGTTTTGTTGCCCAGCAGCCAAAGGGTTTAAGAGAGACTCTTTATATAAAAGATGACGATTACAGGCTCTCTTATTTGCAGGGAACATATATAACAACAACAAACTTAACGGATGATGATAAAGACAGGATTTCGCGTCTGCATTTGGGGCCTTTTTATATTTCGGTTCATACAACAAATCCTGATTTACGGGTTAAGATGCTGCGAAATCCGAATGCCGGCAGGATTATGGAAAATTTGAGATGGTTTAAAGAAAATGATATTCCATTCCATGCCCAGATTGTTTTGTGTCCCGGATATAATGACGGCGACGAGTTGAGACGAACTTTAGAGGATTTAAAAACCTTAGATTCAGCGCTTTTATCTGTTGCAATAGTCCCTGTAGGAGTTACGCAGTTCCGAAAAAACGAGCTTAAAACCGTAGATAAAAAAGTCGCAGAAGAGACAATAGAGATTGCATCCGGATATGATAAAGTATGCTGTTCTGACGAGTTTTTTCTGCTTGCGGAAAAAGAGATTCCGCCTGCCGCATATTATGGCAGCTTCTCGCAGCTTGATGACGGAGTTGGTTCATTAAGAACGCTTATGGACGATTTTGATTCTTTCAAATTGCCGGAGAAAATAAATAAAAATTTAACCCTTTGTTTTGCATGCTCAGAGGCTGCAAAAAGCGCGTTTAGTTATATATCCGCCAAACTAAATAAAATAGAAAATTTAAATGTCATTATAAAGCCCGTAAAATCAACTTATTGGGGCAAAAATATCACTGTTGCGGGGCTTATAACCTCAGAGGATTTAATTAATACAATAAAAGATATAGAAGCTGATTATATCATAGTTCCGGCTATTATGCTGAAACCTTTTAGTAATTTGTTTCTTGATGGAAAATCGCTTGATTTTGTTATGAAAAAAACAAATAAGAATATTTACGTCTGCAAGGATAATTATTCAATTTGCGAGGTTGTGGAACTTATTAATGGATATGTGTAATAAATATTAGTTAGTCGGGTAATATACGGCGGGCTGTGTGTATTATTAAATAGATTTGTAAATAAGAAATAGGAGGGTTCTAAATGAGCACAGCAGCCGTAAGTACAGAGACAATCAGCGTAATTATTATTGAGGATTTTAAATTAACAAGAGTTGGTTTGCGCTGCGCATTAAATTCAAATGAAGATATTGATGTAGTGGCCGAGAGTGACAATGCTCTGGACGGGCTAAAGTTAATAGAGCAGCATAATCCGGATATTGTATTAATGGATTTAGGTCTGGCCGGCATGAATGGTATAGAGGCTACAGTAAAAGTCAATGAGATGAATAAGAATATTAAGGTTATAGCTTTAACTTCTCACGACAGAGAAGAGGAGGTAATAGCAGCATTATCATCAGGCGCAATGGCATATTGTTTAAAAGATATTGATCCATCAAAACTCGCGGATGTAATAAGGGATGTAAAAAAGGGTGTCTGCTGGCTCGACCCGATGATTGCGCGAAAAGTACTCGATTCTTTCCCAAAACAAGAAACATTGGGGATATTGCATGACAAGTCTTCTGATGAAGGCAGAGTTCCGCTTACGGAGAGAGAATACGAAGTTCTGAAACATTTAGTTGACGGTAAAAGCAATACAGAGATTGCCAAAGAGCTAATAGTCAGTGTTCATACTGCAAAGGCGCATGTTTGTTCGATTTTGCAAAAAATGTGCGTAAATGACAGAGTTCAGGCTGCCGTAAAGGCTGTAAAGGAGGGTATGGTTTAACTTTTGCTGGCGCCTTTTAAAAGGCGCCGTTTTTGAATAAAAAAAACCGCTTGTAAAAAGGCAAGCGGAAAAGGGAAAAGGGATTAAAAAGGGAAAAAATATAAATCTTACA